>CALQBK020000135.1 GCA_943328795.2 Bifidobacterium breve
CGAGGCGCTTGAAGAATACGACGATTTTCCGCGCCCCGACCACGGGCATCCGCGCGGCGTTCACCAAGCCGCCGCCGTCGTTGAGCGCGACGGCGTCCGGGTGCAGCAGCTTGATCGCGGCGCGCGTCATGCCGAGCTGCAAGCACGTCAGGAACGCGACGATCACGCCGTCGTCCAGCATCGTGGGCGCGGCGGGCAGGTCGACGAGGGCCGCCCGGGCCCGGTGCAGCGCGGTGTCCACGGCGGCCGGGGAGCAGCCAAGCGCAGCGCCTGTCTCGGCAGCGGAGAGCTCCAGCACCTCCCGCGCCAGGAACACGGCCCGCTGCGTGGCGGAGAGCCGCTCGGCGGCGCACAAGAACGCCCACGAGGCCGACTGACGATCGGCGATCTGCTCGTCTACGAGGCGGGCGTCAGGGACCGGGGACGGGAGCCAGGGGCCGACGTAGGCCCGGCGCTTGCGGGCACGGAGGCGATCGCGCCCGAGGTTGAGCGTCACGGCGACGAGCCAGGCGCGCAGGGGCTCGTCCACGCGGCCCGGCGGGCGCTCCCAGGCGCGTAAGAGCGCGTCCTGGACGACGTCGTCGGCCTCCTCCGCCGCACCCGTCATCCGGTAGGCGAGCCCCCACAACAGCGGGCGAAGCTGCTCGAGCTCGGGGACACGGTGCGCGGGGAGTGCCACGAGCGGCCCCTACTCCGCCGCCGCGAGGATTGCGCGCGCGGCCGCCGACGCGCTCGCGAGGGCGCGATCAACCAGCATCCCCTCCTCGCCGACCCAATCCCCGGCGAGCCACACGCGCTGCGCCCCGACTATGTGTGACGCCGGCACGATCTCCCCGACGCGGTCGACCCGGTGGGTCACGATCAGCTCGGGCAAGAACCGCTCGAAAAGGACGGCCTCCCGCCAGCCCCGCTGGGCGGTGTCCATCAGCGCCTCCAAGCCAGCGCGCGCGTCGGCCCCCGTCTCCTCCGGCGCGAGGTACCGCGCGACGTGCACGACGGTGCCGCCCAACTTGGCGATGGAGCCGTGCTCGGAGAGGTACACGGCGTCGTCCAAGCCGAGCACGAACCGCGCGCTCGGCCTCGGGAGCGCACGCAGGACGAGGTCCAAGCAAGCCGCACGCACCGGCGTCAGCGCCGGGAGGGGCACGCCAAGCGACCGGGCGTGCGCCGGGCTCGTTGCCAACACCACCCCGTCGGCGTCTGGCAACGCGGCGACGTCGTCGTGCACCCGCTCGACGGTGGACGGGAGCGCGCCCTCCAGCGCGGCGACCATCGAGCCCCAGCCGCCGTCCAAGTACCGCACCCCGCGGAGCGCCGCGCGGAGCTGGCGCTGGGCGGCGCGGGCGGACTGCAGGGCCGGTGCGTTGCAGTAGCTCGAGACGCGCACCAGCGCGCGCACGAGGTCCGCGGTCCCGTCCGGGCTCCCGTGCAACCACTCCGCGACGGTGGTGTCCGGCGCCTGGCCGACGGGGGAGAGGTAAGGCAACAGGTGGAGCTTCTCCGCGGCGGACAGCGCGGTGCTCGACACGAACGACCCCAACCCCCCGGGCAACGCGTGCAGGTGCCCGCCTCGCAGCGCACACCCGGCCGACGGGGGCGTGCCACCGGCCAGCGCGATGCCAAGCTCCGCGAGCACGGGCACCCCGACGCTGTGCGTGTACAGCGCGTGCGGCCCGAGGTTGAGGACCGCCCCGGCGTGCTCCTGCGAGCGCGCGCGCCCCCCGGCGGCAGACGCCCGCTCGACGAGCTTGACCGAGGCACCACCCCGGGCGAGCAGGGCGGCCGCTGTGAGCCCCGCGACTCCCGATCCGACGACGACGACACGCATGTGAACTCCAGTTGGAGAGGACACGTCCGAGGCGCCCGAAACCTGGCACGGGGGCGATTATTCTTCCAACTCCACGCGGATGACCCAGCGCAGCGGGGTCTTTGGGTGCATGGCGGCGTCACCGGTGGAGGTGATCACGCCGTCGACGATCGCGAGAGGTCGGCCGGTGAACGGGTCGTCGGGCAGCAGGAGCTGGCGAGCCGTCGGGATGGCGTCATGCTCGGCCAGGTAGGCGCGCGCGGAGAGGACCGACCAGACCCCAGCGACACGGGCACGGCCCTGGTCCTCCATGCCGACCGGCGTGTCGTAGTCGCCGAACGCCTCGATGAGCTGGGCGCCCCCGAGGTTTCCAAGGGTGTCCCACGGGGACGGCGACGCCGGCCGGTTGGCCGCGGGGTCGGCGCGCAGCGCGTACGGCAACCGGGCCTGCTCGACACCATGGCGGCAGATCGCGAGCCCGCTCTCGAGCGTCTGCCGCGTGTCGATCAGCACGGGCGCGAGGACCGGCGAGACCGGGTAGCGCCCCCACGGCGAGACCACGACCGGGTGCTCGGAGAACGCCTCGACGTGGCCGCGCAGGGTGGCCAGGCAGTCGGCCTCGACGGCGCGCCACCCCACTGGCGCTTGGTCGAGCGCGGGTCCGAGGCCCACGATGGCGGCCTGGGTCAGCTCGGGGTCTGCGGCGCCCAACGTCCGGGTGAGCTGCTCGATCTCCGTCGTGCCTCGGTTGACCAGCCCCCAGCCGATCATGGTGGAGACGACCCGGGACTGGCTGTCCAACAGACGCAACCCAAGCGAAACGGCCTTCAACATGTCGCCCAACCCGGCGTCCACGTCACCGTCGAGCGCCCGGTCCCATCCACGGACGACCAACGCCGAGCCCAACGTCTGGAGCGCCAGGTCTCGCTCGTCGAGCGGGAACGTCCACCCCGGGCGGGGGGAGTCGTCCTCCTGGACGAAGGAGCCGGGGCGCTCCAACGCGCGGTCGAGGAGCGCCAGCCCGCGGCTGTACGGGCGCCACGCCCCCCGGTCGGCCTCCGAGGGCGGACCATCGACGAGGATCGCGGGGCGGAGGGCCTCCCGAAGGGCCTGGGCGTCGGCGGTCACCGTCGATGCCGCTGCGCTGGCGGCGGCGATGGTCTCCAACCTCTCCGGCGATGGCGCTTCGAGCGGCGCCCGCGGGAGCACGGGCGCGAGGTCGCTCGCGGCGGATCGACGCTTCGCGAAGACCGCAGCGCCGTAAAAGCCCAGCGCGAGGATCACGACGATGCCGAGGTGGCGGGCGCGGGGCACGCCCCAGTGTACCCCAGGACCTGTGCCCGCAGCGCCCGGGCTGGCCCCCGGCGACGAGCACCGCGCCCCGGTGATAGCCCGCGGGCCGGAGCGCCCCGTCATGCACGTCCAAAATCGCCTTCGCCGCCTCAGGAAGAGTGAGTCCGTCCTCCGGCTGTTCACCGAGACCGAGGTCACCGCGCGGAACCTCGTGCCCGTGTGGTTCATCGTGGACGGGCACGGCGTGGCCGAGGAGCTCCCGCCGGGCGGGGGCATGTGGCGCTACTCGGTCGACCAGCTCCCGGCGCAAGCGAAGCGCGCGAAGGCGGGCGGGGCCGAGGGCGTGATGCTGTTCGGCGTGCCGGAGACGAAGGGGATGCACCACGCGGTGGACCCCAACGGGCTGGTCGCGCGCGCGGCGGGCGCGTTGAAGGGCCTCGGGCTCACGATCTTCGCGGACGTGTGCTTGTGCTCGTACACGCCGGACGGCCACTGCGGCGTGTGGCACGACGGGCCCGGCCACGGGATCGCGCAGGGGCACGTGGACAACGACGCGTCGGTGGCGACCCTCGCGAAGATGTCGGTGATGCTGGCCGCAGCTGGCGTCGACGTGGTGTGCCCGAGCGACATGATGGACGGGCGCATCTCGGTGATCCGGCGGGCGCTCGACGACGCGGGCTTCGAGTACACGCTCTTGTGCAGCTACGCGGCGAAGATGGCGAGCGCGTTCTACGGCCCGTTCCGGCTGGCCGCGGAGTCCGCGCCGCAGCACGGCGACCGGCGCGGGTACCAGATGAACCCCGCGAACCGGCGCGAGGCGCGGCGGGAGATCGAGGCGGACGTGATGGAGGGCGCGGACCTCATCTTGGTGAAGCCGGCGCTGACCAACTTGGACCTGATCCGCGAGGCCCGGGACCGCTGGGACCTGCCAATCGTCGCGTACCAAGTGAGCGGCGAGTACGCGATGGTGCGGGAGGCGGCCAACGCGGGGCGGATCGACTTTGCCCGCGCCGCCCGCGAGACGTTGGTGTCCATCAAGCGCGCAGGCGCTGACTTGATCGTGACCTACCTAGCGGACGACGTCTGGGCCGGCCGGGTGTAGCGGAACCTCCACCAAAACCTCCGTCGGCACTTTTGGTAGATCAGGTGCCAATACCTCCGTCGGCACTTTTGGTAGATCAGCGGGGGCCGAGGCGCCGGGGGATTGGGCCGGCAGGGAGCTGGGAGATCGTGCCGAACTGGTCCGACCCCCAACAGGTCAGCCGGCCGTCCAACAGCACCCCGCAGGTGCCTTGGTGCCCGCTGGCGATGAAGCGGAACCGGTAGGACGGGTCCGGGCTCGCCACCTCGCCCCAACACGCGACGGCGCGGTCCCAGCGGACGGCGCACGTGTGGACGTAGCCGGCCGCCAGCGCGCGGTACCTCCCCGGGGGCGCCCGGAGGTTGCCCGCGAACACCGTGCCCCCGTCGCCGCCCCCGTCCCCGCCCCAGCAGCCGATCGTGTGGTCCGGCCGGAGCGCGCAGGTGTGGTAGCCGAGGCCCGCGGCGACCGCCTCGACCGGCCACGTCGGCGGGACGGCCTGGAACGGCGGCTCCCCGTCCGCGACCGAGCCCGCCCCCCAGCACGCGAGCATGCCGTCCTCGCCCAGCGCGCACCCGTGGTTGAACCCGAGCGAGATCGCGACGAAGGGCCCCATCGGCGCCTCATGGGCGACCCTGTCGCTCCCCGAGCACCACGCCGTTCCGCCTGCGTCCAGCCCGCAGATCGCCTCCTGCGCGACGTCGAACGTGACCAGCGGCGGGAGCCCTTCCACCACGGTCGGCGGGCTCGCCGGCTCGCCGTTCGGACCCTTCGTGCCCCAGCAGGTCACCGCCCCCGACGCCGCCAGCGCGCACGTCTGGTACATCCCCGCGCGCACCTCGACCCACGGGCCGGGCGACTCGACCACCCCGTCGTCCGTCCCACCCCAGCACCGGACCGCCCCCGACGCCGTGAGCGCGCAGAAGTGCAGGTACCCCCCGTCGAGCTGCACGGCCGGGTCCGCCCAGGTGACGGGCTCCCCCGTCATTGGCCCGTGACCTCGATCACCGCGCCACCACACGCCAACGACGCGCGGCCGCCCGCGCGGGTCACGTCCACGGTCGCGCCGTCGCACGTCGCGCTCACGCTGCTCGGCCACACCCGCAGGGGCGCGGCGATCACGTGCGTGCCGGTGGAGCCCGGCTCCAGGTTCACGACCAGCGTCGCGCCGTCCCAGCTGAACCCGACGAGCGTACCCGCCACCGCCGCCGGGTAGGGCCGGTCGAGGATGTCCGCGATCGGCGCACGCAGCGGCCCGCGCGCTTCGACGTCGTCCGGGTCGGCGTCGTAGAGCCCCCAGCGGCCCTGGCTCCACTCCTCGTACACCCAGTATGCCCAGCTCGCGCCGACGGCGTCGAACGCGTCGAGGCACGTGGTGGCGTAGTGCTGGCCGATGTCCGTCGTCGGGTCGTTGCCGAACTCGCCGACGAACAGCGGGGTGCCGTGCTCGTCCGCCTCCGCCCGGGCCGCGTTGACCGAGTCGACCACCGCTTGCTCGTCCTCCCCCGCCCAGCCGTCCTCGAACACGTCGGTGTAGATGTGCGGGGAGTACACGGCGTTTGGAAAGGGGAAGACGTCCCCGACGGCCATCTCGTCGAGCGTGTTCCGGAACGCGTCGGGCTCGAAGTACAGCGCCATCTCGGGCGCCCGCTCCCGAACGGCCGCCGCGATCGCAGCGTGGAAGTCGTCGAGCGCCGCGACGTCGCCGAGCGTGACTGGCTCGTTCTGGAGCTCGATCCCGACCACGCCCGGGCTCGTGGTGAACCGGCTGGCGAGCTCGCCCGCCATGTCCCCGTAGGCGCCCCACAGCCCTGCTTCGTCGGCGTACAGCGAGTGGAACGCCGAGAGCACGGCGGCGCTGATCCGCCTCTGCTCCAGGTCGTCGAGCGGGCCCTCCAGGAGCTCGTCCGGCGCCGGCACGATCGCCCAGAGCGGCGCACCGTCCTCGCCGATCTCCTTTGAGTACGCGTCCTGGTGCAGGTCGAGCAGCGTGTAGACGCCGTGGGCCTGGCAGGCGTCCACCACGGTCGCGATGCGCTCGAAGTAGGCGTCGTCCCACGCGTCGTCCTCGGGCTCCATGCCGCTCCAGTTGACGGGCAGGCGCAAGAGGTTCAGGCCAAGCTCGTCGGCCAGGAACGCGCAGTCGTCCTCTCCGAACGGGGGGATGGGCTCCAGCGCCGTGCGGCCGTCGTCGAACGTGACGTCGAAGAGGCCATCCACGCGGGCGTTGATGCCGTGGAGCACGAGCGTGCGCCCCTCGGCGTCGCGCAAGGTCGCGCCGTCGGCGTAGGGCTGGACCGGGGGCGCGGCGTCACCAGGGCCGGAGTCGTCCGGCGGCTGGGTGCAGGCCAGGAGGAGCAGCACTACGTCACCTCGGTGGCGATGGGGTGAGCGAGCACGTCACGGATGCCGTCCTCCAGGCTGCGGGGCGAGAACCCGAGCTCGCGGATCGCGGCGGAGTCGTCAAAGCGCATCGCGAGGGGGACGGGCAAGGAGAGGATGCGCGGGCCTCGGCCGGCGAGGCGCTTCCAGGTGGTGAGCGCCTCGTAGACTGAGGCGGAGGCGCCGGTGGTGTTGTACGCGCGGCCGGCCGACTCGGGCCGAGCGAGCGCGCCGGCGACGGCCCCTGCGACGTCGGAGGCGTGCACGTGCGGCAAGCGCACGGTCGGGGCGAGGACCCAGCTGCGGCGCATCCACGCGGCGTACATGGCGGTCATCTTGGTGTCACGCGGGCCGTAGATGGGCCCGGGGCGCAAGACCGTGAGCTGAAGTCCGAGCTCGGCGGCCAAGCGCCAGGCCAGGGCCTCGCCCCGCGCCTTTGACAAGCTGTAGCGCCAGTTCGTGGTCAAGAGCGTCGGCGTGAGCGGCAGCCCGGGGGACGTGAGCAAGGGCGTGGACTCGGGGTTCGGGCGGCCCGGCCACGCCCGGTAGACGGCGATCGTGGAGATGAGCACCACGCGGGGCACCCCCGCGGCGGCAGCGGCCCGCAGCGTGTTCTCGACGCCGCCCAGGTTCGCCTGCTCGAACGCGCTCCAGGGCGCCGACTTGCGCGTGGACAACGCGGCGTTCGCGACCACCGCGCTCGCGCCCTCGAACGCACGCGCGAGGCTCGCGGCGTCCCCGAGGTCGGCCGCCACGAGCGGTACGCCCAGCGCCAAGCCCTTGCCCGGGCTCCGGACGACGCCTCGGACGTCAAACCCCCGCGCCCCCAAGACCTCGACGAGGTGGGTGCCCAGGAACCCGGTCGCGCCGGTGATGGCAACAGGCCTCTGCAGAATTGGATGGGTCGATTCTGCTCAGCGTAGCACGGGGCCGATAGGAGGGGGGATGATCGACACCCCGGCTTGGCGTCAGTTCCGCCGTTTGCTCCTCGGCGGCGTGGTGGAGGGGCTGCTCGCGTGCGGGGTCCCCGTGGACTTCCCGACGATCCGGATCACCTTCGGCGAAGGCAGTGAGTTCCACGTCCCCCGCCTGGACAACCACATGCGGTTCGTCGGCTCGGTCACGGCCCGCACGACAGGCGTGGTGCCCGCGTCCGCGCTCCGGCAGCTCGAGCAGGTCCTCCAGGCCGCCTGGCTCGACCTGCTCACGTCCATCGAGCTCCCGGTCGGCGACACGCTCACCAGCACCGGCGCGCGCGTCACCGTGAGCGTAGCGGAGGGCGCACTGGACGTGCGGTTCGACCTCGCGGCGGACTGAGCCGGAGCTACTCCGTGACCCCGGGGATCCGCACGCCGCGCTCCTTGGCGACCTCGATCGCGCGCTCGTAGCCGGCGTCCACGTGGCGGAACACCCCCATCGCGGGGTCCCCGGTCAGCACGCGCTCAAGCCGGCGCGCGGCCTCGGGCGTGCCGTCCGCGACGATCACCTGCCCGGCGTGCAGCGAGTACCCGATCCCGACGCCGCCGCCGTGGTGGTAGCTCACCCAGGACGCCCCGTTCACCGCGTTCACGAGCGCGTTGAGGATCGGCCAGTCCGCGACGGCGTCCGTGCCGTCCAGCATGCCCTCGGTCTCGCGGTTGGGGCTCGCCACCGAGCCGCAGTCCAGGTGGTCGCGGCCGATCACGATGGGCGCCTTCACCTTGCCGGAAGCCACGAGCGCGTTGAACGCCAAGCCGGCCCTGTGCCGCTCGCCGTAGCCAAGCCAGCAAATGCGGGCGGGCAAGCCTTGGAACTGGATGCGCTGCTGGGCCATGCGGATCCAGCGGTGGAGCCCCTCGTCGTGCGGGAACAGCTCCAGCACGGCTTCGTCGGTCACCCGGATGTCCTCGGGATCCCCCGAGAGCGCGACCCAGCGGAACGGCCCGCGGCCCTCGCAGAACTGGGGGCGGATGTACGCCGGCACGAACCCGGGGAACTCGAACGCGTCGGGCTCGCCGCCCTCGACGGCCCCGGCGCGCAGGTTGTTTCCGTAGTCGAACACGTGGGCGCCCGCGTGCTTCATCGCGAGCATCGCGCGGACGTGGCGGGCCATCGTGCGGTGGCTCTGCCGCGTGTACTCGGCGGGGTCCGCCGCGCGGAGGACCGCCGCCTGCTCGAGGGACAAGCCCGACGGGATGTAGCTCAGCGGGTCGTGCGCGCTCGTCTGGTCCGTGACCAGGTCCGGGGTGACCCCGCGAGCGACGATCTGCTCGTAGACGTCGGCCGCGTTGCCGATGACCCCGACAGAGCGGGCCGTGCCGGTGGCTTGGTACCGGGCGACGCGCGCGAGGGCGTCGTCGAGGTCCGTCGCGAGCTCGTCCAGGTAGCCGGAGTCCAGGCGCTTCTGCGCGCGGGTGACGTCCACCTCGACGCCGAGGTAGGTCGCGCCGGCGAAAACCGCCGCGAGGGGCTGCGCGCCGCCCATGCCGCCAAGGCCGCCCGAGAGCACGAGCCTGCCGGCGAGCGAGCCGCCGAAGTGCTGGCGGCCGGCCTCCGCGAAGGTCTCGTACGTGCCCTGGACGATGCCCTGCGAGCCGATGTAGATCCAGCTCCCGGCGGTCATCTGGCCGTACATCATCAGGCCGCGCTGCTCGAGCTCCCGGAAGTGCTCCCACGTGGCCCACTTGCCCACGAGGTTCGAGTTCGCGATCAGCACGCGCGGCGCGTCGACGTGCGTCTTCACGATGCCGACCGGCTTGCCGGACTGCACAAGGAGCGTCTCGTCGTCGTGCAGGTCGCGCAGCGACGCGCAGATGCGGTCAAAGCTGGGCCAGTCGCGGGCAGCCTTGCCGGTCCCGCCGTACACGACGAGGTCCTCGGGCCGCTCAGCGACCTCGGGGTCCAGGTTGTTGTGCAGCATCCGGAGCGCGGCTTCTTGCACCCACCCACGACACGTCAGCTCGGTGCCGCGCGCGGCTCTCAGGATCCGTGCGCCGCTCGGGTCCGGCGGCACGCGGGCCTACTCGTCAGTGCCGGCGGCGCCGGTACGGAAGTAGGTGGCCTGCATACGCGTCGTGGCTTCCTCGGCGTTCTTCGCGCTGTCTTCGAGGTTGGCCAGGTAGTCGTCGTACTGCTTCTGGGTGATCTTGCCCTCGGCGATGAAGCGCTGGACGTGGCGGATGTCGAAGAGGGTCTCGTCAACCTGGGACATGAAAGCTCCGTTTCAGGCGCCCGTGGGCGCGATGGGGGCGAGGGGCCAGAGCCCCCCGGATGGGTTCAGGCGGTCTCGGGCACGTCAGCCGCGACACCCAGGATGTCGTCCACGCTCGGGGGCACGCCCTCGGCGTCACGCGCCTCGCGCGCGACCTGCTCGTTCTCGTCGAACGCGCTCGTGTCAGCCGCGACGGAGCCGGCCGCGATCTCGCGGAGAGCGGTGACGATCTCCTTGTTGTCGCGCTCGTCGGAGATCAAGCGCTGGGCGCCCTTCATCAGCTGCTTCGTGCGCTCTGCCGTGAGCAGGACGAGTGAGAAGCGGTTGGGGACGTTGTCGAGACAGTCTTCAACGGTGATGCGGGCCATGGGAAACCTCGGGGGCGCCGTGGTAACGGGGGACCCGGTGTTTCGCAAGCGGGGCGGGCCCCCTCGAGCCCGGCAGATTCGCCGATCATAGAGCCAGGAGGTGCTCTCGCCGCGCCCCCGGCACAGTCTCGATCGGAATCCGGCCATCCAGGGTCACCAGCCGCCCGCCGTGCCGAACGGCCAGCGCGAGGAGGTACCCATCGGTGACCTGCCGAGGGCCAAGGACCCGATCGGCTCGGATGAGCTTGGGGTCGAGCAAGCTGATGTCGTCGGCCCAGAACTCGTGAGCCGGGTGGGCAGTGGCTTCGCGGAGCCGCTCGACTACGTCGGTCGGACGCAGTGGAGATGGGTAGCTCGGCTGCGACATGATCCGCACGCACCCGTTCTGTGTCAGCGGCGACGAGGCCCAGCCGCCGGCCCCCACGGCGCCCAGCCAGTCGCGCACGCGGGAATGGTGGACGTGGCCTGCGTCAAGCGCCGCGATGAGCACGTTCACGTCGAGCAGGGCGCGCATCAGTACTCCCCTTCCTCGCGGAGCTTGTCGACGACTTCGTTGGTGACGAGCGCACCACGGGCGGGGAAGGGTCGGAAACCAAGGACGGGCGTCTCCCCGCTCGAACTGGTGACGGGTGCTTGGAGGGCCCGGCGCACGAGGTCGGAGATCACCTGACCGGTCGTCCGCTTCTGGCTCCTCGCGAGCTCATGGGTTGCGCCGAGGATGTCGTCATCGAGATTGAGCGTGGTGCGCATGCACCTGATGATGATGCATCATCGGGCTGGTGTCAAGGCCGGGCGCCGCTTGATGGCGGGGGGCACGACCCTAAAACACCTTCATCCGGCTCCAGAACCCGCCTTCGCCGCTCGGCGCCTTCTCGGCCTGGCTCGCGTCTTCGAGCACCACGACGTCCTTGCCGAGCGTCACGCGGGGCCCGACCTGCACGACCCGGTCTTGGTCCAGCACCAAGCCGACCACGCGGTCCCGCTCGACCTCCAGGTCTTCGACCACGCCGACCGACTCCCCCTTGCGCGACATGACCTTGGACCCGACGTACGCGGTCACCCACGCACGGCCGTCCTCCACCGAGCCCTTCGTGCTCACGACCTCGATCGCGGACTCGGCCTCGACGAGCACTACGTCGCGGCCAAGCACCCGCACGGCGGTGGTCGCGACGCCGCACGTCTTCCCGAACACGCCCGCGGCCTTGATCCGGTACCCGAGGATCACCCGGGTCTCGAGGTCAAAAAGCAGGTCTTGCACGGTCCCTGCGGACGCGCCCTCAGTGATCGTCACCACGTCCATGCCCTGGACCTTCTTGAAGCTCGCCATGAACCGCCTCCTCGGGCTCCGTATCCCGCGCGCGCCAGCGCCCCGGGTGCAGCGCCGAGTACTCCATCGAGTTCTTGTCCCGGTACCGCTCAGCCGACCACTCCCCTGGCCGCGTGAGGAACAGCAGCAGCCGGCGCAGGCGAGAGCTCGGGCGGCGGGGCAACGGCACGGTGCGAGGATAGCCCGGCCGGATGTCTACGCTCGCCGATGCCGGGATCGCGCCCCTGGTCGACCTCCCGTACCCCGAGCAGCTCGTGCTGCGCCAAGCGCGGGTCGAGCGCGCGCTCGGGCGCGTGGGCGTGCCGGTCCAGCCGATGGTCCCCTCCCCGCTGCAGTCGGGCAGCCGCGCGCGGGTCAAGCTGCGTGGCGGACCGGGCGGGCTCGGCTTCCACCTGCCGGGCTCACACGACCTGTGGATCGTCCCGCCGGACGAGCTCGCGCGGATCGCGCGCCCCGAGGTGGTCGCGATGGTCACGCGGCTCGCGGACTGTGGGATCGACGGCGAGGTGGAGGTGCGCTCCAACGGGGAGCGGGTGGTCTGCGTGCTCGAGAAGCACGCGCCGGTGCCGAAGGACGTCGACGCGAGCGTCGGCAAAAAGCGCAAGTCGGGGGACCCCGTGTTGTTCGTCGACGGGCTGCGGGTGAGCCCCACGTCGTTCTTGCAGGTGAACCTGGAGGTGAACCGGCTCGTGGTCGCCTACGTGGACGCGATCCTGGAGCGCGCGAAGCCGGCGCGGATCCTCGACCTGTACGGCGGGGTCGGGAACCTCTCAGCGCGAGCCAACGCGCGCGGGACGCCGGTCACGCTGGTGGAGCGCGAGGGGTCGGCGACGGGCGACGCGGGGAAGAACCTGCCCGGCGCGCAGATCCTGGACCTGGACGCGGGGCGCTGGAAGCCGGGGCAGACGTTCTACGACGTCGCGATCCTCGATCCCCCGCGCGCGGGCGCGCCCGGCGTGATCGAGCGGCTCACCGTCACCCGCCCCCGGCTGATCCTCTACCTCTCGTGCGATCCCGGTACGCTCGCGCGGGACCTCGGCACGCTGCCGAAGGGCTACGCGGTCACCGCGCTCCAGCCGTTCGACATGTTCCCCGGCACCGAGCACGTCGAGACGCTGGCGATCATCGAGCGGGGGTGAGCGGGCCCTGACATCGCCCGCGGCTCCACGCCCCGATCCGGAGTACGATCCCCTGATGGAGAGCGCCGCCGCCCCCGCACCACCCCGACCCGCGACGTACGCCGATCTGAAGGCGCTCCCGGAGCACGTCACCGCCGAGCTGATCGACGGGGGCATCTACGTGCTGCCTCGGCCGCGGCTCCGTCACGCCTCGACCCACGCCTGTATC
>CALQBK020000136.1 GCA_943328795.2 Bifidobacterium breve
CAAGCAGATCACACCGCGCAATGCCGCGCAACAACTCAACGGCACTACGATCGGCAAACGCCGGAAACTTTCTTACGAGGAGCGCGCCCGCGGCTCGGAGGGATCGCGCCCGGGCGGGCGTTGCAAATGCTGACCGGCGAGCGGCGTGCGCTCGGGAGGGCGAAACTATCCGCCCGGATCGGCGACTCTGCCCAGAGTTGACACGCCGCGGACGCCGCGCCAAGTCTGTGTCAAGTTCGGGTCACGGCGGAGAGTTCGGGGCCGCCGGGCCCACTTGAACAGGCGAAAGAGGCGGCTGGGTCCCGCCCGAAATCAAGACAACTTTCGGCTTGGAGGCTCCATGCTCACCGTGATCATACCTGCGTACAACGCAAATGAGGACCTTCCGCGAGCGTTGGCTTCGCTGCAGGCCCAGACCTTCGAAGATTGGAATTGCGTCGTAGTGGACGACGGGTCCAAGGTGCCGCTGGCGCCCATCGTCGAGGGGTTCGCCGACCCGCGCATGCGCGTGGTCCGACACCGCGTCAACCGGGGGAGGGGAGCGGCCCGGCAGACGGGGCTGGACCACGTGTCCACGCCCTTCGTGGCGTGGCAAGACGCCGACGACTGGTCCTACCCGTCCCGGTTCGAACGGGAGCTCCAAGCGTTGCGTGACGAGCCCGAGGCTGACCTCGTGTCCAGCGCCGCGGTGATGACGCGCCTGGACGAGCGCCCGGCGGGGATCACGGGCACCCCCCGGAGCGTGCCGAGCCGGCTGCACAGCAGCGACACCTGCCCAGTTGTCCACGCTTCGCTGTTGTTCCGCTCTCACGTGCTCGACCGTGTCAGCTACAACCCTAAGTTCCGCTTCTCCGAAGACCACGACTTCATGATGCGCGCGCTGCGGGAGTACGCGTTCGTGTCGCTGCCCGACGTGCTGTACGTGTACCGGGAGGAGGGGAGCCGGTCGTTCGCCAAGTACGCGCGGTCGACGCTGACCCGGGTCGAGGTGGCCGCCACGCTCTCGCAGGCGGGCCTGGTCGACCGGCTCACGCTCATCGGCGGCCACGTCGCGAAGTTGGGCCTGCACGCAGCGTGCGGGGCGATCGGTCGGCGCGGTCAGTTGATCGCCCACTCGTTCGACCCGGCGTCTCCCGGGGTGGTCGCCGAGTACGACGACTGCCGCGAAGCCGTCGACCGATGGCTCCAGAGAGCCCCCTCCGAGGGCCTCCGGAGGGCGGGTTGAACCCGGCTCCGGCGTCATGCGGTGCGCGCACGACGTTCCTCATGTACCACGAGCTGCTGCTGCCGGGGCAGGCGCCGGCCCAAGTCGGGCCCGGCCCCCGACCCTACCTGCTGCCGTTGGCCTCGTTTCGGGCCCAGATGCGGACGGTGCGCGCGCTTGGATTTCGCGGGGTCTCGGTGACCGACGCGTTGGCGTTCTCGGGCCAACCCAGCGTGTGCGTCACTTTTGACGACGGCTATGCGAGCGATTGGGTCGCTGCCGCCGAGGTGCTGTACGAGCTGGGCTTCGGAGCTACGTTCTACGTCACGACCGGGCGAATCGGGACCCCCGGCTACGTCTCCCGCGCGGACGTGCGGGCGCTCTGTCGGTCGGGCTTCGAGATTGGTTGCCACACCGCGACGCACCCGTGGCTCACCCAAGTCCCGGGCGCCCAGCTAGCGCGGGAGATCGCCGGGTCGCGGGCGTTCCTGGCGGACGTGCTCGGGCGCCAAGTGCGGCACTTCGCCTGTCCCGGCGGGCGCTACAACGCGCGTGTGCTCGCCGCCGTCACTGCGGCTGGCTACGAGAGTTGCGTCAACAGCGACCGGCACAGCAACGGCCCGGAGACGTCACGTTTTGCGCTCGGCCGGGTAGCTGTGACCGCGGACATCCGCCTGCCGGAGTTCGCGGAGATCTGCCAGCGCCGGGCGCTCTGGCGGCGGGAGCTCGTCGACCGCCTCCGCGGGGCCGTCAAGGGTGTCATCGAGACCCACCTGCCCGTGGCCGCCTGGGCCGCTTAGTTCGTTCGGCGCCGCTACTGGTTGACCCCGACTTCGGCCCGAGACTTGGCGCTCACCGTGATGGTGGGACCGGCGATCCCCATGTCCCCGCTCACCAGGGTCCCGGTGTTCGTTCCCATCACGGTCTGGCTCACCGAGACCTCCGACCCCTTCGCCGTCAGCTTCCCACCCTGGGCGGTGCCGAGCAGCAGCGTCGCGTTCCCCGCGGGCGAGCTCACCGAGCTCGTAGCGGTCAACACGCTGTCGTTGTTCACCACGACCTTGACGTCCCCGCCTGTAGCGGTGACCGTCGCGCCCTTCAGCGCCCCTGAAGCGAACGCCCCGCCGGCGCCCGCTGAGACCTTCACGGTCCCGTCGCAGTCCTGCACCTGCACCCAGCCCGGGCCCGTCTCCGTGACGGTGAGGGTCATCACCGAGCGCGGGATGCTCACCGTCAGCGTGACGTCTACTGCCGACACGCCGGTGCTCTTGCCCGGGGCGCGCGTGCTGACGCGCCCGCCGTTCGCGTCGCCATACACCGCGAGCCCGACGCCCTTGCCGGCGGTCTCCATCGCGGACTGGTTCGTACCGGTGATTACGTACTGGAGCCGCGCGGACATCTGCTCAGTGTCCATGCACCGGACGGAGAGGTTGCCCGACGAGTGGGTGATCGACACCGGCTTGCCCTTCGCGTAGTTCGGGGCGGTGCCAGAGTTGCCGCCCTCGTAGGTCGACTCGCCGTCCTCCGCGCGGGCCAGCGTCGAGGCGCCGAGGGTGAGCAGGGAGGCAAGGGCGAGCGGGAGAGAACGGCGCATGAGAACCTCGTTGGTGCGCAACAATGCGGCACGGCCCCCGTATCATCCGAGACGGGGGCGTGACCGCGGCTGCTACTCGACGGCGGGGGCTGCGGGGGCGTCGGAGCCCTCGCCACCTTCGCCACCTTCGCCGCCCTCGGTGCCCGCGGCTGCGGACCCGGGGGGCTTACGACGACGACGGCGGCGCTTCTTGCGTGCGGCTTCGCCGGCCTCGGTCCCTGCTGCGGCGTCGGCTACGTCGGCGTCCTCGTCCCCGTCAACGGGCGAGCCGTCGAGCGCTGCGGGTGCGGCGCTGTCGTCCGCCTGCGGCGTCGCGGCCACGGGGTGCGTGCGCTGTGGGCGATCCTCACGCGGGGGGCGGTCCTCGCGCGGAGGGCGGTCTCCGCGGGGGGCCCGATCCTCGCGGGGTGCGCGCGGCGCGTCCGTACGGGGCCCGTCCGCCCGGACAGCGTCAGGGCGGGGGCCGCGGTCGTCCCGGGCGCCGTCGCGGGGGCGGTCGTCGCGGGGGCGATCCTCACGCGGGCGGTCGTCACGGCGCGGGCGGTCATCCCGGGCTGCGTCCCGGGGGCGGTCGTCGCGGGGGCCGCGGTCGTCGCGGGGGCCGCGGTCGTCGCGGCGGGGGCCACGGTCGTCGCGCGGGCCGTCACGGCGGGGCCCGCGGTCGTCGCCGCGGGTGGGGCGCTCGGCCATCTCGTCGACGCCGCCGCTGCCGTTGTCGCGGTCGATCAGCTCGGCGCGCCGCTTGGCGTCGAACTGCATGAACGCGCGGATCATGACGGCGATCAGCTTGTCCGCGTCGGGCCGCTCCTTCATGCGCTTGGCGGCGTCGATCCAGGACTCGTAGGCCGTCGAGCCCGCGGCCTCCTTGATCACGCCCGACACGCGCTCGGCGCGCAGCGTCGCGGACTCTTCCGGCGTCGGCATCTGGCGTACGTCGAACTTGATCTTGTGGATGCGCTCCAGCGAGATGCGGCTCGAGAAGTCCGCGCCGCCGGCCAGGTTCAGCACCACGCCGGTCTTGCCGATGCGGCCCGTGCGGCCGGAGCGGTGCAGGTACACCGCCGGATCGTCCGGCAACGCGTAGTTGATCACGTGCGAGAGGTCCGAGATGTCGATCCCGCGCGCGGCGACGTCGGTCGCGACGAGGAACTGGGTCGCGCCGGCCTTCACGCGCGCCATGACGCGCTCACGCTGCTTCTGCGGCAAGTCGCCCGAGATCATCTCGGCGTTCATGCCCTGGCGCTCGAGGTAGCTGCACACCGTGCCGACGTCTTCCTTCGTGTTGCAGAAGATGATGGCGGACTTCGGGCGCTCCTTCTCGATCAGGTCAAGCAGCGCGCGGGCCTTGTGGTAGTCCGGGCTGGACTCGTACAGGATGTGCGTCACCTGCTGTACGTTGTCGCCGTCGAACGACAGCATGATGTCGATGGCGTCCTTCGTGTAGCGCCCGATCAAGCCGCGGATCGACTCGTTCACGGTCGCCGAGAACAGCAGCGTCTGCCGGTCAGGCCCGCACTTGTCCAGGATCTTCCGCACGTCCTCGAGGAAGCCCATCGAGAGCATCTCGTCGGCCTCGTCGAGCACCGCGAACTGCACCCCGGAGAGGTCCAAGTTGCCCCGGCGGATATGGTCCAAGATGCGGCCGGGGGTCCCGACGACGATCTCGGAGCCTTCGCGCAAGGCCTCGACCTGCGACTCGAACCCGACGCCACCGTAGATGGCGCAGATGCGGAGGTCCTTGAACTTCGCGATGAGCGCGCATTCCTGCGCGATCTGGATCGCGAGCTCGCGGGTGGGCGAGAGCACGATCGCGCGGGTGCGGTGGTCGCCCTCGGTCACGCGCTCGACGATCGGGACGCAGAACGCGGCGGTCTTGCCCGTGCCGGTCTTGGCGCGGACGATGAGGTCGCGCCCGGCGATCGCCGGGTCGATGGTCTTCGCCTGCACCGGCGTAGCCGTCGCGTAGCCCATCGCGGTCAGGCCCTGGAGGACCTCCGGCGAGATGGGAAAGTCGGCGAAGGTGCGGTCCGACACGTGGTCGGTGGCGCGCGCGGGGGGCGCGACTTCGGGGGATTGGGGGACCGCAGCTTCGACTGCGAGGGGTTGAGTTTCAGACACCAGTTGGCTCCGTCGGTTGACCATCACGCCATGCCCCGTATGAGCCGACGAAAAGGTCGTTGCGCTATTCCGAATCAGGCCGCCGTGCAATCGCCGGGCCCGAATCCCCTTGCCTGCGATCGCGATTGCCCGTACACTCCTCGGCTTCCTCGGAGCTGTGTGTCAGAAGCCCACGTCATCCCGACCCTCGCGGACCCCGCCGCCTTGGACCAGCTGCTCGCGCGGGTGAGGCGGAGCCGCCGGGTGGTCCTCACGGGCCCCGAGGGGCCCGACGGGGACTCGCTCGGCGCGTGCCTCGGGCTACGCCGCGTGCTGATGGCGAAGGCGCCCGGCGTGGTGATCGACGTCGTCGGCGAGCCGAGCGGGCGGTACGCGTTCCTGCCGGACATGGCCGCGGTGCTCCCGAACGCGTCGGCGGCGGGCGCGGACGGCGTCGTCGTGCTCGACGGGGACTGCCACCGCCTGCCTGCGGCCGTTCGAGCGGCGTTCGACGCGGCGGAGTGGACTGGCCTCGTCGACCACCACACGTCCACGGACTCGAGCGGGTACGCGGTCTCGCTGTTGGCGCCGGGCTCCGAGAGCACCTGCGGGATGGTGGCGGGCATCGCGGACGCCTGGGCAGTCCCGTTGGACCGGGACCTCGCGTCGCTGCTGTACGCGGGGATCGTCTTCGACACGGGGGCGTTCCGGTATTCGAACACCCAGCCGTCTACGCACCGCCTCTCCGCGCGCCTACTTGAGGCCGGGATCGACCACTCCAGCATCGTTCTCCGCACGCTCGTCGAGCGCCGCGCGGCCTCCGTGCGCCTGATGGGGCGGGTGTTCTCCTCGGTGCGGTTCGGGGCCGCCGGCCGGAGCGTGGTCGGCGAGGTCTCGATCGAGTCGCTGCGGATGGCGGGCGCCGCCGAGAGCGACCTGGACGGGATCGTAGACGTGCTCCAGCACATCGAGGGGGTCGAGGTCGCGGCGTTGGTCACCGAGCGGCCGCGCGGCGCGAAGGTCTCGCTGCGGTCGCGGGGGCGGCTGAATGTCGCGACCCTGGCGCAGGCGCTGCACCCGAGCGGCGGCGGTCACGCGAAGGCTGCGGGCGTGTTCATGCCAGCGCCCGGCTTCGACGCTGCCGTGGCGCGCGTGGTCGCCCTGCTGGAGCACGAAACCTCCGTTGGCGGTTGACCGCGCGAGGCTGGCGCTCGCGGTCGGGCTGCTGGCGCTCGGGAGCTGGGCGAGCTTGCCCGCCCAGGTCGACGACGTCTACATCGTCTGGGCCGAGGCGTGGCGCTTGGCGCACGGCGTCCCCCGCGGCGCGGCGGAGCTCGGGACCTGGCCCTGCACCTCGCCGCTCGGCTTCGGGATCCAGCTCGCCGCTGCTCTCGCGCACCTGCCGCCGGCGTGGGTGACGAAGGGGGCCTCGTTCCTCGCGGGGACCGGGGTGTTGGCGATGTTGGACCGCGCCGTCCCGGCGCGAGGCGGGCCTGGTGGGGCGCTCGGCACGCTGTGGCTCTGGGTCATGGCGTCGTCGTTCCCGCTGGGGGCGTGGTCCGCGCTGGGGATGGAGACCACGCTCGCTGCGCTCACGCTGGCAGCAGGCTGGCGCTACTTCTGCGCCGAGGACCGGCGGGCCGGCCCGTGGCTGTTCGCCGGGTCGCTCGTGCGCCCCGAGGGGGTCGCGTGGCTCGCGATCGGCGCGGTGACGACGCCGGGGTTGAGGCCGTGGCTCGCGGCGAGCGTCGCCGCGTGGGGGGCGTGGAGCGTCGTGTTCGGCGTGCCGTCCTCGGTGCTCGTGAAAATCGGCGGGGGAGGGAGCTTGTCCGGCGGTCTCGTCGAAGTCGCCCAAGGGCTCGTGGTGCTCGCGCCGTTCTGGACCGGCGCGCTGGCGACCGGGGGCAGCCGTGGCCGCGGGAGGTGGGCGTGGGCGCCAGTCGCGCTCCACGTCGTAGAGGTCGCGCGGGTCGGTGGGGACTGGATGGGGCGGGGCCGGCTCCTGTTGCCTGCGTTCGTCGCCCTGGCCGCGAGCGCTCCGGTCGGGAGGCGCTCGGCCGGCCGAGCAGGCTGGGCGCTCTTGCTGCTCAGTGTGCCGACCGTGTTGGTCGAAGCGCACCTGCCGAGCGGCGACAGCTCGGGGCTCGTAGTGCGATCCTGGGCGCCGAGCCGGGCCACGTTCGATTTTGAGACCCCGCTGCGCGGCGACGTCGAGTGGCTCGTCCGACGGCCTCGTGGTGGCACGTCGGTGGCGACCCGCGACGTCGGGATGCCGCTGTTGGCGACGTGGGTCCAGGTGCGTGACCAGGTCGGGCTCGTGGACACCGAGGTCGCGCTCGCCGTCAGCGGCCTCGGGAGCACCCGCGTCCCGCCCGCCGACTGCCGCCGGTCGAGCACCCCCGATCCCGGCTCGCTACCTCCGGTGGCGGACGCGCTCACCCGCGACGTCGTGTGGAACGACGAGCAGTTCTCGGCCTGGGAGTGCGAGGGCTCGAAGGTGGAGTGGGCGAGCGCCTCAGAGCGCGTCGACCGCTGGGGGGCGCTGTTCGAGGCGGTGCCGGACCAGCCCTGGATCCGGTGGAATTACACGCGGGCGCTCGCGGCTTCGGGGCACTACCCGGAGGCGCTGCGGATCGCTCGGAGCCCCGTCTTGCAGGACTTCTTGAACGCCGACGTCCCGAACGGGCTGTTCTTCGTCGACGGCCCGCTGCCGACCACGTTCGAGGCCGTGGGCCGGGGGTGGGGCCTGCTGTGGGATGCGACGCTGCGCAGTCGGCCGCTCGACGGGAGGGAGGCCGAGCGCGTCCGGCTGCGGCTCTCCGCCGATGCCCCGGGGGCGGACGGAGCGTTGGCGCGAATCTCCTGGGACTGTGCCGACGGGGCCAGTCGTGTCATCGCGGTGCACGACCCCGTCGACGTGGACGTCCCCGCCCCGGCGTGCGGCGAGGGCCCGCGCCAGCTCACGGTCGCGTTCCTCAACGACAGCAGCGTGGGAGGCGACCGCAACCTCTGGGTAAGGCGGCTGCCGCGCGCCCCCGCAGACGCCGATCGCCCGTGACGAACTCAGTGCGAGCGCACGGTGATCTGGTTACAACGGGTTGTCGTACACCTCTCGTTCCAGGAGCCCCTATGCGTCTTCACTCCCTGTCGGTCCGCGCGCTCGCCCTCCCGTTCCTCCTGGTGGGGTGTGACGGCAAAGCGCCCGACGCGGTCTACGCCGAGAACACCGATCCCACGATCGACCCGAACACGGACAGCGACGCGGACACCGATACGGACACGGACAGCGACACCGATGCCGACGCGGACACCGACACGGACACCGACACCGACACGGACACCGCGGTCCCGACGCTCTACGAGCAGCTCGGGGGGCAGCCGGCGGTCGAGGCGGTGGTGACTACGTTCATCAACCACGTTGCGGCCGATACGACGATCAACTTCATGTTCGCGAACACGGACCTGGACAACCTCTCCCAGATGCTGCAGGACCAGATCTGCTCGGCTACGGGCGGAGGGTGCACCTACACGGGCGGCAGCATGGCGGAAGTCCACGCCGGCATGGCGATCACGGACGACCAGTTCAACGCCCTCGTGGGCGACTTGCTGGCGGCCCTGGACGAGCTCGGCGTGCCCTACAGCGCGACGCTCGACGGGTCCGAGACGATCGACCCCTTGTTGGTCGCGTTGGTCGGCATGCACGACGACATCGTCACGGACGCCGATGGGTCCGCAGTGCTGTTCAACCAACTCGGCGGTCACGCGGCGGTGGAGGCCGTGATCGACGGCATGCTGACGAACGTCGCGGCGGACTCCCGCATCAACGGCTTCTTCACTTCGGTCGACCTCGCGCACCTGAACGACCTGCTCGTCGAGCAGGTGTGTGAGGCTACCGGCGGGTTCTGCGTGTACTCCGGCCGCACGATGCTCGAGACCCACACGGGCCTGAACATCACCGACGACGACTTCAACGCCCTCGTCGAGGACTACCTCGCGTCGCTCGACTCGCTCGGCGTGCCCTACACGTCGCCGAACTTCGACGGCGGCTTGCCCGCAGACACGCTGACGCTCGCGTTGGCGGGGATGCACGACGACATCGTCGGGCACTAGGCTCAAGGCCGGTGCACCGCGGCCGCGAGGGGGATAGGTAGCGCCGCGTTTCCCCCTCGAAGAGGTTCATGATGAGCACCTGGGTCTACTCGTTCGGTAACGGTCAGTCGGACGGGGACGGCGGCATGAAAGCGCTGCTCGGCGGAAAGGGCGCGGGCCTCGCGGAGATGACCCGCATCGGCCTCCCTGTGCCCCCTGGCTTCACGATCACGACGGCGGCGTGCAACCACTGGTTCCAGCAAGGTGGCGCTTACCCCGCCGGCCTATGGGATGAAGCACAAGCCGCGCTCAAGCTGGTCGAGGAGCGCGCCGGCAAGGTGTTCGGTAGCCCCGAGAACCCGCTCTTGTTCTCGGTCCGCTCCGGCGCCGCGCAGTCGATGCCCGGCATGATGGACACCGTGCTGAACCTGGGCCTGAACGACGTCACGGTCGAGGGCCTCGCCGCCCGCACCGGCCGGCCGATGTTCGCGTGGGACAGCTACCGGCGCTTCATCATGATGTTCGGGGACGTCGTGCTCGAGCTGCCGTTCGCGCACTTCCAGCGCGTGGTGGACGAAGTGGGGGAGGGGAAGGAGCCGCGGGACCTGCCGCTCGAGACCCTGAAGGGCATGGTCGAGCGCCTCAAGGCCGTGGTCGCCGACGCGTGGGGGCCGTTCCCCCAGGACCCCCAGGTGCAGCTCAAGCTGGCCGTCGAGGCCGTCTTCAAGAGCTTCAACGGCCAACGCGCCCGGTATTACCGGAAGATGCACAGCATCCCGGACGACTGCGGCACGGCCGTGAACGTCCAGTCGATGGTGTTCGGCAACATGGGCGAGAAGTCCGCGACGGGCGTCTGCTTCACGCGCAACCCGAAGTCCGGCGTGCGGGTGTTCTTTGGTGAGTGGCTCGCGAACGCGCAGGGCGAAGACGTCGTGGCAGGCACGCACACGCCGAACCCGATCAACCGGGACGGCGGGGCGGTGGGCAGCGTGACGCTGCAAGAGGCGATGCCCGCGGTGTACGAAGAGCTGCACGGGCTGCAGGCCCGCCTCGAGACGCACTACCGCGACATGCAAGACATCGAGTTCACGATCGAGGAGGGCAAGCTCTACCTGTTGCAGACGCGCAACGGGAAGCGCACGCCCGCCGCGGCCGTGCAGATCGTCGTGGACATGGTGCACGAGGGCGTGATCACCGAAGAAGAGGCGATTCGGCGCGTGAAGGCCGCGGAGCTCGAGCTGGTGCTGCGGCCGGTGCTCGACCCCGACGCCCGCAAGAAGCGCATCGCGAAGGGCCTGGACGCGAGCCCAGGCGCGGCGAGCGGCAAGGTGGTGTTCCAATCTGAGGAGGCCCAGGAGATGGCCGACAAGGGCGAGGCCGTGATCCTGGTCCGCTTGGAGACGAGCCCGGAGGACATCCAGGGCATGAACATGGCGCGCGGCATCTTGACCGCGCGCGGCGGGCAGACGAGCCACGCTGCCGTGGTGGCGCGGGGGATGGGCAAGCCCTGCGTCGTCGGCTGCACCGAGATCCTCGTCGACTACGGGCGGCAGCTGTTCTACGCGGGCGACACGGTCGTGAAGCGCGGGGACTACATCACGATCGACGGCGGCACGGGCGAGGTGTTCGAAGGGGACATCCCGACGCTGGCGCCGCCGACGGACGCCGGCGCGATGGGGCAGCTGTTGGCGTGGGCGGACAAGCGCGCGCGGCTCAAGGTGCGCGCGAACGCGGACACGGGCTCGGACGCGCTGAACGCGCGCCGCCTGGGCGCCGTCGGGATCGGCCTGTGCCGCACCGAGCACATGTTCTTCGAGCCCACCGCGCTGCGGGCGATGCGTCAGATGATCCTGGCCGACGACGAGCGCTCGCGCCAACGCGCGCTCAACGCGGTGTTGCCAATCCAACGGCAAGACTTCATCGAGATCTTCCGGGCGATGGACGGGCTCCCGGTCACCATCCGCCTGCTCGACCCGCCGCTGCACGAGTTCTTGCCGAACCGGCCGGAGGAGGTCTCCGCGGTGGCGAAGGACCTTGGCGTGCGGACCGAGGCGTTGCAGGAGCGGCTGAAGCAGCTGCACGAGTCCAACCCGATGATGGGCCACCGCGGATGCCGCATCGGGGTCACCACGCCGGAGATCTACAACACGCAGGTGCGCGCGTTGATCGAGGCTGCGGTAGCGGTCACGCGTGAAGGCAAGGTCGTGATCCCCGAGATCATGATCCCGCTGGTCTCGATGCCGGCCGAGCTCGAGCGCTGCCGGCAGCAGGTCGAGGAGACCGCCGAGGCGGTGCTCGCAGAGAACAACGTCCGCATCGACTACCGGGTCGGCACGATGATCGAGCTCCCGCGGGCGTGTGTGCTCGCGGACAAGATCGCGGTGCACGCCGACTTCTTCAGCTTCGGGACCAACGACCTGACGCAGATGACGTGGGGCTTCTCGCGCGACGACATGGGCAAGTTCTTCACCGAGTACCAGCAGCGCGGGGTCATCAAGGACTCCCCGTTGGCGGTGTTCGACAAGGAGGGCGTGGGCAAGTTGGTAGAGATGGCCGCCAAGCTCGGCCGCTCGGTGCGCCCCCAGCTCAAGCTCGGGGTCTGCGGCGAACATGGCGGGGATCCGACCGGCGTGGCGTTCTTCCACTCGATCGGGCTCGACTACGTGAGCTGCTCGCCGTTCCGGGTGCCGGTCGCTAGGCTGGCAGCGGCGCACGCCGCGCTCGGAGTCCTCTGACCGGGTCGCGTGACCGGGTCGCGTGACCGGGTCGCGTGACCGGGTCGCGTGCCCCCGTCGCGGGTTCGCTTGTGCGCACCGTGAGACCAAAGGCGCTATAGTTTACGTTTCGAGCCGGAGCCGCTGGAACCCAGATGAAGATCTGTCCCTTGTGCAACACCACCTACGAGGACTGGATCGACTTCTGCTTTAGCGACGGCATGCCGTTGCTGGCGAAGGGCGGGGTGTCCTCACCGTTGCCGGTCCGGCCCTCTTCGGTCGGCGCCTCGATCGTGCCCAAGCCCGCAGAAGGCGCAGATCTCCCTTCCCCGGGTGGCTTGCTGGCGAAGCCGCCTCCCGCAGCACCGTCGGCCGCGCCGGTTGGTCGGGGGGACGAGGTGCCGGAGCGCGCGCCGCTCGTACCGCCCGCGCCGCCCCCGAGCGACATCACCGGGGTGTTCACCGGGCCGGTCACCGACGATGACGGCGAAGAGTTCAAGCGGGCCCCTTCGCGCCCGATGAACCTCGCCGATCTGCCCTCGGCGCCGCCGACCGGGCTCGAGGTGCCGGACGTCGACTCCGAGTCGGACGAGCAGAGCCGGGCGACGGTGCCGCTGTCGTCTTCGGCGCTCGGCGCGGCGGAGCTGGCCTCCGAGGCGGCGACTTCACTGGCCTCCGCGTCGATCCCCCCCGCGCCCGTTGTCGAGCCTGCGCCCGAGCCTGCCGTCGCCACGAGCCCAGGGCCCGCGCCGGTGGTGGAGCCGGTGCTGGTCGTCCCGCCTGCCGAGCCCCCCAAGGCTGCGGACGACGTGGAGGGCGCTTGGCACGCGGCGCCCGTTGCCGTGCCCGCTTCGGAGCCGGACCCCGAGCCGAGCCCGAGCAAGGGCGGCGGCGTAGGCATCGGCCTTCTGATTGGTGGCGTTGCCGCAGCGGCTGTCCTGCTGGTGGTCGTCGTCGGCGGGGCCGCGGTGTTCATGCGCGACGGCAAGAAGCCCACCGAGGTCGCCCCTCCGCCGGTGGCCGTCGCGACGCCCGCGCCCGCGCCTCCGCCCCCGGTTGCCCCGCCCGCCGAGCCCGTGTTGCCCCCGGTGGACG
>CALQBK020000137.1 GCA_943328795.2 Bifidobacterium breve
GGCAACCGAGCGCGGTGGATGCCCGAGCATTGGCGTCAAGCGGTTGCGTGGGGCAACCTCGCGTGGGGGATACCCGAGCATCGGGGTCAACCGGTTGCGTGGGGCAACCGAGCGTGGGGGATACCCGAGCATGGGGTCAACCGGTTGCGTGGGGCAACCGAGCGTGGGGGATACCCGGGCATGGGCGTCAGCCGGTGGCGTGGGCGACCGAGCGTGGGGGATGCCCGAGCATGGGCGTCAAGCGGTTGCGTGGGGCAACCGAGCCGCGGAGATACCCGAGCATGGGGGTCAACCGGTTGCGTGGGGCAACCGAGCGTGGGGGATACCGGGGCATGGGGGTCAACCGGTTGCGTGGGGCAACCGAGCGCGCGCTACACCGCCGCTCCGGTTACGTTTCAGGGCATGATCAGCGACACCACGCCTGCTGCCCGAGCCGTGCTGACCGAGCTGTACCGAAAGGCGGGGCCTGGGCGTCGGGCGATGATGGCGCTGCGCATGTCCGACGAGGGGCGCGCCATAGCGCTGTCTGGCATCCGCTTTCGTCGCCCGGGGGCGACCGAAGCCCAGGTGCGCCGGGAGCTGGCGACGATTCTACTGGGTGCTGAGTTGGCCACCAGAGTCTACGGGCCGGATCTACCGTGACCCCGGATCCCGAGCTTGGCGCGTTTCTTAGACAACTCGCCCGGGCGTTTGAGAGACGATGTGGAAGGCTGACATCATCCTGCCGCCGGTGCCGACGCTCGGCACACCTCGCGTCGGCACCGGCGGTTGCTTTGCGCCGTTCCAAGGCACGGTCTGGCGAAGCCGCCGAAGACGTCGGCTCCGCCAGACCCTGCGGGGAACGGCGCGGGAAGGGGCCAGCGAGCGTCTCGCTTCAAGCGATTTCAGGACGTTGGGGCCCGTTTGTGTGCGCAGCGCCCGGGCTGGCCCCCGGGAGGCCTACACGAACGAGCAGATCGATCGCCGTCAGCGAGTCGAACTCGGCGGGGTCGGCACATACGTCATCACGGCAGAGGACACCATCGTGTCGAAGATGCGGTGGTCCAAGCTCTCGGAGTCGGATCGCCAGCTCTCGGATTGCGCGGGGATCGTCCGTGTACAGGACGACTGGACAGATCCGGGCGCTCCTGGGCCTACGACCGAGACGCTCTTTCACGACGGCGAGCTGGTGGAGACCTGGGAGTTCGTTTACGACCGGGTGCGGTAGTCGGATGCCGATGCCGATGCCTGGTGCCGGTTATCGTCCCCGTCATGGCCAGCACCCGCCCCACCGCCTACCCGCCGAGCCCGGCGGCCGCCCTGGGCCGGGTTGACTTGGCCCGCGCTCGCCTGCCGGCGCTGTGCCTGCTGGCGCCCCTGGCCACGGCGTGCGCGCCCAACTTCGTCGCTGTCGGCTCCGCGGGTTGGTACACGTGCGGACTCACCAACCAACACCGCGTCGAGTGTTGGGAGCAGGGGTACGGGCTCGAAGAGACCAACTACGGCCAAGCCTCCCCGCCGGGCGAAAAGTTCGACCAAATCTCCGTAGGCGACTACCAAGCCTGTGGGCTGACAACGCACGGTGACTTGGTCTGTTGGGGGGTCGCGGACGGAGGCGACCACGACCACGGACAAACCGTGAGTGAAGATGGGCCGTTCACCGAGATCAGCACCGGGTACTGGGAGACCTGCGCGATCGACCGGTCGGCCAACCTCCAATGCTGGGGCGGAGCTGGCGAATACTGGGGTGGCGCAGACGCCCCGCCAACGGTTGGCGCGGGGACCGTAGACCCGGGCGGACCGACGGATCACGTGTCGGTCGGCGAGGACGGGTGCGCGACGCGGTCCACGGGGGCGGTCGACTGTTGGGGCGAGCTCGACGTGCACGCCGAGGGCCCGTTCGACGAGGTCACCGCGTCGTGGGGGGGCTGCGCGCTGTCCGCCGCGGGGGTGCCGAGCTGCTGGGGCGAAGACAACGAGTGGGCGGGCACCCTGGATCCGCCGCCCGGGCTCCACCTCTCGCAGATCTCCACGGCGCTGGGGGCCGCGTGCGGGGTCGAGAAGCACGGGCACCACATCGTCTGTTGGGGACAAGACGAGTACGGCAATGACGTACCCCTCGCCGGCACGTTGACTGGCCTTTACACCAACGTCGCGACCGTCGCCGACTCCCTTTATTGCGGCGTCTTGACCGATGGCGGCATCGTGTGCTCGGGCATGTCCGAAGGGAGTTTTGAAACTCCAAACTGGGCCAACCCTCGCTACCCAAGTCGGTGAGGGCACGCACCGGTTGGGCTACCCCCTCACCACGAACACGTGCTCCTCGTTCCGCAAGTGTGACACCACGCCCACCCGCTTCCCCGCCGGGTTGTGCACGCCAATCTGGGCACCCACGTAGCGCTTGAAGTCGCGGGTGATCACCTCCACCTCGCCGCGCTCGGCCAACAACGCCGTCATCGCGTCGCGGTCGATGTAGCCCTCGTTGCTGAACGACACGACCAGCGCGCGGGCCGGCGTCGTGCGGACAATCTTGGCGAGGGCGTCAAAGGCGGTGCGCCGCCGGTTGAACGCGCTGCCGCGCTCGCGCACGTCCATGCGCTTGCACGCGATGCCGTACACGGCGGGCTTGTCCCAGGTGACGAGCGACTCCCAGGCGTGGTAGTTCCCGAGGTAGCTGTGTTGGTTGTACGGCGGGTCCAAGTAGAGCACGTCGGCCTCCAACGTCCCCGCGAGCGTGACGGCGTCGGCTTGGTGCGCAGCGCCCTTGCCCGACGCGGCGCGGGGCAACACGGCGGGCATCCGGAGCTCCAAGTCGTTGTACGACCGCGGCGCCCACTGCTTGAGGTAGGCCATCTGCACGCCGGTGGTCGAGTCCACGCGGTCGGCGGCCTCCATCAGGGAGACCAACAGGACGGCCTCCAGCCCGGGCGGGACGCTGAGCGCCCGGATCGCCTCTCGGATCGCGTCGACGCGCTCGCCGTTCTTCGGTTGGAAGAAGCGGCTCTCGCGGCAGAACGTCTCGGTGAAGTACCCGGGCGAGCCCGGGAGGCGGGAGAGCTCGGCGAGGAGGCCCGGCGCGGCGCCCATGTCCTCGAGGTCCGACTCGACGTAGCAGCGCGCGAGGGTCGCGGCGTACGCGTTGTGGTCGTTCGCGACGACGCGGTAGCCGGCCGCCTTCAGAGCGTGGCCCACGCGAGAGGTCCCGGAGAACAGGTCCACCACCGTGCCGCTCGGCGCGATGCCGCGCACGGTCTCGAGGAGGAGCGGGACGAGCAGCCGCTTGGACCCGAGGTACTTGATCACCGCTGGGCGAGCCCGTCGGCCACCACGTCCGCGAGGCCGTAGACGGTGATCTGCGGGTTCACGCCGGACGACTCGGGGAAGATCGAAGAGTCGGCGACGTACAGCCCGGGCACGTCCCAGAGCCGGCCCTCGGGGTTCACCACGTCGCGGTCGCGCCGGTCGCCCATGCGGCAGGTGCCCATCTGGTGAAAGCTGAACATCGCCATCGCGCCGGGGTCGAGCGGCGTGCTCCACACGCGGTCGAAGTCGGCCTCTCGCCGGAGGATCCGGGCGGGGTTGTGGGCGGTGAGCGAGACGGCGGCGCCGGCGGCGAGCATGGCGCGCGCGGCCGCGACTACGCCCCGCTGCATCCGCAGCCCGTCCGCGGCGGACAGCCGGTAGTCGATGCGGGGCCGGTCCGCGCCCGCGGTCACCGTGCCGGGGTCGTGGTCACGGAGCAGGACGCCGACCACCGCGTACTCGTCGAGGTGCTTGAACGTGACCTGGCGCTCGGCGCCGAGGCCGGAGAACACGGTCGCCGCGATGCCCGGGGGCGCGCCGATGCCCTCGAGCAAGAAGTCGTCGGGGTGGCCGGCGAGGCCCTCGCTGAACTCGCCGACGTAGTAGCCCTGCTTGATGCCCTCGTAGTTGGCGATGCGCTCGCCGGGGAAGTGCCCGACGACGGGGCAGCTCGGGTGCAGGTAGAGGTTGCGGCCGAGCTGGCCGGAGGGGTCCGACACGCCCGAGCGCAGGAGCAGGTGCGCGGACTCGATCGCCCCGCCGGAGACGACCACCGTCTCGGCCTTGACGGTCACGGGTTGGATCGGCTTGCGGTCGGCGTCGAGCGCCATGCCCGACACGCCCACCGCGCGGCCGGCCTCGACGAGCACGCGGTCGATCCGCACCTCCGTGTACACGCGCGCCCCCGACGCCATCGCGAGCGGGATGAACGTGATCGCGGCCGACTGTTTTGCGTTGTAGGCGCAGCCGAGATCGCAGAACCCCGAGCCGTAGCACTGGTTCGCGTTGCGGTGGAAGGTGTCGCCCCGCCAGCCGAGCGCGCGGCCGCCGACCATCAGCTTCCGGTTGTTCGGGTTCAGGCCGGACTCGGGGAGCTTCTGTACGCCGAGCACGTCGAAGATGCGGTCGAAGCGCGGGGCCATGCGCGCAGGGGCGAGCTCGGGGAGCCCGCGCGTGTCCCGCCAGCGCTCGAGCACCGAGGGCGGGGTGCGGAAGCAGTCGAGGTAGTTCACGACGGTGCTGCCGCCGAGCCCGCGCCCGTGGAGCACGCCCATGCCGCCATCCTCCGTCGCGCGCATCCCGGCCTCCCAGTACAAGAGCCGCATCATCTGGCGCTCCCGCTGGTTCATCTGGTCGGCGGGGACAAAAGGTCCGGCCTCGACCACGACGACGTCCTTGCCTGCGCGGGCGAGCCGCTCGGCGGCCAAGCTGCCCCCCGCGCCGCTGCCGACGATCACGACGTCTGCCGTCAGCGCCAACGGCGCCGTGAGCGCGCTGCCGGGGACGATCACCGTGGCCCTGCTACGGGGCCGAACCGCAACGGGTGGACCGGCAGGTCGATTCGGCCGATCCACGGCCCCGGGTAGCCGATGTCTGACCAAGTGACAGGGTCCGCGTACGCGTGGGCGAGCAGCAGCGCCCGGAGCGCGTTGAACACCTGCCGCCGCAGCGCGAGCGTCGAGCCCGACCAGTCGGCGACGACGTCCGCCTGCTGCCCGGGCGGCATGTCGTGGAACGCGGCGACCGAGGGGGCGAGCACGCGCGTGGCCTGGTCAAAAACCGCCGGCAGCGCCGCGATGAGCGGCTTGCGCTCGTCGTCGAGCCACGCAAACGACTCGGACAGCGCCGCGACCGCGTCGGTCCGCTCGCTCCCGGGCCCGAACACGGCGGCGAGGAACCCGGCGAGCACGGCGCGGTCTACGTCGTCCCAGCCCGGCCCGTCCTCCGCGGGGGTGCCGGAGCAGCCCACGGGCAACACCAGCACCGCCGGCAACGCGGCGACGAGCGCGAGGAATTGGCGCCGGGCGACCACGCCGGGAACGAACGTCAGCGCTTGTTGCGCTTCTCTTCCTCTTCCTCTTCGCGCATCATCTCCTCGCGGGACTTCTTGGTCTTCACGAATGCGCGGCTGACCTCCTCGACGCCCACCGACATGATCTCGCTCGCCGAGCCCTTCTTGCCGCGCTTGCGCATGACCATGAACCCAACGATGAGGACGAGAAAGAAAGCGAATCCGCCGCAGCAGAGGAGGCTGCTGATCAACCCGATCACGATGGCCATGGTCACATCCAGAGGTGAAATGCTGAGGTATCGGGGGCACGCCGAATCGGCCACAGCGGCCCAAGGAACCGTTATTAGGGCGCATGATCCTCCTCGCTCTCCTTGCGTGTGACGACACGCAGTTCCCTTCTCCCCCGGGCGGCACGGCCGGGGCCGGCTCTGACTACACCGCGATGCAAGCGCTGTTCGACGCGGAGTGCACGAGCTGCCACGGCGGCGCGGGCTTCGCGCTCGGCGACCTCGACCTCGCGACGGACGCCTGCGCGGCCCTCGTGAACGTCGATGCCCCGAACTACGCCCCCGCGAAGTACGTCGTGCCCGGCGACCACGCGAGCAGCGTGTTGTGGAACAAGATCGCGGCGACGCCGACCTTCGGCGACTCGATGCCGCAGAACCAGGCGGCCCTCTCGAGCGACTACGTGGATGGCGTCGCCAAGTGGATCGACGACGGCGCGAGCTGCGGCGCGCCCGTGGACACGGGTGACAGCGGCGACACCGGCGACACCGGCACCCCCCCCCCGGCCGACTACACGCTGGCGTCGGTGCAAGACGAGGTGTTCACGCCCTACTGCGTGTACTGCCACGCCGCGGACGCCGACGTCGGCGGCGAGTACGCCTACGCCGCCGAGTACCCGCTCACGGAGGGCGACAGCTACGCTACGCTCGTGAACCAGACGGCCATCTGGTCGCTCACCGGCATGAAGCGGGTCACCCCGGGGGACCCCGAGAACAGCTTCCTCTGGCGCAAGATCTGGGGTCCGATCGACGACCAGGAGGGCCGGATGATGCCGTATGACTCGCCGCAGCTCCCCCCGGAGAAGCTGATGCTCGTCTACGGGTGGATCGCCACCGGGGCGGACGCACAATGAGCGCCCTCCTCCTTGCCCTCCTCGCCGTCGCCCCCGCCTCGGCCGGCATCGATCCCAAGTGCGCCGACGAAGCCGCGGCCGACCCGCCGTCCTGGTACGTCGACGACCAGCACCAGCAGGACTTCCTGCTGAACTTCTTCGCGCTGTCCACCAGCTTTTCAGCGCTGCACGGCGTGCTGCCGAACGAGCCGGGGCACGGGTCGATCGGCGTCGAGGCGTCGATCATCCCCGCGCTGAACTGTGACCGGCGGCTGGTGCTCGACCGGTCGAAGACCGAGGACACCAACAAGGCGCCGCTGTTGCCGCGGCCGCGCTTGGAGTTCACGCTGCCGAAGCTCGGGCCCGTCGCGATCTACGCGGGCCTCGGGTACGTCCCGCCGCTCACGTTGTTCGGCACGCGGAACGTCATCATCAGCGGCGAGGCCGGGATCGGCGTGCCACTCGAGAGCGGGATCGGCTTCGGGGCGCGGTACCACTTCACCATGTTGAAGACGATCGCGGAGGTCGCGACGCCGTTCGTGGATGGCGGCGACACGTACCAGGACTTCTACAGCGGGTCGACGTTCGGCCTCGACGGGATGTTCGGGTACAAGACCAAGTACATCGAGCCGTACCTCGCGGCGGGCTTCACCGACGTGTCCACGTTCTTCTGGATCGGCGACGACGGCTTCATCGGCAACAACTCCACGCCGTACTTCGGGTTCACGGGCTCTGTAGGCGCGCAAGTGCACTGGCGGCGCATCGACGGTGCGGCCGAGTTCTACACGGCGCCCGGGTACCTATACACGGGGCGGCTGCGCGTTGGCGTGAGCATCTAGCCGGGGGGCCGGACGTCGTCGCCGAAAACGCCGTTCTCCGCGATAAACCTATTGTAGTCCTCGGCCCACGCCTGGTGCGCCTGCATCCACCGGCGGTCGCGCTCCTCCTTGACTCGAGAGCGGAGCGCCGTCTCCAACGTCCCAGAGAGGGGAATGCCGAGCTCCCGCGCCTCGACGACGAGGTTCGAGTCGACGGAGACATTCACGGCGCGCTTGGAAGCGCGGATGGGCTGAGGGTGCGTCATGCACACAGGATATGCGCATCACCCCCGTACATCCACCGTGAGTCGGACCGACGACCCCGCGATCAGCGCCGCGCAGGCCTCGATCTCCTCGCCGGGGGTGAGCCCGGCGTCCAGGATCGGGGCGAGGCGGGGGAGCATCGCCGCGCTGCCCGCGCCGAGCGTCACGCCGGGGTGCTCGCCTAGGCGGAAGCGGAGCGCCCGCGCGGCTGAGAGCAGCTCGATCGCGACCACGAGCCGGCTGTTCTGGAGCGTCTCGCGGAAGCGCCACGCGGCGGTGGTGCTCATCGCGACGTGGTCTTCCTGGTCCTCGCAGGTCGGGATCGAGTCGAGCGTGCTCGGCCAGCCGATGGCCTTGTTCTCGCTGACGAGCGAGGCCGCGGTGGTCTGCGGGAACAGCATCCCGAGGCCATCCTCGCGCGGCCCCTCGGTGGCGAGCGCCGGGGGCAGCCGCGCCGACAACGAGCGGGTCGTCAAGCGGAACAGCCGCCGCTCGGACAAGCTGGCGAGCTCGGCGATCGCGATGCGCGCCGACTCGCAGGCCATGCCGACGGGCTCGCCGTGGAACAGCCCGGCGGAGAAGGCTCGGTTCGGGTCTTCCCCCGGCTCGTCCATCAGCATCACCGGGTTGTCGGTGACGCTGTTGATCTCGATGTCGATCACCTGCTGCGCGAAGCCGAGCTGGTCGCGCACAGCGCCGAGGATGACCGGCGTGCACCGCAGGGAGTAGGCGTCCTGCACCTTGTCGGGCACGGAGTCGGTGAGCGAGCTACCGGCGAGCAGGTCCAGCAGGCGCCGCGCGCAGGTGATGGCGCCCGGGTACGGGCGGAGCGCGTGGACGCCGGCGTGGAACGCGCGGGTGACGCCCCGCAGCGCCTCGATGCTCATCGCAGCGGCGATCTCCGCGTGCTCTACGAGGCTCCAGCTGTCGACCAGCGCCAGGGCGGCAATGGCGGTCGTCATCTGCGCGCCGTTGGTCATCGCCAAGCCCTCCTTCGCGGCCGGCACGAGCGTCGGGATCCCCGCCCGGCGCATCGCCTCGGGCCCCGGGAGCGTCTCGCCGCCGAAGCGGGCGTGGCCCCCCTCGCCGAACACCACGAGGCCGAGGTGCGACAGCGGCGCGAGGTCGCCCGAGGACCCGCAGCTCCCGAGGCTCGGCACGCGAGGCGTCACGCCGCGCTCGAGCATCGTGAGCAGCGTGAGCACGAGCTCCGGCGTGCACCCGGACGCCCCGCGGGCCAGCGCGTTCGCCCGCAACAGCATCATCGCGCGGACCACCTCGTCCGGGGCGTCAGGCCCGACGCCCGCGGCGTGCGAGCGGATCAGGTTGCGGGAGAGCTGGGACGTGAGCTCGGGGTCGATCCGCACCCGGGCGAGCGAGCCGAACCCGGTGTTCACCCCGTAGATCGGGCGGTCGCCGTGGAGCACGGAGACGACCCACGCGCGCGAGCGCTCGACGGCGGCGCGGGAGTCGGCCGTCAGCGCCAGGGAAGCGGGCCCGCGGGCCACGGCGGCGAGCGCTCCGAGCGTGAGGTGCTGCCCGTCGAGGTCAATGTGGGTGGTCGACATTGGCGGGGGCGTAACTAGGTTTGGGGGCGGCCGGACGGGCCGCGCGGGGCGCGCTCGCGGCGAACCCCGGGCGTCCCCGCGCGCCGGGGCTATACTGCACGCGAGGTGACCGTGGCCGAGACCGAAGTTCCCGACGACATCGTGGATCTTGCCGTGGCGATCGAGCTCGAGTGCGCGGCGCTGTACGAGGCGTACGCGCGAACCTTCGCAAAACGCGCCGACCTGGTGACGTTTTGGCGGCTCTACGCGGAGGCCGAGCGCTACCACGCGGCGACCATCCGGATCCACCAGGCGAGCTTCGCGGACGCGCCGGTGTCTGGGCAAGTCGACCCCACCGCCGCGCAAGCGTTCCTGCGGGAGCTGCGGGGGGCCCGCGCAGATGCCGAGCGGCCGGGCGTCACGGTGAAGCAGTCGATGGCGAAGGCGCGCTGGGTCGAGGAGGCGAGCGCCGAGCTGCACGGGCGCACGCAGTTCTTCCAGAGCCACCCGCACCTGGCTGAGCTGTTCGCGAAGATGGCGGAGGAAGACCAGGCGCACCGCGACATGCTCACCTCGGCCGAGCAGAAGTTCGCGTAGGGGTAGCGGCACCCGCCTACTGCAGCCGGGCGATGAGCTCCCCGATCTCCGGCCCTTGCGCCTCGGGGAAGCCCCGCATCCGGCCCAGGCGGTCGATCACTACGAACCGGTCGCCGTGGATGATGGACTGGGGCTCGCCCGGGTTCACCGCCATGCTCTCCATCGCCTGCTTGAAGCCGTCGACGACCACGCGGCGGACGTCGTCCACTGGCCCGGTCAGGAAGTACCAGCCGGGCTGCGCGTGGAAGCGCTCGGCGTACGCGAGGAGCACCGGCGGGGTGTCCGTCCCCGGGTCCACGGAGAAGCTCACGTAGGTGACCGACGGGAACTGCAGCTGCAGCGCGGCCATCTTGGCCGTCAGCACGGGGCAGATGTCGGGGCAGCTCGTGAAAATGAAGTCGGCGACCCACACCTTGCCGAGGAAGTCTTGCGTGGTGCGCGGCGCCCCTGACTGGTCCGTGAGCGTGAACGCGGGGGCGGGGCCGTAGTCGTCGGACTCCGCTTCTTGGACGTCCGGGCCAGTCGCCCCCGTACACCCGGCGGAGAGCAGGCCCAAGAGGAGGAAAATCCGGTTCATTGCAGGGTCTCCAGCGCGGCGCTCGCCGCGTCGTTTCCGAGTTCGGCGCCGGCCGTGAACGCCGCCCGTGCCCCGGCGTTATCGCCGGTCCGCTGGCGCGCCACCCCGACGCGGTACCAGGTCTGCCCCTTGTACTCGGGTGGCGGGCTCGGGAACGCCAGGTAGGTCGTCCACGCGACGATCGCCTCCGGCATTCGCCCCATTCGCCCGAGCACGATGCCGCGAAAGTAGTACGCGCGCTCGTTCTTCGCGCCCTGGGCGAGCACGCGGTCGTACACGGCGAGCGCCTCGTCATAGCGCCGCATGGACGTGAGGATCCGGCCGCGCGTCATGTTGTTCACGATGCAGTCGGGGTACCGGGCGACGTTCAGGTCGGCCTTCTGCAGCGCCCGGGGGAGATCGTGCTCCTCGATGTAGGCGTACGCCATCACGAGCGATGCCCCGGGCCCGAGCAGCACCCCGCCCGACTCGGCCTGCATCAAGTGGCGAAGCCCCTCCGCGCGCTTGTCGGGGAAGTCCGGCAGGAGGCTCGACGAGGCCGTCACGATCGTGCGCCAGTACTCGTACATGCCGTCGCCGATGCGCGGATCGGGGAACTCCGGGGCTTCGGCCTCGGCTTGACCGAGGGCGCGCATGCCGGTGAGGGCGCTCCCGAGGGCAGACAGGTAGTCGCCTTTCCGCAAGCTGTGGACGGCGTCTAGCCCCGAGATGCCGGCGAGGACGAAGTGCTCGAGCGGCTCGGCGCCCGACTCGGCGAGCCCCAGCTCCAGCTGCGCCCGCGACTGGGCGGAGGCAGAGCGGAATTGGGTGTCGTAGCGCCAGTCGAAGTTCTCGAACATCAGCGCCTGGTACATGATCGCGACGCCCATCGGGCCGACGCCGGACGTCGGATAGCGGACCGTGATCTCGTCGAACGCGACCTTGGCCTCGCGGTAGCGCCGCCCGAACACGAGCTCACACGCGGCCTGGCTGCGCAGCAGCAGGTCCGTCGGGATCCGGAGCATGCCCGCGGCGACCTCGGTGCTGGGGCGGCTCGGGAGCGGCCCCGGGTCGACCGCGCCTACCGGCTTGAGCGGCGCGTTCTTGAGGATGCTCTCGTCGATGTCCTCGTCGTGCTGCTCGTCGGACAAGAGCGAGCCGGCCCACGCGGGCGGCGCTGTCAGGGCGGCCGCGAGGAGGGCGGCGATCACCCAGACGCCTCGACCGCGTCCCACACGGTGCGCTCGACCTGGAGCCCGTAGAGGCCGTTGATCTCCTGGATGCCCGTCGGGCTCGTCACGTTGATCTCGGTCAGGTACCCGCCGATGACGTCGATCCCGACGAACAGCTGCCCCTCGGCCCTCAACCACGGCGCGATCGTCGAGCAGATGTGCCGCTCCCGCGCGGTGAGCTCGCACCGCTGCACGGTGGCCCCGACGTGCATGTTGCCCCGGTGGTCCTTCGGGCCCGGCACGCGCAGCATCGCGCCGACGGGCTCGCCGTCGACCAACAGGATCCGCTTGTCCCCCTCGGTGATCGCGGGCAGGTGCTGTTGCGCGAGGATGTACTGCCTGCCTTCACCGGTGAGCAGCTCGATCATCGAGCGCAGGTTCGGGTCCCCCTTTTGGCTCACCAGCACGCCCCGGCCGCCGTTGCCATCCCACGGCTTGAGCACGACGCGGCCTGGCAAGGACTCGGTGAAGTCCACGATCCGCTGGATCTCGTGCGTGACGAGCGTAGGCGGGGTGAGGTCGGCGAACTGCAGCGCGAACAGCTTCTCGTTGCGGGAGCGCAAGCCGGCCGGGTGGTTGTACACGCGCGTTCGGGGGAGGGGCCCGCGATCGAGGCCGATCGCCATCTCCAGCAGGTAGGTCGTGAAGATGTAGGTCATGTCGAACGGCGGGTCCTTCCGCATCCAAACGATGTCAAAGTCCGTCAAGGGACGCTCGGCCCAGGCGTCGACTTCGAAGGCGCTCGGGCCGCCAGCCGCGAGCGTGCGAACGCCCTGGCAGCGCGCCCAGGGGATGGCGCCCTCGCGGGCGTACAGGTCACCCGGGGTGCACCACGCCTGGGTGTAGCCCCGGCGCGTGCCCTCGCGCATGAGCATGTAGGTCGAGTCGCCCCCGAGGTTGAGGCTCGCCAGCGGGTCCATCACGTACAGCGTGTTCATCGCCGCCTTGTATGCACCCAGGGACCTATCGCAACGCGGCCAGCTGTTCGCCCGACGCGGGCGCCAGGCGAAGCCGCAGCGCGCAATTTGGGCGCTCGCTTCGCCCGCCTTCTCCGGCGACACGCGGAGCGCGTCCGCGCGCTCGCAGTCGACGGGCGCCGACCCGGCCGCAAAGGCTGGGAGCTGGTGAGCTACCCCCACTCGGGGACGCCCCCGGAGGCTGGCCGGCGGAGGCCAGCCGCGAGGGGGTCAGCGAGCGTGTTCAGCCGCGACCGCCCGTCAAGTGCGAAAACTTCACGGGGCCGCCGATGCCGACGCTCGGCACACCTCGCGTCGGCACCGGCGGTTGCTTTGCGCCGTTCCAAGGCACGGTCTGGCGAAGCCGCCGAAGACGTCGGCTCCGCCAGACCCTGCGGGGAAC
>CALQBK020000138.1 GCA_943328795.2 Bifidobacterium breve
CGACGGAGACGACCGGAAACGGGGACGACGAGGACTGCGACGGCGGCGAGATCTGCTACGACGACGACGACAACGACGGCTACCTCGACACGACGGGCGACACGCGCACGTCGTCCGACAGCGACTGCTCCGACTCGAACGAGGGGCTGAGCACCGACCTGACCACGGACTGCGACGACACGGACTCGGGGGACCACCCGGGCGCGACGGAGACGGTCGGCAACGGGGACGACGAGGACTGCGACGGCGGCGAGATCTGCTACGACGACGACGACAACGACGGCTACCTCGACACGACGGCCGACACGCGCACGTCGTCTGACGCCGATTGCTTGGACACCAACGAGGGCACGACCTCCGACCTGACGACGGACTGCAACGACGCCAGCGCGACGGTGTACCCGACCGCCACCGAGACCTGCAACAGCATCGACGACGACTGCGACGGCACCGCCGACGACGGCCTGCCGCTGTACTACTCGGACAACGACAGCGACGGCCAGGGCGCGGGGACCGGCACCTGTTCGTCCTCGAGCGGCGTCGCGAGCTCGAGCGACTGTGACGACACGGACCGCTACGTGTACACGGGCGCGCCGGAGATCTGCGACAACCAGTACAACAACTGCACCGGCAGCGGCAGTTGGTCCACCTCGAGCGAGGTTGGCGAGGTGTCCGTCAACAACGGCAGCACCTGGACGGACATCACCGCGACGTTCTCGGGCACGTCGTCGTCGCCGGGCAGCTACGCGCTCGCGTCGAACGACACGCTGTACTTCTGCGGCACGGGCACGACGTACGGGCGGGTCACCAGCACCGGCGTGGACGCGACGATCACCGCGATGAACGGCAGCCCGACCTGGGACGGCGGATCGACGGCCGGCAGCGCGCTGTCGGTCAACGGCGGCCACGTGAGCGTGTCGGGCCTGACCATGCGCCACGGCGGCGGCACCAGCGGGTACGGCGGCACGATCTACGCGATCGCGGCGAGCGCGCCGAGCTCCGGGACGTACACCGTGTACCTCGCCTCCAGCACCGTGTGGCAAGGGAGCGCGAGCTACGGCGGCGGCATCGCAGCGGACGACTACGCGAGCGTCAAGCTGGCGAGTACGACGGTGCAGAGCAACACGGCTACGCAGGCGGGCGGCGGCGTGTGGATGGACACCAACGCGCGGCTCGAGACCATCACGACCGTGCTGACGAGCAACACGGCGGGCACGAGCGGCGGCGGCATCTACATGGCGGGCGGCACGCTCTCCACGTCGGGCTCGCTCTCGGTCACGAGCAACACCGCGGCGTCGAGCGGCGGCGGCATCTACATGGCCGGCGGCACCGCGACGCTCACCGGCACGTCCACGAGCTCGCAGAGCAGCTTCACGTCCAACACCGCGACCGCGAGCAACGGCGGCGGCGTGTACATCGGCGCGGGCACGTGGACGTCGTACTTCAGCACGTACTCGGGCAACCAGGCCGGGGCGGACGGCGGCGCGCTGGCGCTGATCGGCGGCACGGCGACGTTGAGCTCGACCACGACGATCGACAACAACAGCGCGGGGGACGACGGCGGCGGGTACTACCAGTCCGCGGGCACGCTGAACATCGGCACCAGCCACACGATCTCGAACAACGACGCCGGCGGGATGGGCGGCGGCGCCGGTATCCGCGGGGGCACGGCGACCTTCAGCAGCGGCACGGCGTTCACCGGGAACCTGACCACGGACACCGTCGGCGGCGGTGGGCTCGGCATCACCAACGGCGCGGTCACGTTGACGACCCCGACATTCACCAACAACGACGCGAGCGTCGGGGACGGCGGCGCCATCTTGCTCGATGGCACGGGCAGCCTGTCGGTCGCCGGGGGCACGCTCTCCGGCAACAGCGCCACCGGCAACGGCGGCAGCGTCTACATCGACACCACCGGGACGGCGGCGTTCACGACGTCGAGCAGCGTCGGCACCACGGTGACGGGCGGCACGGCGGGGCTCGACGGCGGCAACTTCTACCTCACGGGCGGCGGCGTCACGCTCACGTCCACGACCATCTCGTCCGGTCTCGCCGACAACGGCGGCGGGCTGTTCATGGATGGCGGCACGCTGACGGGGACGAGCCTCGCGATCTCGAACAACGACGCGGTGCTCGAGGGCGGCGGGGCGTGGTTGGGCGCGAGCGCGACGCTGGGCGGCACGTTCACCGGCAACGCGGCGGCTTCGGGCGGCGGGCTGTTCGTGGACACGGGCACCACCACGCTCTCGGGCGCCACGGTGTCGACCAACGACGCCGACAATGGCGGCGGCGCGTACGTGGCCAACACGGGCGCGTTGGTGATGGGCACGAGCTCGATCCTGTCCAACGCGGCGGTCACGGGCGCGGGCGTGTACAACGTGGGTGACCTGACGTGCACCGGCAGCGCGCTGGCGTCGTACGGGATCTACAACAACGTCGCGACGACGTCGGGCGGCGGCGTGAAGATGAGCACCGGGGCGTCGGCGTTCAACTCGGCGCTGTGTGACTTCGGCACCACCACGGTGAACGAGAACCTGGCGGCGTCGGTGAGCAGCGACATCGCGCTCAACGACGGCAGCATCGTGCTCTACACCAACGACGCGACGTTCACCTGCTCCGGGACGGCCTGCGCGCCGTAGTCAGGGGCATCGGCGCCGACGGAGGAGGGCGGCCGCGAGCAGGAGCGCGGCTGCGGCGGGCGTCGTGGGGGCGGTGGCGCAGGTGGACGGGAGCTCGGGCGCTCCAGGCGCTTCGGGGCAGTCGTGGTCCTCGTCGACTTGATCGTCGCAGTCGTTGTCCTTGCCGTCGCATGCCTCGTACTGGTCGGGGTGTACGTCCCGGTCATCGTCGTCGCAGTCCCCGCCGGACTGGGCGCCGCCTTCGTCGCACTGGTTGACCGGGTCACCCGCGCCGTAGCCGTCGCCATCCTGGTCCTCGTACCTGCTGACTTGGTTCGTCACGCTCGGGTCGTCGTCGTCCGACACGCCGTCGCAGTCCTCGTCCGTGCTCCGCGAGTCACACACCTCCTGCGCGTCCGGGTTGATCTCGGCCTTGCGGTCGTTGCAGTCGGTCCCCGTAGCGACGAGCCCGGCCTCCTCCTGGCACCCCTCCGACGCGGCGGAGCCCGCCCCGAAGCCGTCGCCGTCGTCGTCGGTGTAGAGCAGGAACGGAACGCTCGAATCGCCGTCGTCGCAGTCGTCGTCTGCGCAGTAGCCGTCCACGTCCGCGTCGACGCAGCCGAGGTACGCGTCTACGGCGCCGGCGCCGCCCATCGAGGCGGGGGAGCCGACGGCCAGGTCCTGGAGGCCGTCCGCGTTGAAGTCGCCGCTCGTGAACGGGCCCGTGGAGGCGATGCCGGTCGTGACAGCGGCGAGCGAACGATCCAGCCCGTTCGGTCCACCCCGGTAGGTGTAGACGCCCGTGACCGCGGCGTCCCCGGCCGCCTCGACCCGGAGCTCGTCGTCCCCGTCCCCGTCGAGGTCCCCGGCTCCGCCGAGCGCCATGCCAAACTCGGACGCGCCGGCCGGGGGGTCAAGGACCGCGACGCGGGCGTCGTCGAGGCCGGTCGGCGACCCCCGGAACACGTAGACCCGGCCAAGGCCGTCCGCGTAGCTGGCCGCGCCCACCACTAGGTCGCCGAACCCGTCGCCGTGGATCTCCGCCGCCGCCACCGACTCCCCGAAGCCGTCGCCCCCAGCGGCGTGGAGCGTCACCGGCGTGGTGTCGATCCCCGACCCGGAGCCCAGGAACACGTAGACCGCGCCAGCGCCGTCCTCGCAGCTCGCACACCCCACGAACAGGTCGCCAAAGCCATCGCCGTCAACGTCCCCGGCGCTGCCGACGGCAGTCGGGGCGGCGTCGAACGCGAGCTCCGTCGCCCAGGCCGCGTCGGTCCCCACCCCGGAGCCCCGGTACACCCGGACCACGAACGGCGCTGCCCCGCTGGCCACCGCGACGTCTGCGTAGCCGTCGCCGTCGACGTCGCCCGCCCCGGCGACCAAGGCGCCGAACAAGGGCGCGTCGTCGTCTCCCGCGAGCACGCCGGCTTGGGTCAGCCCGGCGGCCGACCCAAGGTAAAGGTGCGCGGCGCCGAGCTCCGGCTCGCCGGGCGCGCCGACGACGAGGTCTGCGTACCCGTCCCCGTTGGTGTCCCCCGCCGGGGCCGCCGAAGAGCCGAGCTTGCCTCCGTTGTTCTCTCCAAGCCCGGCGATGACCGGAGTCTCCGAGAGGCCCGCCGCGGAGCCGGGGTACACCACGATCTCGCCCTCCGCGTGGCCGTGGGAGGGTGCGGCGGCCACGAGGTCGTCGTAGCCGTCTTGGTCGACGTCCATCGCCACCAAGGCGCTCCCGAGCGCGTCCCCGACGTCGCCGAGCCACACAGCGCGGGCAAGGAGCGTCTGGCTGGACCCGAGTTGGACGATCGCGGCGCTGTCCGTCTGGGTGAGCAGGTCGGCCAGTCCATCCCCGTTCACGTCGCCGGCCTTGACCGCGTGCGCGCTCAGCGTCATCGCCTGGACAGGCCCCGAGGCCGAGCCGCTGTAGAGGTCAACCCCGACCACGAGCTCCCCGTAGCCGTCGCCGTCGAGGTCGCCGACGCCTCCGAAGCCGCCTGTGCAGCTCCTGAGGAGGCGCGTGATCGTGCCACCTAGGACGATCGAGCAGGGCAGGTCGGCATGTCGAACATCGGCTCGTCTGCCCCGTCCCCGTCTACGTCCCCCGCGCTGGCCACCGTCGGCAGCGTAGGGTCGTAGTAGTGCTGGCACAGGGCGTCGTCGTGGAGGATGCTGACTAAGCTGCCGGCGATATCGCTGGTCGCATAGCCGTAGAGCAGCTCGGACTTGTCGTCGCCGTCGAAGTCGGCCCCAATAAACGTGGCGGCCTGCCAATCGTCGCTGGACGTATAGGCGATCCCGACGCACCCTCCCGCGTCGACAGCACCCGACGCCGAGCCCGTCACGACGCACACGGAGGTGGTCACGGTTTGCGTCCCCTCGAAATTGACGTAGACTAGGTCGGCGTACCCGTCCCCGCCCAGGTCCCCAACGGGCGTGAGCGCGCCGTCGAAGCTCTGCGCAGGCACGCTCCCGATCCCGTCCGGGCCGCCCGAGTAGATGTCGCCGGACGCCTCCACGTCGTCAAACCCGTCGCCGTTGACGTCGCCTGCCCACTCGGTGCTGATCCCCAGGTCCTGGCCGGCGTCCGTCTCGATACCGGCTGCGGACCCGAAGAAAACGTAGCCCTCCACGGTCACGTCGTCGTACCCGTCGCCGGTGACGTCGCCGATAGCTCGGCCCGCGAGCCCGGACCCAATGTACCCGTGGTCCCCCTCCACGCTCCAGTCGGGCGCGGTGTACAACGGGTCGACCTGCACGGGGTACAGCGCGTCGGCGTCGTCGACCACCACCAAAAACCCGTCGTCGGTGGGCTCGAAGTGAGCCAGCAGGTCGCGACCTCGTGCGTCCCAGGCCACGAGCTCGCCGACGTGGAGATCACGTCCCCCGTGCGCTCCGGCGGGCCCGGAGAGTTGGATCCCGCCGGGTTGGGCGCTGGCCAACGCCGCGGCGTGGACGCCAATCTGCAGCGGGCCGTTGCCGCCGGGCCGCCTCCAGACCGTCCACCCCTGCTCGAGGCCACCCGGCGCTGGGCTCCACCACTCCGTCAGCCCGGCGCCGCCGTACTCGACCCGGGGGGTACAGCCCGCCCCTCGCGAGGCGCAGCCCACCTCGGTGGGGACCGCCCGCTCGACGGCCTCGGTCGCCCCGGGACGCCCAAACTGCACCGTGCGAACCCGCGTTGGCGTCGCGCCGGGCACGCTGACCCAGGCGCCGTCGATGTCGAACCGCGCCTCGACCCCGCCTGCCGAGGGACTGGACCCCAGCGCGTGGTCCGCCTGCATGGCGGCGGGATGGGCGATCGGCGTGAGTGTCAGGACCAGCAGCGTGAAGCGGCGCATTCTGCACCCCCGGGATCCAACTATACCCGTGCGAGCACGCGATAGCTCCACTCACCCCCGCATCGGCCTACGCGTACACGGTATGAGCACGTGTGGGCCCGGACGCCCCCCCCCGCCTACCCCGGCTTGAACGCCGAGTAGATCACCCACCGCCAACAGTCGCGGATCGCCCCGGTCGCGGAGATCTCGAACGGGTGCACGTCGCGCACCTCTTGCGGCGCGTGGACGTACAGGTCCTTGATCTGGTGCCGGTGCAGCGGCGGGGTCTCCCACGTCGCGATCCAGTTGTCGATGTCCTCCCACTGGAGGAACTCCTCGGTCGTGACGTTGATGAACCCGGCGCCGTCGAGCAGCGCACGCATGTCCTCGTCGTACAGGTTGTTCACGAACAACGGCTGCTTCTTCTTCACGACCTGGAACATCCAGGGCCCGTCGACGGCGCTGAACGGCACCCACTGGCCGACGACGAACTGGCCGCCCGGCTTGATCACGCGGAAGATCTCGGAGAGCGGGCGCTCGGGCTGCGGCAAGAGGTGCAGCACCTCGCGGTTGCAGACGCCGTCGAAGGTGTTGTCCGGGAACGGGATCTCGTACACGTCGCCGAGGATGACCTCGTCGAGCCGGGTGCTCGCGAGCGCGACCATCTCGGGCGTGAGGTCGAGGCCGATGATGCGCCCGACCTTGCCGCGGAACGAGGCACCGACCACGCCGCTGCCGCAGCAAACGTCGAGGATGACGGCGTCTTCGCTCATCTTCGAGCTGCCGCCGTGCAGGCCCAGGAGCCCGCGGTTGGTGATCCAGTCGGCTGACGTGTGCCAGTTCTTCGAGCGGATGCCGAACTGCTGGCGGTAGATCTCCTTGTCGACCAAGTGCTCGACGCGCTCGTAGCGGGCGCGCTCGCTGGCTCGGCGGGACGCGGTGCGAGCGCGGCTGGCCTCGATGGCCCGGCCGACGATGGCGGCGGCGTCCGTCGGGTGGGCGCGGAGCCACGCGGCGAGCGCGGCGCCGACAGCGGCCTCGACGGCCTGCCCCGCGGCGGTGTCGAGCAGGCGGGTCTTGGTCTGCCCCTCGAAGTGTGGGTCACGCATCCGGACGGAGAGGACTGCGACCAGGCCCTCCATCGCGTCGGAGCCGTCGAGCGGCTCGGTCGGGTCGAGCAAGCGGGTCTCACGCGCGTAGCGGGTCAGCGCGTGCCCGACCGCGGCGCGGAAGCCGTCCGCGTGGGCGCCGCCGAGCGGCGTGTGCACGTGGTTGACGAAGCACACGACCTCCTCCGCGAACGCGCGCGTCCACAAGAGCGCGGCGTCCACCTGGACGTCCGCGGCGCCGGCCGCGGCGGTGGTCACGATCGGGTCGGCGTGCACGAGCTCGTGGGCGCCGCCGAGCCAGCGCGCGAACCCCGCGAGGCCGTCGTCCGACGAGAAGGAGACGCTGCCGCCGGGGTGGTTCAAGGTGCACGTGAGGCCCGCGGTGAGCCAGCACTGCGAGCGGAGCCAGCGCTCGACCACCTGCGGATCGGCGCGCTCGGCGCCGAAGATCGTGGGGTCCGGGCGGAACGAGACCCGCGTCCCGGTGCTCGTCGCGTCGCCCGCGCGCTGGAACGGCGCCACGCGCCGGCCCTCGGCCCACCCGCCGCTCCAGAGCTGTCCCCCGCGCCGCACGTCGAGCGTGAACTCGGCCGAGAGCGCGTTCACGCACGTGAGCCCGACCCCGTGCAGCCCGCCGGGCAGCGTGTAGGCGCCCTCCTTGAACTTGCCGCCCGCGTGCAGCTCGCTGACGAGCACCTCGGGGATCGGTCGGCCGCTCGCGTGCATGTCGAGCGGCATCCCGCGGCCATCATCCTCGACGGTCCAGCGCCCCTGGGCGTCGACGGTGACGTCGATGCGCGTGGCCTTCCCCGCGAGCGCCTCGTCGAGCGCGTTCTGCAAGACCTCGATGACGAGCTGCATCACGCCGGCGGCGCCGGTAGAGCCGACGTACATCGCGGGGCGCATCCGGACAGCGTCGAGCGCTTCGAGGACGACAATACTGCTGGCGTCGTAGCTGGACAGGGAAGCTCCGTTCGTCGGAGCAGGGTTCGCCCGCGGGCGCCCTGCGCCCTTAGGGGTCGGTGGGTTCGGCTTTGGTGAGCAGCGCCGCGAGGCGCTCGCTGTGCGCGTGGCGCAGTCGAGAGAGGCTGGTGAACCAGCTCGAGATGTCAGAGAAGCCCTCGTTCCGCGCGGTGCGGGACCGGTTCTGTTGGGCCTCCGCGTCGCCGCCGTAGAACGCAGACAGGGCGGCGACGTTCGAGCGCGTGTTGCCGAACGGCCTGCCGGTGAGCGGCTCACGCGCGCGCATCAGCAGGTCCAGGCTGCCCCGGGCGTTGATGGTGTGCTGCTCCGCGAGCTCGCGGAGCGCGCGGGCCATCTCGGGCTCGCCCTCGATCTCCGCGATGCGGGCGAAGTACGCGCACTCGGTGGCGGCCATGGCCTCGTCGCGGAAGCTGGACTCCAGCTGCTCGCAGGTGAGGGTCTCTTTGAGGGCAGGCTGGACGTACCGGGCGGCCGGTAGACTGGACGTTGTGCTCACGGGGCTCCCCGGGTCGGGATTCGTCGGGGTGCGGTTCAGACCTGCGCTACGTGCTCGCCGACGCTCACGCGCGTGACGGTCACGCCGGGGCCGGAGGCCTTCAGCCCGCGGAACTTGTCCGTCGCGGGGTCCGGCACCGCGCCGGCCGAGGCGAACTCCGCGCGCCACGCGGTGGTGGGCTCGGGGTCGTAGTAGGCGAAGTGCTCGGGGAAGTGGTTGAAGTCCATCACCGGGCCGGGCTGGTACGCGTCGTAGATGCGCTTGTAGGCGCTCCGCATCACGTCGTCCGCGAGGTTGTTGAAGTTCAAGAACTCGTCGCGCTCGAGCGCCTGCTCGACCGACAGCCAGCGCAAGTGCTCGACCTCGTCGTTGATCTCCTTGCCCTCCATGCCCTGGCGGTACACCGTGGTGCCCGGCATCGCGGACAGGTACTTCACGCGGGTGATGTGCTGGTGCTCCTCGGCCCACTTGCACATGTGGTCGAGGCTCTCGGGCGTCTCGCCCGGCAGCCCGACGATCGTGAGCCCGCCGTAGCGCACGCCCGCGTCCCACGTGTTCTTCATCGCCTTCATCACGAGGTTCTCGGTGCTGCCCTTGCGCGCTTCCTTCAGCGCGGCCGGGGTGAGCGACTCGACGCCGTACAGCGCGATGTCACAGCCCGCCTTGCCCATCGATTTTGCGACCTCGGCGTCGACGTCCGCGTTGCGGGTGAGGCAGGTCCACTTGACCTTCGCCTCTTCGATCACGTCCAGGTACTGCAGCGTCTGCTTCTTGTGCGCAGTGAACGTGAGGTCTACGAAGAAGATGAACTCGGTCTTGTACTGGTCTTTCAGCCACTTGAGCTCGCTACGGAGCTTCTCGGGCGACTTCACGCGCTCCTGGGGCGTCGTGCGGTAGCAGAACGAGCAGTCCATCTTGCAGCCGCGCGAGTAGCTCGCGATGATCTGCGGCTGGAGCCCGCGAGGGTCCTTGGACTGCGGCCACAGGTCGAGCCGCATGTTCGGCAGCGCGTCGAGGTTCGGCATCTGCCCGCGCGCGGGGGTCGCGTGCGGCACGCCCTGGGCGTCCCGGTACCAGATGCCCTTGATGTCGGGGAGGCGCGTGGCCCAGGCGCCGGCCGCGTAGGCCTCCATGACCTCGAGGATCGTGAGCTCACCCTCCGAGATGACGGCGATGTCCGCCCGCGTCTCGCGCATGAACACGTGGGGAACCGACGTGACGAGCGACCCGCCGAGGATGATCGGCATGTTCGGCCGCGCGTTCTTGCACTCGCGGATCAGGTCTTCGCAGAACGGGAAGTTGTCCTCGAACGTGGCGATGCCGAGCACGTCCGTGCCCTCCATCACCTGCGCGTAGGCGGTCTCGAGCGGCGTGCGGTCGTAGCGCACGTCGACGATGCGCACGGGGAAGCCGGCGTTCGTGAGCACCGTCGCGATGTACGTGATGCCCTCGTACGGCGAAGTGAGGAAGAACTCCCACCCGCGGGGCATCGAGAACGGCGAGGGCCCGACCACGAGCGTGACGCGGGGCATCTTGCTGTTCACGGCGACCGGCGAGAGCCCCTGCTGCAGCATGCGGTCCATGAGCATGGTATCGACGCGAGCACCGGCGGTGACATAGAGACTGGGGTCGAGGGATGGCGTAGCCAACGTACACTCCGAGCGGTCCGGTCAGCGTACAGGTGGGGCGCGCTGTCGTCAACCCCCGCGACGACGCGACCTGTGCGCCAGGGCACCGTCCCGCGGTCAGAACAGCTTGATGTGCTCTTGCTCGACGCCGAGGTACTGCTGCGGGTCGGTGTGCATCGTCTGCAGCCACGAGCGCACGCCTTGCTCCATCTCGTAGGTCGTGCGGGCGTCCGTCGCCGAGAGGTCGGTCTGCTCAGCGGGGTCGGCCGTGAGGTCGAACAGCTTCTTCTGGCCGTCTTCGAGGTCCAACACCAGCTTCTTGCCGTCCTTCTTCTCCGACCGCAAGTGGACGAACAGGCGGTAGTCGGACTCGGAGTAGATCGGCAGGTCGAGCTTCTTGCCCTGGAGGACCGGGATCAGGCTCTGGCCGTTGATGCCGTCCGGCGGGGCGACGCCCAGCGCGTCGAAGATGGTCGGGAACACGTCGATCGTGCGGACGGCGTCGGCCACTTGGGCGTGGCCTTCGCCACCGGGGAAGCGGATGATCATCGGCACGTGGAGCTGGTGATCGCAGAGCGTGGCCCCGTGGTCCAGGTAGTGGTGCTCCATGAACTCCTCGCCGTGGTCGCCGACGATCACGATGATGGAGCTGTCGTAGAGCCCGAGCTCCTTCACGGTGTCGAGGAACGTGCCCAGGCGGGCGTCAGCCGCCTTCACCTTCGCGTCGTAGATCGCGGTGAGGAAGCGGATGTCCTCGGCCGTGACCGCGCCGTCCAGGTTGGCCTCGTCGCCCGGCTTCTTGATCGCCGCGAGGCCCTGCTCACGCAGCTTGGCCTGCTCCTCGATCCCGCCGTCGAGCGGGCCCTTGTAGTCGGACACCACCACGCGCGGGTCCTGGTCGGTGAGCGGGTGCTGCCCGTGCGCGTCGTAGCCGTGCAGGAACATGAAGAAGTGCTCTTTGCTGTGCTCGCGCAGCCACGCCATGGCGGGGGGGCCCGAGTAGTCCATGCCGGCGAAGGGCTTGTCGTCGAGGTAGGTCTCGAACTTGCGGCCGTAGCCGAACTTGGCTTGGACACCCGCCCCGCCGGTGAACGCGACGGCCTTCCAGCCGGCGTCGACGAGCTTCTCGGGGAACAGCGGGATGTCGTCCGCCAGCTTCTGGAACACCAGGTCGCCCTCGGGGCCGGGCTTGAGCTTGTTGGTGACGCCGTGGAGCGTCGGCCAGCGGCCGGTGAACATCGCCATGTGCGACGGGACGGTCCATGGCGCCGCGGACGTGGTGTTGGTGAAGAAGACTGCGTCCTTCGCGAACGCGTCGAGGTTGGGCATGTCCTTCGATCCGCCCGCGCCGGTGCGGTCGAAACGTAGGGCGTCCATGCTGATGAAGATGACGTTCAGGCTGCTCGCCTTCGCCGAGTAGTCGAACGACGGCGGGGGCGGGGCGGGCGCGACGACCGGCGCGGGCGGCGCGGGAGGGGCGGGGGTCTCGCAGCCAGCGGCGAGCAGGAGCGGGAGGAAAGCCAAGCGCATGGGGGCTCCGGGGGGCGCGAAGGGTATCGGGTTGTCGGCGCGGGGGCTAACTGAGGGGGCGGAGTCGTGGGCGAAAGCGCACGATCCGCACGTCGAGCGGTGGGTCGAGCTCGGTCAGCGTCTCGACCATGATCGTCTCCGCGCGCTCGGGGTTCACCCCGCCGGCACCGGCACCGATCACCGGGAAGGCGATCGACGTGAAGCCCTTGCCGAGCGTGAGCTTGCACGCGTTGAGCACCGAGTCGCGGATCGAGGCCTCGGACGCCCGCCAGAGGAGATCGATGCCCGCGACGTGGATGACGGCGCGGTGCCCGAGCTTCCCAGCAGAGGTCATCCGGGCCGAGCCGAGGGGCATCGGGGCGTTGCCGAGCTCCTTGAGCAGGCCGGTCCCGCCGTGCGTCCGGATCGCGCCGGAGACGCCGCGGGGGATCAGCAGCCACCAGGGGATCACGTTGCGGTTCCAGGGGTTGACGATGACGTCGGCATCTTGCTCGAGCAGGTCCCCGGCCAGCACTGTCAGCGACATGCGCGCGCGCATCGTCCAGCCGATCGCCTCCATCGCCGCGATGCCGCCGAGCAGCGACGCGCGCCAACGAGGCGCGACGGTGGCGTCGGTCTTCGGGCTGTTCGCCACGAGCTGGCGGTAGCGCAGGTCGTCCGGGGGCTTGGGAAGCAGGGCCCCGATCGCCGTCACAGCCTTCGCCACCTCGCGCTGGTCGGCCTCCGGCGTGTCCGGCGTGACGCGGTCGAGGAGCCAGCCCAGCAGCGCATCGGCGCGGACGGGGAACGTGGGATCCGCCACCTGCGCCGCGGCGAGCAGCTGCGGCGTCACCCAGGACCCGGCCTCGATGCGCTCCCAGAGGGCCTCCACGGGGCAGCGCTCGGGGGCGACGAAGATCGCCCCGGCGGCGATGAGGTGCATCCGCCAGTTCTCGTCCGCGAGCAGCGCTTGGACGTCAGCCCCGAAGTCCGGGCTCGCGCCGGCGGCGTGATGCAACAGGACGAGGGCGCGATCCGGCGCCTTCGCGTGCAACAACGCC
>CALQBK020000139.1 GCA_943328795.2 Bifidobacterium breve
CATCGAGATCCCCCGCGATCACGTCGCGGACATGCCTGACCTCGCGCGCCTGCGGTTCGACGAGTGGCCGTTCCGCGCCGACGCCATCGACGGCGGCGTGATCGCCGTCCTCCCGGACGCCCCGAACGCCGAGGCGTGGTCCGCCGGCCTCGAGCTCGCCGCCCTGGTCGGGCGCAAGTCCTACGCCGATGAACCGGACTTCCACCTGGAGCTCGCGATCGCCACGTCGATGAGCCAGAACGCCACGTCCCACTTCATCATCCTCTCGGATGCGAGCCGAAGCACCATCTATGACTCGTTGGCGGCCGCGAAGGCGCTGACGTCCACCGACGTGAACCTGGCTCGCACCCTGGCCGGGCCAGACGGCTCCGCCGTCGCGAGCGCGGAAGACACGGTGCCGTCGGACACGATCGAGCAGCTGCTGCAGCCGTCGAACCACCAGCGCAGCGCGCTGGTCCTGCGCGCGGGCTCCGAGGGTGGCCTCGGCCGGCTCGTGGACGCCATCGGCGATGCCAAGACCCTCGACCGGCTCGAGGGCAACCTCGTCGTCGTCGCCGCAGACGGCTCCGTGCGCGTCGTCGACACCGCGCGCAAGGAGCGGTGGGGCACGCTCCCGATCACGACGGCGGCCCGCCTCGAGGTCCGCAGCTACTGGGGCGTGCTCGGCGCGGCGATGGTTGCGGCCGGGTTCGCGATCGCGCTGATCGTCCGCATCTGGTCGCGCCCCCGGAAGAACGCGTGAGCACGCGGTCGGGCGACATCGGCACCGCGGGGCTGAAGAGGCTCGCGGCGGCGGCGTTCGCCCTCGGATCCAGCAGCCCAGCCCACGCGGGGGCCGCGCAGCCCGCTGCCAGGTTGGTGCTCGCGGACACGTGGGGCGCGTACCGGGACGCCTACATGCAGGCCGATGGGCGCGTGCGGGATCCGCGTGAGCACGACCGCAGCACGTCTGAGGGCCAGTCGTACGCCCTCGTCCGAGCGCTCGCGATGGACGACGCCGCCACGTTCGAGGCGGTCCGGGCGTGGACGGTGCAGAACCTGCAAGGCAACGACCCCGGTCGGCTGCCGGCGTGGTTGTGGGGCGTAGACGCGACCGGCGCGTGGGGGGTGTTGGACACGATGCCAGCCGCGGACGCCGACGAGTGGATCGCGTGGGCGCTGCTCGGCGGCGCCCGGCAGTGGGGCCGGCCCGAGCTGCGGGAGCAGGCCCTGGCACTGCTCGCCGAGCTCTGGGACCGCGAGACGGTCGTCATCGGCGGGCCGGAGGGGAGCCAGCGTGTGCTGCTGCCCGGGCCTTGGGCGATGGACGCCGACGTGGTTCGCCTCAACCCGTCGTACTGGCTCGTCTTCGCGTGGCGGGACTTCGCTGCTGCCGACCCCGCGCACGACTGGGCGTCCATGGTGGACCCCGGGTACGCGCTGCTCGACGCTTGCCGTCGCGAGGGGCGCTTGCCCCCGGACTGGTGCTACGTGCGCGTCGACACCGGCGAGGTGGTCGCCCCGCCCGCGGGCGCCGAGCGGGACGCGGACTTTGGCTTCGAGGCGTTTCGCGTGGCCTGGACGCTCGCGGCGGACCTCAAGTGGCACGGCGAGCCGCGCGCGCGCTACCTGTTGCACGACTTCGCACGGCTCGCGGACCAGTGGCGCGCGGACGGGCGGCTCTCGGCGGTGATGGGCCCGTCGGGGGAGGACCGGGTCTCGTACGAGTACCAAGGACTCTACGGCGCGATGCTGCCGGCCTGGGCGCTCGTGCGGCGCGCGCGAGCGGACGCGTTGTGGCAAGGGGAGCTCGCGCCGACCCGGGACGTGCACGGGTGGGGCGACGCGGCGGACTACTACGGGCAGAACTGGATTTGGCTCGGCTATGCGCTGTGGCAGGGCCAGATGGGCCCCGCAGGTCCCGCGTGACCGGGACCCGCTCTTGGACGCGCTCGCGCCTCCTCGCCCTGCTGGCGAGCAGCGTGCCCGTGCTTTTGCTCACCTCGGCCCCAGCGCTCGCCGCGCAGGTGCCACCCCGCGAGTTCATCCAACAGCTCGCGCAGCACCCGCTCGACCCGGACCTGCGCCTGCAGCTGGCCCGCGGGCTGGCGGCGGATCCGAGCCGCCGCGAGGAGGCGCTGGAGATCTTTCGAACGCTGCTGTCGACCCCGGTGGGCGACGAGGCTCGCCGCCTCCTCGTCGCGCGGCTCGTGGTCGAGTCGCCCCGCCGCGCGTGGGAGACGCTCTACCGCGCAGCGGTCCCGGGCGCGCCGGAGGTGGACGCCGCGATCCTGCGCGCGCACCTGGCAGCGATCGGTCGGATGAAGGCCCCGTCGAGCGTCCGGCAGCCCGCGGTGAAGCCCGGGGCGGACCCGAAAGCCGCGTGGATGGCGTCGCCGACGGACCCCAAGCTCGCCCGGGCGTGGGCAGACACCGCGCTGGCGGCCCACGACTACCAGGCCGCGTTGGCCCCGCTCGGGGTCGCTCTCGACGCGTGGCCCGCGGACCGCGCGCTGCTGGGCACGTACACGAAGGCGGCCATCGCCACCGGCCAGCCCGATCTCTCCGTCGGGCGCACGCGCAGCGCGCTCGGGCTCGCGCCGGACGCGAAGGCTCGGGAGCTCTTGCTCAACGACCTCGTGTCGGTGGAGGTCGTCGCGGCCGAGCGGCGGAAGGCCGCCGAGGACCAGGACGGTGCGCTCGAAGGCTACTTGGTGGCCCTCGCGACGCGGCCCGGATCGGTGGACGTAGCGCTCGGCGCAGCGGGCTTGGCCTGGCAGGCGCAAGACCTCGAGGCGGCGTGGACGCTCTACAACCACGCGCTCGCGCTGCGCTCCGGAAACGTGGACGCGCTGCTCGGCGCGGTGACCGTGGGCCTCGCGGCGGGGCACGACAACGAGGCGACGCTGCTCGTCAACGCGGCCACGTCCAAGGACCCCCGCGTGCTCGCGCTGCGTGCGGTCGTCGAGCGCGCGGGCCGCGCGCTCGACGCTCGCGCGGCCGCCCGCGCCGGGGACGCTGACGCAGCGGCCGCCGCGTTCCAAGCGCTGCTGGACAGCGGCCCACCGGAGGCCGAGTTCTACCACGGGTTGGCCGACGCGCTAACCTCCCTCGAACGCTACGAGGACGCCATCGCCGCCTGGAAGGAAGCGCTGCGGCTCGATCCTTCCGACGCCTGGGGCGCAGTCGGGGAAGCCAACGCGCTCGTCACGCTGGGCCGCACGCAGGAGGCGCGTGACGTGCTCGCCGCGAGCTTCCCCGCGAACCCCCCGCCGGGCGCGGAGGCCGAGCGCAGGCAGGTGCTCGCGCGGTCCTGGCGCGCCGACGCCGAGCGTGCGCACGCAGCCGGGGACCCGGTCGAGGCGCTCGAGGACTACGCGGCGGCGTTGACTGCCTTCCCCGAAGTGTGGGGGTGCGTCGGCGTCGGCGGCCTGTACCTGGAGGACCGGCAGCCGCTGCTCGCGCTGGACTTCTACGACGAGGCGCTGCGCCTTGGCGCGGGCGAGGACGCCGCTGTCGAGGGGCGGGCCCTGGCCCTGGAGGCGCTCGGCCACCCGACCGAGGCGCTGGCCGTGCTGGACGCGCAGGTCGCGAGCCGGCCGTCGGACGAGAACAAGGCCGCCCGCGCCCGGCTCGCGCCGCGCGTCGCCGTAGCCGAGGCGATGGCGATCCGCGCGTCCGGCGACCTGGTGGAGGCCGAGCGGCGCGTGACGCTGGCCATCGCGAGCGAGGCCCCGGCGGTGGACCTGTACGCTGCGCTGTCGGTCATCAAGCTCGACCGCGGCGACACCGCGGGCGCGGTCGCGGCGAGCAAAGCCGCGATGCACCTCGACCCGGGCAGCGCATGGGCGCGCCGCGTCACGGTCACCGCTGGCCGGGCGTGCGGCTGCACTGTGACCCTGCTGCCAGCCCTGGCCGAGGCGGTCGAGGCGAACCCGGGCGAGGACGGCGACGCGCTCTTGCAGGAGGCGGAGCTCGACGTCGCGGTCCAACATGCCGCCGAGGACTTCCAGCAGGGGCGCCCCGCCGAGGCCGTCACGTCGCTGCGGCGGGCGCAGGAGCTCGCGCACAGCCCGGAGATGCTCGCGCGGGTCGGCGGTGGCTGGCTCGCGATCGAGCACGGCCGGGACGCGCAGGTGGTGTTCGAGCGCGTGCTCGCGATCGCCCCCGACGACGTCGTCGCGCTGGTCGGGCGCGCCGGGGCGATGGCCCAGCTGGGCCACATGGCGGCGGCGGAGCGGGCGCTCGTGCGTGACTTCGACAGGCTCGGCGACGGGCGGCTCGGGCTCGCGCTCGCCCGGCTGCAGCGCGACCGCGGGCAGTACCCGGCCGCAGCGCGCACGCTGTCCCGCGTCGTCCCCCACGTGGAGATCGCCCCAGCGCCCGCGCCCGCGCCCCCGCCGGGGGTGCTGGAGCGCATCCCATTGCCCTCGGGCCGGCCGTTCTCCGAGCCCGAGCCCGCGCGCCCACGAGCCCCGATCGTGCTGGACCTCGCCGGCCAGCGCGACCTCGTCGCCAGCGAGGTGAAGAGCCTGCGTGCTCCGCGCGCGTCCGCCGGGGTCGGGGTCGTCAACCGCGGCGGCCGCCCCGGCTGGGCTGGGCTCACCGCAGTCGTCGTGCCCATCGACACCGGGCCGTCGCCCTCCGGCCCCGTGCGGCTCGACATCGAAGTCGTCCCCGTGCACCTGGACGACGTGAACGGGACCGACGACGCGGTCACCGCGTCCATCGGCCTCGCGACGCCCGAGGCCCGGCTGCTCGGCCTGACCGCCCGGGCCGGCATCAGCCCCATCGGGTTCCAGGGCGGCGTCTACCCCGTGTGGTCGGCGCGCTTGGTCGCCCGCCTCGCCCCCAACTTGGTTCTCGGCGTCCAGACCGACCGCGCCCCGCGCGCAGACTCGCGCACGAGCTGGGCGGGGACGGTCTCCGCCACGTCCGGCAACACGTTCGGCCGGGTGTCGGAGCTCGACGGGCGCGCCTGGCTCAGCTGGAACCCGCCGCGCGCGGACCTCGGGCTCTCCCTCCGGGGCGGGTTCGTCGACGGGCTGGGTGTAGACCCGAACCCGTTCGGCGAGGGGGTCCTGTGGCTCGGGCGCACGTCACCGGTCGGGCCGCTGGACGTACGCGCCGGCCTCGACGGGGTCGGCCTGACCTACGCGCGAGACGAGAGCGGCTTTGTCGAAGGACAAGGCGGGTACTTCAGCCCCTCGCTGTTCTTGTTGGGCCTCGCCCGGCTCGACGCCGACCTTTCGACCGACGCCGCGGCGTTTTGCGCCGGCGCTGGGGTCGGCCCGCGCTACCAAGCGGGGGACGCCAACGGGTTCGGCGGCTCCGGGGTCGCGCTGGACGGCACCGCGCACCTGGGCTTCGGGGTTCGCCTCGCGCGGCGGTGGGACCTCACCGTCGACGGGCGCGGCCAGCTCGGCACGGACGGCTGGCACCAGCTTGGCGGGTACGCGAACCTGGCGTGGGGCGTGCCGACCAACTTGCCCGGCGCGCCGCCGCTCTCGACGCTCGCCGCGCCGGGGCTCGCGCTGCCAAACGAGCACCAGGTGTGCCGGGTCGGGCCCTGACCGCCGGGCACCAGCGGATCGGTTAGCCGACCGCGTGCACAAACTCCTAGCTGGTATCCGCGACTTTCACGAGCGGGTCCGCCCGACGTACCGGGAGAGGTTCGCTCACCTCGCCCTGGGCCAGTCGCCGGACTGCTTGTTCATCGCGTGCTCCGATAGCCGCGTGGTCCCGAACCTGTTCGCGTCGACCGATCCGGGGGACCTGTTCGTGCTCCGCAACGTGGGGAACATCGTGCCGCCGTGCGGCGCAGGCGGGGTGGACGGCGACGAGTGCGCCGGCGCGGCCGTGGAGTTCGCCACCCTCGAGGTCGGCGTGCGCGACGTCGTGGTGTGCGGCCACTCGTCGTGTGGCGCGATGCGCGCGGCGCTCGGGCGCAACGAGCCGACGCAGACGCCGAACCTGGACCGCTGGCTCGAGCACACCGCCCCCTCCATCACGCGCCTCGGCATCGAAGGCACCCTCGACCCCGCGCTCCCCGATGTCGACCGCCTGTCCCAAGCGCACGTGCTGCAGCAGCTCGACCACCTGCACACGTACCCGGTGGTGCACGCCCGGGTGGGCGAGCGCAAGCTCCGCCTCCACGCGTGGTGGTTCGACCTCGCGAACGCCCAGGTATTGGCGTTCGACGAGAGCAAGCGCATGTTCGTTCCGCTCGTCGACCTGATCCCGTAGCCGCAGGGTCCGCCGAGCGTCGGCATCGGCGGTACGAGGCGGGCGCTGACATCCCTGTCGCGCCTCGGCGCCGGGTGCGGGTGCGAACAAAGTAGTTTCAGTACGTTAGGTGGTTGGCACGAGTCTTGATGTAGTGGGCTGGCAACCCCCTACCCCCGAGGCTCCCATGGTTCTCCTCATCGCGCTCATCGCCGTCATCGTCGTCTCCGCCAACTCCTGCAACAACAGTTACGAGATCGAGCCCGAGCCGGAGGCCCCGCCGGCGCCCTTGCTCGCGGACGGCGAATACCGCCTGGCCGTGGTCGACGCCCGCGCGGTCGACTGCCCGGGCGCCGGTGCGGCGGACTTCGCCGGGCAGCAGGCCTGGGGCTACCTGGACACCTCGCGCGCCCAGCCGGAAGGCCCCGTGGTCTTCGAGCTCGAAGGCATCCCGCTGCAGGGCAGCATGTACCCCGGCGCCTTGTCCGTGGGCGGCTCCCTGCTGGTCGGCCAAGACGAGCCCCACTCGACCGAGCCCGAGGAGGACGTCGACTACGCGGACACCGGCGCTGACACGAGCCGCGGCGGCGGGTCCAGCTCCGGCGGCGGCCCGGCCGGCCACGGCGACCCCGACGAGCCGCCGGCCCCCGAGGCCTGGGCCACCTTCGACGCGAACATCCAGTCGGCCAACCACGCGATGGGCGTCCTCGTCGTGAGCAGCCCTGGCTGCAGCTACGAGCTCGACGTCTCGATGGACCTGGTGTCCGGGGACGAGGGCGTGGACACCGCCGTGCTCGCCGGGGAAGACACCGGCGCGGTCTACGCGGAAGAGGGCGACGCGGACACCGCGGTCGACGGCTGATCCCGGCAAACCCGTCCGTCTCCACCCGGCCCGCCCCTGGCGGGCCGGGTCATTTATGGGCCTAGCTAGTCCTCGCCGCCGAGCTCGGGCACGATCAGCTGCAACGCGTGCCGGACCACCTCGATCTGCCAGTCGTTGCCGGGGGCGTGCTCCTCGCCGTCCACCTGCGCCTCGACGGGCACGCCCCGCTCGCGCAGCCGGAGCCGGAACCACGGCGCCCGGACGATCTCCGAGAGCTGGAAGCCCTCCGGCAGCTCCTCCGCGAAGACAGGGACCTCCTCGTGGGCCAGCACCGCACGGGCGATCAGCTCGTTGCGCCCGCGCAGCGGCACCAGCTCCATCAGCCCGTCCTCGGGCGACGCGGACTCGTCGAACACCCAGGCGCCTGCGTAGTACCGCGTGTTCTTCACGATGAGGTCGGTGATCCCCTCGATCCGGTGCGTACCCGAGGGCGTCTCGACGTCGCAGTCGAAGTCCTGGTCCTGGACGTAGCTCGCGAGGAACGCCTGGAGGACGGCGCCCGCGTACACGAACTTGTCGCGGTACAGCTCGCGCAACAGGGGGATCTGGCCGACGACGGCGCGGTCCTCGTTGCGCCAGCGCAAGACGCGCGCCGATAGGCCCCAGCCGGCGCTGTCGAAGAACCAGGTCGGGGCGGTCCCCGCGGGGGCCCCCAGCGGGGTCAGCCGCCCCCCGTCGAGCGGGACGATGTACCGCGCGGCCAGCGTCGCCACGTTGCGGTCCAACGCCTCCGGCGCCGCGCTCATCCCGAACGAGCGCCCCTGGTCGTTGGCGGTGCCGGTCGGCAGCATGCCGAGCACGCACGCCTCTCCGCTGTCCAGGATGCCGGCGGCCACCTCGCGAAAGGTGCCGTCACCGCCCATCGCGACGATCGTCGAGTACCGCCCCGTGCGCGCGGCCTGCGTCACGGCCCCGACGGTCGCGCCCCCGGGCAGCGTCGCCATGAAGTCGTGTGCAAGCGCGTGCATGTCGAGCAGCTCGCGCGCGCGGTCGATGCGCTCTCGGTTTCGGCCGGACTGGGCAGTGGGGTTGCCGACGAGCAGGTGCATGCTGGACGTTATCGCGGCAAACGCTGACACAGAATCGCCACGCAGGGCGCGGCTCGACGTTAGGCGGGCCCCCCGGGCCGGAGACCGGGTTGACCGATGGCTTGGGTGACCGCACCGCTGCCGCCGACTCGCGCGAGCGGGCTCCGCCGCCTCCTCGCGCGCTTGCCTGGCCTCCCGGAGCTCGTGCCCGCCCAGGTCACCGTGCTCTTGGCGCTCGTGCTCCTCTGCCCCTACCGGTGGGAGCTCGCGAAGGTCTACGATGCCGACGTCAGCTTGTTCGACATCAGCGCCGGGGACCTGCAGTTCTGGCTCCCGGTCGGCCTCGTCGGGGCGCTGATCGTGCGCCAGGCCCCGCTGCGGTGGCGCCTGCACCTCCAGGCCCTGTTCCAGCTCTTCTGCTTTGCGTTCGTGTGCCTGGGCGGCGCCGAGCTGGCGTTCTTCGGCGTGTTCGGCACCCGCATCGACTGGGACGCCCTGGGCTTCCTGCTCGGTGACATCGAGAACGTGGCGCCGGTCGCGATGAGCGAGCTGCGCGCTGTCGATGTCGTGGGTACCTTGCTCGCGCTCGGAGCCTGCCTCGCCCCGCTGCTGCTCCGCACCAAGTACGATCCGCCGTGGGGCGTGGTCATCGCGCTCCCTGCGCTCGCGCTGGTCGCGTGGCTCCCGGAGGGGCGGGCGAACCTGCGCGGGCCGCTCAAGGACCTGCAGCCTTCGCTCGCGGAGCAGCTCTACTGGGATGGACTCGACCGGGTCGGGGATGTGTCGACCCCGCCCTCTCCGGGGGACGTACAGCCGCGCACCGTCCGCTCTGTCAGCGACAAACGCCCGAATATCGTGGTGATCTTGCTCGAGTCCGTCGGGTTCGGCGCCACGTCGTTCGGGGGCGTCGCGACCACGCCGAACCTCGCGCGGTTCGCGGAGCAGGGGTTGTTCGCCCCGAACATGTACGCGGTCGTGCCGCACACGTCGAAGGCGCTGGTGACGACGATGTGCGGCGACTGGCCGCTCTTGCGCTCGGACATCGGCGAGGCGCGGCCGGGCGGCCAGCCTGGGCGCTGCCTGCCGGACCTCCTGCGGGACCTCGGGTACTCCACCGGCTTCTTCCAGACCGCGAACGAGGCTTTTGAGAGCCGCACCGCGCTGGTGCACAACTTCGGGTTCCAGTTTTTCCGTGGGCGTGACAGCCTGCTCGCGAGCCCACGGTCGAGCGCGTTCGCGAAGGTCAACTACTTTGGCCTCGAGGACAGGGCGATGCTCGCCCCCAGCGTCGACTGGGCGACCCGGCAAGACTCACCGTTCTTCGCCGCGTACCTGACGCTCGCGACGCACCACGACTACGGGGTGCTCGCCGACTGGTCGTACCCGCCCATCCCCGGCAAGAAAGGCCGGGAGCTGCACTACCTCGGGAACGTGCGCTACAGCGACGACTTCGTAAAGCGCCTCGTCGCGAGCTACACGCGCCAGGGGTTGGCCGCGAACACCGTGTTCATCGTGCTCGGCGACCACGGCGAGGCCTTCGGCGAGCACGGCCGCTACGTGCACGACATGGTGATCTACGACGAGGGGCTCCACATCCCGCTCGTCATGTGGGGGCCCGGCATCCCGACTGGCGTAATCGAGGGGGACCGCCAGCAGATCGACGTCCTGCCGACCGTCGTGCAGCTCGCCGGCGGGGCGCTGTCTGGGAGCGTGCGGGGCTCAACCTTGCTCGCCCCCGCGCCCGAGCGTGACCTCCACCACTCGTGCTGGCGCTCGCACCGCTGCCTCGCCGAGCGGGACGCAGCGCGCGTGAAGACCATCGACCTGTACGGCGATGGCCCCATGCAGGTCTTCGACCTGGCGAAGGACCCGACGGAGCAGGTGAATCTCGCGTCCACGGTGACCGACAAGCCCGCGCGGCGGGCCGCGCTGCGCGACTGGCGCGCGGCCGTGAACGGCCGGTACGACGAGATGAGCGAGCGCTGGGTGAACGCCGACCAGCGGCCGGACAACACCCCGGCGCAGCACCATTGGCGCGGGATGGACTTGATCCGCTGCGAGCCCGACCAGGCCTACGCCGTACCCGGCCAGACCTTCTGGGTGGACTGCACGTGGCGGCCGGACGCTGACCTCGGCGCCGCCTCCTTGCGGGTGCGGTTCCGCGGGGTTGAGTCCACGGTGCGGCCGCTCACGAACGTGTGGCCGACGTGGAGCTGGCGCCCGGGGTGGTCGATCGACGACAGCTTCCCGGTGCTCGTCCCGGCGGAGACCACGCCCGGCGAAGTCCCGATCGAGGTCAGCTGGGACGGCGAAGACTGGGTGCAAGTGGGCGCGATGCCCATCATCCTGGACTGACTTGAACTACCCGCGGAGCCAGCGCACGTTTGGCAGCTCGGTGGCGAGCACCTTCAGGTGGTCCACACCGACCGGCCAGCTCGAGGCCTTCCGCACGCCGCCGATCCGGGAGCCCTCGATGGTCGGCACCTCGTCCACGCGCCAGCCCCGGGACAAGCTCCGGATGGTGATCTGGTACTCGATCGGGAACCGCTTCACGGTCGTCTGGAGCTCGAGCAGGTCGGCCCGGCGCAGCGCGCGGAAGCCGTTGATCGTGTCGTAGACGCGCGGCTGCCCCTGGTGGAACAGCCCGTTCGCGATCCGGGAGAGCGTGTCGTTCACGCGCGCCCGCAGCCGGATGACCTCGCCGTCCTCCTCGTTCACCGCCCCCGGGCCGAACCGCCGCGCGATCGCGACCCGGGCGCCGTCGAGCAGCCGGTCGTCGAGCCGGACGATGTCCGCGGGGTCCTCGTTCCCATCCGGGCTGAAGAAGATCAGCCGCTCGGCGTCGCTGGCCTCGGCCGCGCACCGGAACGCGACGCCGCGCCCCCGGATTGGCTGGGTCACGACCGGGATGCCCTTCTCGGCGAGGAACTCGACCGTGCCGTCCTTGCTGCCACCGTCTACGGCGAAGCACTGCCGGAATTCGGAGACCGGGATCTTGTCCCAGAGCGTGCGGAGCCCCTCGATCTCGTTGAGGGTGAGGAGCACGATCGCGGCGTCGCGGCGGGAGTCAGGCAAGGGCTCGGGCATCCCGGCTGTCTATCGCGTTTCTGCGCTATTCCCGGTCGTAACGAACCTCGACCTCGGGGACGGGGATGTCCCCTTCGGGCAACAGGCACCGCAGCAGCACGTACCCCGCAAAGTGCCCCGTTGAATGCAGGAAGTTCGGGTGTCCAGGGTCGGCATGACCGACGCAGACCTCGTACCGGCCGTCGTCCGAGAGCGTGAGCTGCCGGTGGTTCAAGTGCACCTGGTGGTGCCGGTATTCCAGCGACTCCATCCACGTATTGTACAGCACAAAGCTCCAATACCTGGCTGTCGGGGCCTGCCCCCGGATGAACATGCGCTGGTCCGCGCCGAAGCGGTACCACATCACGAGGTAGCTGTTGTCGGGCGTAGGAAACAGCGCTTCGCCGCCGATGGGGACGAAGCGGTTCAACGCGATGGACTGGGCCATCTTTCGCGCCTCGGCCGTGCGGACGAAGATCGCGTCCAGGCTGCGACGGGCGAGCAGGAACCGCCGGGCGAGCCCGCCCGGGTCCATGCTGTCGGGCCGCACGTCGCCGATCCGCTCCACGTGCAGCTCGACGTGGCCCTCCGTCGCGCGGTCGCTGAAGTACTGGCGCACGAACACGGCGGTCTCGTCACCCTCCGCGCGGAGCCAGGACCCGTCCGGCACGCCATCGGGCTGGTCCCGGCTGATCCACACCTCGAAGGTGCGGTCCGGGCGAAGAAAGTGGCGATCGGCGAGCCGGGCGGCGACGCGTCCGCCCTTCCCGTACAACAGCATGCCGACGTAGAGTGCCCCCTCGGGGAGCCTCCCGTACACGCGGTACCGTGCGGCGGTGCCATCGGCCCCGACGTCCATGCGGATCGGCGCGCGGAGGTAGTCGGCATCGGGGTTGTCGGCGAACATCTTGCGCGTCGGGCTCTCGGCGTGCCCGAACGACGGGCGGTCGGCGTCGTTCTCCTCGACGAACATGTCCAAGCTCTGCGCGACCATGCGGGACAAGAAGCGCCGGCCCTCGAGCGCGTCCAGGTCGTCCGGCACGGAGAGGCCCTGCTCGAGCTCGACGGCCCGCCGGAAGAACGCGCCCATGGCCTCCGACACCTGCGTGATCGGCGGGGGGGGCAGCGTCGAGAGGTCGTAGCCGAGCGCCCGGGCGAGCCCATGGGTCTCGGGGCTGACGCTCGCCGGGTCGAAGCCCTCGAGCCACTTGGTCGCCAGCTCGGGGTCGAGCTTGCCGCGCCCCGCGAGGTTTGGATCCCCGACCGCGCGCGCGCCCGGCGGCCCGTCCCGCATGCGGTCGCCCTCGTAGGGCTGGGCCATCGCCGGCACGTACGGCAGCTTCACCAAGTCCGTGATCCGGCGCAACGCGACCTCGGGCGTGTGCACCAGCTCCTCGTAGCTGACGCGGACCTGGCGCTCGGCCGGGACCTGGGCCAGGAACGACTGGATCGTGAGGTTCGCGTGGTACCAGATGCTGCGGGCGTCCG
>CALQBK020000140.1 GCA_943328795.2 Bifidobacterium breve
CAAGCCGACCGGCGACTACTTCATGCTGATCCGCCGGTAGGGGTGATAACTGCCGGGGGATGGCCAAGACCGCTCGCAAGTTCCACTTCCTCCGCGAGATCGCGGCAGGCGGATTCGGTAGCGTCTACCTCGCGAAGGTGATGCACAACGACGGTTTTTCGCGGCTGGCGGCCGTCAAGCTGCTGCACCAGCAGTGGAGCGAGAACCAGGAGATCGCCCGGCGCATGCGCGACGAAGCGCGCCTCCTGGGCTGGCTCCGCCATCGCAACATCGTCGATGTAATCGGGCTCACCACCATCGGCGGGCGCGTCGCGGTCGTGATGGAGTACCTCGAGGCCGTGGACCTCAAGGCCGTGGTGCAGTCCCACGTCGAGCGGGGGCAGCCCGTGCCGCCGCGCGGGGCGCTCGAGGCCATCAGCTTCGTCGCGAGCGCGCTCGACGCCGCGTACAACCGCCCGCCGTACCAGGGCGAGCGCCCGCTCCGGGTCATCCACCGCGACATCAAGCCGTCCAACATCATGCTCGACGAGTCCGGCACGGTGAAGGTGCTCGACTTCGGGGTCGCCCGCGCGGAGTTCGACCAGCGCGAGAGCCACACGCAGGAGATGCAGTTCGGCTCCATCGAGTACATGCCGCCCGAGCGGCTGTTCATGGAGCCGGACACGCCCGCGAGCGACGTGTACTCGCTGGGGGCCACGCTGTTCGAGCTCCTCGCGCTCGAGCGGTTCGGAAAGGCGCGGTCGAGGCCGGAGAAGCACGCCGCGTTCCTCGAGGACCGCCTGGAGATGCTCAGGGCCACGACGCCCGCGATGTCCAGCCCCGCTGGCGCCGAGCTGATCGCGTTCATCCGGTCCATGCTCGCGCACCAGGTCGACCAGCGGCCCGGGGCCGCCGACGTCGTAGCGCGCTGCCGCACCCTCTCGCGCACCTTCGACGGCGACGGGCTCACGGAGTGGGCAGAGACGGTCATCCCGCCGCTCGTCAAGGCGATGCGGGAGGCGCCACGGGAGCCCAACCCGCTCACCAACGCGATCCTGGTCGAGGACGACGTCGGGCTCGGCGGCGCCGAGGACGACGTCGTCGTGGACGACGAGGCGAGCGTGGTCCGCACCGGTGTCCGCAACCCGGTCGTGCCGAAGGGCGCGACCCCGCCCGCGCGGCAGCTGGACAACACCCCCGGCCCACCCCCCGGCGCCGAGCGTCCCGCCGCCCCGAGCGCCCCCGCGAGCCCTCCGGCCCCGGTCGCCGCCGCTGTCCCGGCCTCCCCCGCAGCCCCTCCCGCGCCCGTCGCCTCCCCCGCAGCCCCTCCCGCGCCCGTCTCCGCGCCCGCGCCCGCCCCCGGAGGCGCAGCCACCACCGACCGCCCGTCCCGTCCTGCACGCGCGGCCGGTTCGCCCCCTGTCGTGGAGGCCTCCCAGCGCAGCCGGCGCAGCTCGAGCACGACCATGGTCCCGGACGAGGCGGACTACCCGCCCCCCGGGCCCAGCGTCGGCGGTGTCGATCTCGTCTCCGCCGTGTTCCTCAAGGCGCAAGGCCGCGCACAAAAAGCAGCGGCCGAGGCAGCCCCGCCCCCCGCGGCTCCTGCGGCCGCCAGCCCGACCCTCGAGCCCGACGCCCCGGCGGCGCAGCCGATCGCAGCCAGGCCGCCCTCGGCCACCATCCCCGGGCTGCCCCCCATCTCCACCCGCGCGACGTCCCTCCCGTCGGCCGATCCGTCCGCGGACCCGCCGTCGCAGACCAGCCCGGCCCTGCGCGCGGACGCTGGCCCTGTCGCCCCGGTCTCCTCCGTCGCAGCGGCCCCGGCATCCCCGTGGACAGACGGATTCCCGGCGGAGCTGGAAGAGTCGCCTACCAACGTGTCGCTGGCCCCGGAGACGGGCCGTGAGCTCGGCGCGGAGATCTCGCGGACCGAGTCGCGCGCACCGCTGCCGTCACCGGCCGCGAGCGTCCCGCGGAGCGCCCCGGTGCCGAAGCCCGCGCCGGCTCCGGCGCCTACGCGCACAGCTCCAAAGCCCGCGCCGCTGCTGGCGCCGCAGGAGGTCGAAGATGAGCCGCCCCCGCGATCGCGGAGCGGCTGGGTCGTCGCTGCCCTGCTGGTGATCGCTTTCCTCGGGATCACCGCGATCGCGGGTGCATACGGCGTCTACTCCTACATCAACGCGCCAATCCCAGACCTCGCGACGAAGCCCCCGCCGGGCGAGGCCGGCGACGTGCTCGCGGGCGGCCCCAAGCCCGCTGACCCCGTCGCGGGCGACGTCGTGTTCATCTCGGCCGCCCCGGACACGGCGAAGGTCACCGTCTCGTGCGACGGCAAGGAGACGAGCGGCGCCGACCGCGTGGCGATGTCGGGCGCGAAGGCCGAGCTGTGCGTCGTGAAGGTCATGCTCAAGGACCGCACGCGGATCACCGCCGAGGTGCACGGCGTCGAAAAGGGCAGCTACACCTGCTTCGCGGGCGGCGACAAGACCTGCGTCAAGGGGTGATATGAGCTGACCTGGCTCGGCCGACCGGGCTTGACCGGGCCGCGGCTAGCCCAGCAGGTGCCAGAGCCCCGCGACCGGGCCGCAGTCACCGAGCGCGCGCTCCCAGGCCTCGGCGTCCGCTAGCCGCCACGGGAGGGGCTCACCCCGCGGCTCCCCCGGCCCGACCAGCACGAACACGGCGGCCTCCCCGGGCGGCGCCACCTGGCCGAGCCGCCACCGGTCGCGGGCGCTGGCCAGGTCAACGCCCGAGAACGAGGCGCCGGCCAGGGCGAACGGCGCGCGCCCTTCTTCGACTGCCAGCTCCGCGGCGCGCAATGCCTGCGCCCCCGCGGCGGCGTCTCCCGCGAACGTGCCGTTCTCACCGCGCAGCCCGTGCTGGATCGACACGTGCGCCAGGACCATGTTCGGCAGCGTCTTCAACGGGAGCAGCGGCGGGTACAGCTCGCGGCCGCGGCCCCCGAGGCGGTCCCGGTCGAGCTGGCCGTCGCGCTCCATCGCGAGCAACGAGGGCTCAGCGTCGGCGTCGTCCGGCGGCTCGCGCCCCACGGCCACGAACACCGCGGTCTCCTCCGCGGCGCCAGCCGGCAAGCCCACGAGCGCTCGGCCGGCGGCGGGGAGGGCGAGCCGCGCAGCGCGCGCGAGCAGGCGGGCGTCCTTTTTTCGCATGAGCCAGCCAGCGAGGTCAGGCCCTACGACAGAGGCGGCGCGCGTGTCGGGCAGCCCCGCGAGGGTCGCGGAAGCGGCCAGCGCAGACGCGCCCCCTGCGACGAGCTTGCACACGGCAGCGGGGTCGTCCCCGAGCGCGGTCACTACGCCGATGCCCAGGATGCGGGTCACCGCGGCTGTCCCGACCCTTCCGCCGAGGAGAACACCAGGCTGCCGTTGGACCCCCCGAAGCCGAACGCGTTCGTCAGCGTGTGCTTCAACGCCCCGTGCGTCGCGCGCGCGATCCGCACGTGGTCGAGGTCCCCGCAGGCGGGGTCGGGGTCGACGAGGTTCCGAGTCGGCGGGAGCTGCTGGTCCCGGAGGGCGAGCACACACAGGATGGCCTCCACCGCGCCGCACGCGGCGACCAGGTGGCCCATCTGCCCCTTGGTGCTGGAGACCGGCACCGGCGACGCGAACACCCTGTGGATGGCCTGGCTCTCCGAGTAGTCGTTCTGCGGCGTCGACGTGCCGTGGGCGTTGATGTACCCGATGTCGGCGGGCGTGAGGCCGGCGTCGTGAAGCGCATCCAACATCGCAGCGGCCGCGCCCCGGCCGTCTGGCGGCGAGTCGGTGATGCGCCACGCGTTGCACGAGCAGCCGTACCCGGTCACCTCCGCGAGGATCGGCGCGCCGCGCCGCAGCGCGTGCTCGCGCTCCTCGAGCACCAGCATACCCGCGCCCTCTCCGAGCACGAAGCCGTCACGGTGCGCGTCGAACGGCCGACTGGCCAGCTCGGGCGCGTCGTTCCGCGTGGACAACGCGCCGAGCTTGGAGAACCCGACGACCATCAGCGGCTCGGAAAGCACGTCGACCCCGCCGGCGATCATCGTGTCCACCTCGCCGCGCCGGATGCGCAGCACCGCCTCCCCGATCGCCTGGCTGCTGCTCGTGCACGCCGTGGACACCGTGCTCCGCGGCCCCGTGGCGCCGAGCCTCGCAGCGACCAGCCGCGTCGGCGCGTCCGGCGCGAGCGCCGCGATCTCGGAGACCTTGGGCGCTTCGCTCCGGAACAGCCACTCAAGCGGGGGCCGAGCCGCCTCGCTGCCGAGGCAAACACCGAGCCGACTCCCGGCCGCCGGCGCACCTCCCGCTAGCGCCTCGTCGAGCGCCATCAGCGCGAGCGTCTGCTTCAACGGCGCGCCGCTCCCTGGGACGGCGACCTCGGCCGCGAAGCGCACGGGGTAGTCGCTCGCGTCGAACCGCTGGACGGGCCGGACGCCGTTGTCCGCCCGCAGCGTCGCACGCCACGTGGCCTCGACACCCACGCCGAGCGGGGTCACCATGCCGATCGCGGTGACGACGACGCGGCGCCGCTCAGTCACCTGGGTACCCGGGCCACAGCCGCGCCAGCTCGGCCCGCTCCAGCTTCTCCAGCCGGTCGGCCTCCGCCGGACTCGCGAGCGGCACCGCGTTGAACACGAACACCTCCTCGGCCTGGGCCACCACGCGCCCGTCCACCCGCGTCTTCACGGCCACCACCGCGCTCTCATCGCGGAGCTCGAGCAACGTGCTCTCGAACTGCGCGACCTCGTCGGGGCGCACGAACTTGCGGAACTTCACGTTGTTCGCCATCGACAGGATCGGGAACGGCCAGTCGCCGCGCGCCTTGCGCACCGTGTACCCGATCAGCTTGCCCGACAGCTGGGCCATCGCCTCGAGCAAGAGCACGCCGGGGACGACCGGGAACCCCGGGAAGTGATCCTCGAAGAACGGCGAGTCCGCCGGGAAGACCATCGCGCCACGGGCGGACTTGCCGAGCTCGATGTCTTCGATGTGGTTCAGCCAGCGCCAGCGCAAGAGCCCTCCGGGGACGGGGCCGCGGAACTTAACGCGGGCGGCGGGACGCCGATGCCGACGCTCCGCTCAACTGTACCAGTTGGCGCGGACGCCACCGACGTCCACCTTGCGGTCCTTGAGCCACGCGCGCACCCACGCCACCGGCACGGCAGCGGAGCCGAGCTGCCCAAACCCCTCCTCGAGCCCGTCGTCGGTCGGGATCCCGGCGGTCACCACCGAGTCCCCCCGCTCCCCGGCCGCGAGCACGACGAACGCCGCGCCCTCGGCACACGGGCCATCGACCACGGCCTCGGCGCCGACGAGCGAGTCGGCGCCCCCGGCGATCGCGAGGTCCACGCGCCCCTCGGCGATCGCGTGGACAGCCTGGGCCAGCGCGATCGCGCCCCCGAGCGGCCCGTCGCACCAGTTGCCGTTGTCCCCGCGCAGGTCGTGCTGCGCGGAGGCGTAGCCGAGCACGTTGTTGGAGAGCCCCTTCACGAGCCAGAGCGGCGGGATCAGCGGCACCCCCTCCCGCGCGAACTTCCCAGGATCCCCGCCGCAAGCCTTGAGCGCCGCGGCCAGGTCCTCGGCATCCCCCGCTTGCGGGGACGCCCCGACGAACAACCCCCGGCGCTCGGGCCCGATCGCCTCCCAGCCGGACGCGCTCGCGAGCGCCGCGTTCACCCCTGCGACGCCGAGCTGTACAGCGCGCGTCATCGTCTTCAGGTGCTTGCGGGGCACACCACACGCGATGGGGTCGAAGCCGGGGACGCCCCCCGGCTCGGGTGGGCCGAGCCCGAAAATCCCGATGCCCGCGGGGCAGAACACGGAGGCGCCGATGATCTTGACGTGCCGTTGCATGCGCCGCCATATCACCCGGGGCGGGCGACGATCAGCGCGCAGTTCTGCCCGCCGAACCCGAACGAGTTCGACAAGATGTGCCGAGCGACACCGTTGCGGGGCTCCTTGAGCACCTGCGCACGCAGCTCTGGGTCCACCTCTTCGAGCCCTGGCGTACCTGGGAGCTCCCCTGACCCGAAGATCCCGAGGCAGAGGGCGAGCTCCACCGCGCCCGCTGCCGCGATCGTGTGGCCCACCGCGCCCTTGAACGAGCTGACGGGCACGTCACCGAGCACGGAAGCGACCGCCAGGCACTCGGCTTGGTCCCCGACGGGCGTGCCGGTGCCGTGCGCGTTCACGTAGTCGATGTCCCCGGGCGTGAGCTGGGCATCGCGGAGCGCCCGGCGCATCGCGAGCGACGCTCCGTGCCCCTCGGGGTGGGGGTGCGTGACGTTGTAGGCATCTACGCTCGTCCCACCCCCAACGATCCAGCCGAGTACGGTGTCCGACGGCCCCAGGTCCTGCTCCCGCTGCAGCCGCAGGATGGCGGCGCCCTCCCCGATCAGGAACCCGTCCCGGTGCCGGTCGAACGGCCGACCGCGCGACGGCGAGAGGGCGCCGAGCACCACGAACGACAGGTAGCCGATGGGGTGCAACATCGAGTCGTGGCCGCCTGCGTACGCGACGTCCACGTCCCCGCGGTGCACTGCCCGCGCGGCGTTCAGCACGGACTGGGCGGCGGCGGCGCACGCCGAGAAGCTGGTCTCGGTGACGGTCGCGCCTACCGTGGCCCCGAGCACCTCGGTGACGCGGTGCGGCTGGTGGCGGCGAGGCGACGGGCGGTCCGTCGCGAGATCGCGCGCCATCGCGAGCCGGTCGAAGCCGCCCGCGACCACGTGGGGGTACAGGTCCAACGCGAGCTCGGCGGGGGTGAGGCTCGACAGCCCGGTGCCGAGGTACAGGCCAACCCGCGCGCCGGGCGGCGGGGGCGGCAAGGCCGACAGCACGGCGGCCGCCAGAGAGCCCTTGCGGTCATCCGGGAAGCGCGGGTCATCCGGGCAGGTCGCGCGGGCGACGCCCGGGATGCCGAGCGCGAGGGCGTCGGGGTCGGGCGCGGCCCAGCAGCGCGTAGGCGGGACCAACGCGTCCCCGGCGGCGCAGCGGACGGAGGCGGCGGTGATGGCGATTCGCACGTCGCCCTCTATCGCCGTCCATGCCGATGCTCGCCCCGATCGGGCGAGCCGGGATTTTCGGCGAGGGTGTTTCTTGATAGCCGCCCGACCACACCGGATCGCTCTTGCGCCTGCTCCACGGCCCCCTCACCCGCGCCCTCGTCGTCGAACACCCAGACAGCGTCTTGGACGAGCTCTTGCTCGCGGATGGCTGGACCGTGGACCGCCGGCAGCACGTCCCGGACGAGGCCGAGCTCGCCGCGTGGCTCGCCGCAGGCAAGCACCAGGTGCTGTTCAAGCGCTCGCGCGTGCCCGTCACCAGGGCGGTGCTCGAGGCCGCGCCCGACCTCGTCGCGGTCCAGCTCTGCTGCATCGGCGACGACAGCGTCGACAAGCGCGCGTGCGCCGACCACGGCGTCGTCGTGTTCAACGACCCCGTCTCCAACGGCCGCAGCGTCGTAGAGCTCGCGATCGCCCACCTGGTCGCGCTCTCCCGCCGCTTGTACGAGACCTACGACCATACGCGCGCCGGCGGCTTCGACAAGTCCCAGAACGAGCGCTTCGAGGTGCAGGGCCGCGTGCTCGGCATCCTAGGGCTCGGCAACATCGGCCGGCAGACGGCCCGCGCGGCCGAGGCCTTCGGCATGCGCATCGTGTTCCACGACAACCGCGAGGTCGCGCGCGAGATCGGCACCGAGATGGGCTGGCAGCAGCTGCCCACCATCGACGCGCTGTTTCGCGCGTCCGACTGCGTGACCACGCACGTGAGCGCGGAGGACGTGACGGGCAAGTCCAACCGCGCGCTGATCACGCGGGCGCACTTCGCCCAGCTCGCGGCAGACCGCCCCGGGCCCTCGCCGCGGCTGTTCCTGAACCTCGCCCGCGGCTTCCTGTACGAGCCCTCCGACTTGCTCGACGCCATCAAGGCGGGCGAGGTTCGGCGGGCGGCGGTGGACGTGTACCCCGAGGAGCCGCGTGGCTCAGGCCCGTGGGCCAACCCATACGCCTCCGAGCCGCGCGTGGCGACCACCCCGCACCTCGGCGCCGCCACCGTGGACGCGCAGCCCCGCATCGCGCGCCGGGTCGCCCACACCATCAAGAGCTTCTCGCACCTCGGCTCGATGCGCGACTGCGTCTTCCGCCCCCGCATGGTCCTCGGCAACACCGACGTGCCCGACCACGCGACGCTGCTGTCCATCGTGCACGGCACCACCCGCGGCGCCCGCAAGGCCATCCAGGACGCGATCTTCGACGCCGGCGCGTCCAACTTGTCCACCGCGCACATCGACCTCGACGACTTCGGCATCGCGATCGACCTGCTCGCGCTGGACCGCCCGCTGTCGGACGCCGAGATCCAGACGATCGACGCGCGCGCTTCCGAGCTGACGCGCACGCCCGGCATCATCAAGCGGATCCGTCAGATCACCCGGTAGCGGGCGCCTACTTGACGGAGCAGCAGGGCGCGAGGGTCGCCAACGTCGAAGGTCCGATCCCGCTCACGTTGTCGAGCGCGTCGCACGACGTGAACGCGCCGTGGTCGGTGCGGTACTGCACGATCGCCGCGGCCTTCGAGTCCCCGATGCCCGGGAGCGACTTCAAGCCCGAGGCGTCCGCCGTGTTGATGTTCACGGGACACCCTGCAGACGACGACGTCGTCGCGGTCGCAGCGGTAGACGTGGTCGCGGGCGCGCTCGACGTAGCGGTGGTCGTCGATGCGGTCGGGGTGGCCGCTGCCGTCCCGCCGCCTACGCTCACGAGGTCCCGGATGCTCGCCAGCGTGCTGGGGCCGATGCCCGAGACGTTGTCGAGCTCGTCCACGGACTTGAACGGGCCATGGTCGGTGCGGTACTGGATGATGGCAGCCGCCTTGCTCTCCCCGATGCCGGGCAAAGACTCGAGCGCGGCGGAGTCCGCCGAGTTGATGTCGATACCGCCGGCCCACGCGAGGGGGGCGAGCAGCGAGGCTGAGAAGAGAGCGACGAGGAGGGAGCGGAAGAATCGCATGACACGTCCAGGTTGAGCGCGGTTTTCAGAGATCAAAGCTTCCAGGGCCCTGCGGCGTCCGGGCCTTCAGCCGGGCCAGGCGCGCCTCGGCGTCCTCCAGCGCGCCCGGGGCGGCCGTGAACGAGAGGGTGTCGCCCTCCTTGACGCCGGCGGGCAGCGCGGCGAGCGGGACATCGAGGGTCTCGAGGCGACCGGAGTCGCCGGCAAACTCCAACACGGCGCGCTCGCCCTCGATGCGGTCGATGGTGATTCGCATGGTAGCTCCTGGCTAAGGTTTGCAGCAGCCGGCGGGGCGGCGACCCGAGGCCAGCGCGGCCTCCCGAGTCGCGTAGCACACCTGGTTCGCGGGCAGGATCTTCTCGCCGTTGCCGCAGCCGGCCTCGTGAAAGACCTCGCTGTTCACGGACGCGATGTACGGACAATCCGCCCGGGGAGCGGCCGCGGCAGGGGCAGAGCCCGTCGCCGCGGGGGCCGAGCCTGTCGCTGAGGGAGCGGACCCTGTCGTCGAAGGGACGGAGGTCGTGGCCACGGGAGTGGGGGCCGTCGTGGCGGCGGGCGCGGCGCTGCCAGAGAGGGTCGGCGCTTGGCCCGGCCGGATGGGCGCGGGCACGGGCAGCGCCGCACCAGGGGCTGGGCTCGTGCCCGGGGGGTACCAGGGGGCGGGGGTGCCTGCGACAGCCACCGGGGGATGCTTGGTCCCCACCGTCACGCCGTGCCCCGTGGAGGTCAAGGTGATCTGGCCGCTCTCGTCGGTCCGGTAGATCGCCGTCCCCATCGCCCGGATGCGCTCGACGGTGTCAGGCCCGGGGTGGTGGTAGCGGTTCGCGACGCCGACGCTGATCAGCGCGATCTTCGGCTTCACGACGTCCAGGAAGGCCTGCGTCGACGAGTACTGCGAGCCGTGGTGCGCGACCTTCAGCACGTCGCACTGCCCAAGCCCACCCGCGGACAACAGCGCGGCCTCGGTGGGCTGCTCGGAGTCCCCGACGAACAAGAAGCAGTCCGACCCATGCGTGAGCCGCGTGACGACCGAGTTCGCGTTCAGGTCCGACCGGGTGCCCGTCAGCGGCGAGCCGGTCGGGAACAGGATCTCGAGCTTTGCTCCGTCGTCCAGGTTGAACACGGTGCCCCGCATCGCGGCCTGGTACGGGATCGCGCGTGTCTCGATCTCCGTCATCACCCCGGCGTAGGTCTGCGTGGTGTGCGGCAGGCCGTTGTCCGTGTAGCGCTTGACGGGGAACGTCTGCAGCACCGTCTGCATCCCGCCGATGTGGTCCGCGTGCGGGTGCGTAGCGATGACCAGGTCGAGGTGGTCCACCCCCTCCCGCTTCAGCTGCTCGCTCACGTGCCCGGACGACTCGGCGGCGTCAATCAGGATCACCTTGTTCGCGGGCGTGCGGATCAGGATGCTGTCGCCCTGCCCCACGTCGAGCATGTCTACCCGTAGGTCGCCCGCGAGCGCGGCGCCGATCAATCCAAGGAGCATCACGTCGACACCTTAGCACTGCGGAGGACCCGCACGCGCCAACAGCAAGACGCGTCACCCACCCGTGACATTCCGCAACGAACCGGGCACTGCCTTACAGGCCGCCGAACCAGACGCTGCGGGACGTGTAGTCGTAGCAGGCCGCGTAGTTCGCGCCGCCGAGCGAGACGATCTCGTTGAAGTACCCGAGCGCGCCGGTGTCCCCCTGCAGCTTCGAGTACGTGAAGCTGCCGCTAGACGGCTTCGCCTCCTTGATGTCGTTCGCGTGCCCGTCGAAGTACACGATGTGCGGCTGGCCGCCATCGACCAAGATCGCGGAGTCGGCCCCGACGAGGTCCCCCGTGTCGAGCGTCGCGGTGCTGAAGCTGCCCGGCGTGCCCTGCGCGAGCTTCAGGTCCTGGTTCGTGACGTCGTGGTAGCTGATGTACAGCGTGCCGCCGTCGAGCGCGAGATCGGGCCACTGGCCAACGTCGGCGCTGTCGTCTACGACCTCCGTGGACCAGGAGCTGCCCGTTCCAGTCGCGAGCATCAGCGCGGTCTGGGCGCGGTCGTAGAAGGCCAAGTACTCCTTGCCGTCCGAGCCGATCAAGAGCTTCGCGTACTCGCCCGTCTGCGCGTCGATCGCGCTCGTAGCGGTGTCCGCCGGCACGTAGTCGGAGCCGGTGACCGCCACGGCCCCGGAGAACGCCGTGCCGTTCCAACGCGCTACCCGCAGGTTCTGCTCCCCGGCGTCGTAGTGGGCGATGACGGGATTCCCGCTCGCGTCCAGCGCCAACGACGCCCAGTAGCCGGCGTCCGAGTGCGGGCCGCCACCGACGTCCGCGGTGCCGATGGTCCACGCGCCGCCCGTGCCCGGGCGCGTCGCGTACTTCAGCGTGCCGTTCGAGGTGTCCTGGTACGCGATCCAGGTCGTGCCGTCCGCCGCGATGGCCATGGACGCGTACTTCCCGGCGTCTCCGGGGTTCAGCCCGTTCTCGTCCGGGTAGCTGTCCACGCCCTCGCGCGCCCAGGTGACCGTGCTGCCCGTCACCGTGCCGACGGCGTAGCCGAGCGCGTCCGACGTGCGGTCGTAGTACGCCAGCGCCGGCTTTCCGTCCGCCGTCGCCTTCATCGACAACCAGCTGCCCATGTCGTGGCCCGCGAACGGATCGACCTCGTCCGGCCCGGAGTCGACGGTGCCCTCGTCCGACAGCTTCGTCTTGTTGCAGGCGAGCAGGAGGACGGGGAGGGCGAACAGGCTCGCGGCGAGGCGCATGGAGGCTCCAGATCCGGGCGAGGATAGCACGCCGCGCTGGGGTCCGCCCGGGGAATGCCCGGCCAAACGACGGTAGGGCACCGATCTCCCGACCACGGGGGGACCCGCTGGCTGGCCTCGGCCGGGCGCCAGAGGCCCGCGCTGCGTTGCAGTCCGGCCTGGAGGACGCGCACCCGGACACGCCCATCGCCCACTGGCTCCGCTGGCGCATCGCGTCCGCGGGCTGAACCCTACAGCCCGATTCGTATGGCGTTCGAGTACAGCCACGGCGTCGGCTTGATCAGCGCCTGCTGGTCGTCCAAGAACGCCGACAGGTGGTGCGGCGTGATGGTCGCGACCGCGCGGTAGACCCCCGCTTCGCTCGGCGTGAACGTGCCGCAGTCGTCTTGCCACGGCACGCCGTCCTTGTAGACCGCGACGGTGATCTCGGGCGGCTCCCCTTGCTGCGGCGACTCGGCCGACAGCGTCGGGCACGACACCACGAGGTCGTCCCCCAGCGGCGCGCTGCCGCCGAATTCCAGGTCGCCGTAGTGCACGTCCCAGCTGCCGGGCTCGCCCAGGATCTCGAACGCGATGAACAGCCGGCCGGCGGCGATGGCGTCCTCGTAGTCCTGCGGGTCCGTCCCATCGACCAGAGCGACGTTGTCGAACCAGATCATCATCCGCCGGTACGAGTCCACGCGCTCGCCGTCCGACATCAGCGACGGGATCGCGTTCTCGTGCGCGTCGGTCCCCGCCGTCCCCACCACGAGGCCGACCGCGTTGAGCGCGTCCCAGCGCTCGATGGAGACGTCTTGCTGCTGGTAGAAGCCCAGGAACCCAAGATCGGGCTCCGCGTTCGTCGTCCCGGTGATGAACGGCCCGAGCTCGTCGAGGTACCCGTAGGCGTCCAGCCCCAGGTCCTCCTCCCGCTTCGTCGGGTCCACCATCGCGTG
>CALQBK020000141.1 GCA_943328795.2 Bifidobacterium breve
AGTCGAAACCCAACCGCAAGAACAGGAGCACCCCATGATCACGAGTGAACTGGCCCGCGACCTCGCCGAGGTCGCCCGCGACAAGAACATCCCCCGCGACTCGCTGGTCGAGGTCCTCGAGCAGGCGATGGTGGCTGCCGCCCGCAAGAAGTTCGGCCTGAACCGCGACTTCGAGGCGCAGTGGAACGAGGAGCTCGGCGAGGTCGAGCTGTTCGAATTCCGCACCGTCGCGGACGAGATCGAGAACGAGGACACGCAGATCGTGCTGGTGGACGCGCGCAAGCACGACCCCGAGTGCGAGGTCGGCGACTCGCTCGGCCTGAAGGTGCCTATCGACGGGCTGGGCCGCATCGCGGCGCAGACGGCGAAGCAGGTCATCATTCAGAAGATCCGCGAGGCTGAGCGCGAGCAGACGTTCTCGGAGTTCAAGGACCGCAAGGGCGAGATCATCACGGGCGTTGTCCGCCGGTTCGAGAAGGGCAACATCGTCGTCGACCTCTCCCGGGCCGAGGCGCTGCTGCCGAAGCGCGAGCAGGTCCCCAGCGAGACCTACCGCCAAGGCGATCGCATCCAGGCGTACGTCGTGGACATCACGCGGGCGACCAAGACCCCCCAGGTCATCCTCTCGCGTACGCACCCAGGCCTCCTGATGAAGCTGTTCGAGCTCGAGGTCCCCGAGGTCGCTGACGGCATCGTCCGCATCGAGGCGTGCGCTCGTGAGCCAGGCTTCCGCGCGAAGATCGCGGTCACGTCGGTGGACCCGGACGTCGATCCCGTCGGCGCTTGCGTCGGCATGAAGGGCTCTCGCGTTCAAGCCGTCGTCGGCGAGCTCCGCGGCGAAGCCATCGACATCATCCCGTACCACCCCGATGCCGCGCGGTTCATCGTCCACGCGATCGCCCCCGCCACCGTCTCGCGCGTCTACATCGACGAGCAGGCGCACGCGATGGAGCTCGTGGTGCCCGACGACCAGCTGTCGAAGGCCATCGGTCGCCGCGGCCAGAACGTCCGCCTCGCAGCACAGCTCACCGGCTGGCGCATCGACATCTTCAGCGAGACCAAGCACCGCGAGATGAACGCCCAGGCGCACAGCGAGCTCGCCCGCGTGCCCTCGCTCACCGAGGAGCAGGTGGACTTCCTGATCCGCCACGGCTTCCGCTCGGTCCGGGAGGTCGCGGACGCCGAGGCCTACGATCTCGCCAGCATCCTCGGGGTCGAGGAGTCCGAAGCCGAGGCCGTCATCGCGGCAGCGGACGAGACGTTGGACGTCCTGATCGGGGAAGAGACGGCGCGCCGCAAGGCGATCGCCAGCGCCCCGGCCTCGTTGCCCGAAGAGGCGTAGCCGCGCGCGCGTCGCCTCCCTGCACAGGGGCGGCGACGCGCACCACGTGCACCAAACGCGGCTGCCTCTGGTAATTTCTAGCGGAATCGAGTAGACGGCGGACCGGTTCAAGGCCCGATCATGTTGCTCTTCCTCGCCCGGCTCGCACTCGCGGAGGACGTGTACGTCTCCTCCAACGTGAAAGGCGCGTCCATCCTGCTCAACGGGGCGGACACCGGCTTCCATACTCCCGGCAACATCCCCGGCGTGTCGCCCGGGAACGTGCTGATCACGGTCGTTGGTGACTGCTTGCGCGGGGAGTCCCAGGTCATCGTCCTGCCGGGCGTGACCGCGCGGGTGATGGTGAACGCGGTGCCCCAGCTTGGCACGATCACGGTGCGGCCGACGCCCGTGACGGCCAAGGTGACGCTCGACGCGAGGCCTTGGCCCGGCGTCCCAGGGTCGCCGGTGGCGTTGGAGTGTGGCGCCCACACCGTAGGCGGCGAGCTGGACGGGTACGTGCCGGCGGTCCTGACCGTGAACCTGGGCATGAACCAGGACCTCGAGCTGCCGTTGAGCCTCGAGAAGCTCGGCATCGGGACGATCGACCTCTCCGCCCAGCCGCGCACCGCGACCATCACCATCGACGGGAAGCCGGTCGGCTCGGACGCCGTGAGCCTCCCCAGCGTGTTCGCGGGGGTGCACACCATCGGCGCGAACCTCGAGGGCTACAAGGACGCACGCAAGCAGATCGTCGTGTCAGACGGTGACGCCCAGGCGTGGCACATCGAGCTCGCGCACAACAGCTCGAAGAAGGAGAGCGAGTTCGAGGTGATCCGCGCCGGTCGCGGCGGTGAGCTCTCCGAGGGGCTGGACGGCGGCACCGACGAGGAGGCCAAGGCGGCTGCGACGGCTGAGCAGCAGGCTGCCGCCGAGGCCGCCGAGCGCCGCGCTGCCGAGCAGGCGGCGACGGCGCGGGCGCGAGCGGCGGCAGAGGCGAAGGCGGCTGCGGACGCGCGCGGGGCGACGGACGACGCGGCCACCCGGGCAGCGGCGCTGAAGACCGCGGAAGACGCGAGGGCATCAGCGGACGCGAAGGTCGCCCAAGCGAAGGCGGCGGCGGACGCGAAGACCGCGGCGGACGCGAAGGCGGCGGCGGACGCGAACACCGCGGCGGACGCGAAGGCGGCAGCGGACGCGAAGGCGGCCGCGGCGTCGAAGACAGCGGCGGACGCGAAGGCGGCAGCGGACGCGAAGGCGGCAGCGGACGCGAAGGCGGCGGCGGACGCGAGGGCGGCAGCGGACGCGAAGGCGGCAGCGGCCAAGGCGGCGTCGGACGCGAAGGGCAACAAGGCCGCGGCGGACGCGACGGCAGCGTTGAACGCGAAGGCTGCGGCGGACGCGAAGGCAGCGGCCGACGCACGGACGAAGGCGGCCGCGGAGGCGAAGGCTGCGGCGGACGCGAAGGCGGCTGCGGACGCGAAGGCAGCGGCGGACGCGAAGGCGGCTGCGGACGCGAAGGCTACTGCGGACGCGAAGGCGGCAGCGTCATCGAAGGCAGCGGCGGACGCGAAGGCTGCAGCGGACGCGAAGGCGGCGGTGTCATCGAAGGCGGCAGCAGACGCGAAGGCGGCAGCGGACGCGAAGGCAGCAGCGGACGCGGAAGCAGAGGCCCGGGAGGAGGCGGAGTTCCGCAAGCAGGCCGACTCCAAGGCCGCGGCGGACGCCCGCGCGAAGGCTGCGGCGGCGGCGAAGGCAGCGGAAGAGGCGCAGCGCCGCGAGGAGGCCGAGGCGGAGGCCCGGGCCGAGGAGAAGCGCCAGGCCGCTGAGCGCGAGCCGTCGAAGGAGCACACCCGGGGCCTCGGAGTCACGAAGATCGCGGGCATCGCGGGGATGGGGCTCGGTGCCGCCGGGGCCGGCGCCACCGTGTACTTCTACACGGACACCGCGCAGGCTTACAAGGCGTACGCGGCCAAGATCAAGTCGGCGCAGACGCAGGACGACCCCGTGCTCTCGCGCGAGGCGCAGGACTTCTACGACCAGGAGCTCGTGCCCAAGCGCAACCTGATGTACGTCACTGCGGGCGCCTCCGTGGCGCTGCTCGGCGCCGGGGTGGTGCTCGTGGTGTTGGACGAGGGCAGCGCGACGATCGCGCCGCTGCCGGGCGGCGGAATGCTCACGTGGACCGGGCGGTTCTAGTGCCGCGTCAGAGGCAGGGCTGATGCTCCCGGTCGCGGTGTTGGCGGGGCTCTGCGAGGGGTCTGCGATGGTCATCGACCCCGACCAGCCGGAGACGGTGCTGATCGCCGACAACGAGCGCAGCGGCGAGCTCTACCGGTACACGATGGACGGCGTGCCGCTCGAGGGGCTGGCTTCGCTCGACCTCGCCCGGATGACGGTCCAGGACCCCGTTGAAGACATCGAGGCGCTCGCGTCCGACGCCACGAACCTCTGGATCGTCGGCTCCCAGTCGCGCTCCAAGTCCGGCGAGGAGAAGCCGCTGCGTGAGCGGATCGTGCAGCTCCACGCCGGCGGGTGGACCACCTGGAGCATCGATTGGACGGGCTGCGCCGAGTGCGCCATCGAGGGCTTCGCCGACCTCCGAAACGTCGAAGGCGCCGCGATCTGGAGCGCACACCTCTGGCTTGGCCTCCGCGCGCCGCGGCTCGATGGCCGGTCGCTCCTGGTCGAGCTCGCGCCGCGGGCAGGCAGCCCGGTGTTCGAGGTAGTGTCCACGCACGCCCTCGACCTCGGTGGGCTCGCGATCGTCGACCTCTCGGTGAACACCGCCAAGCCGGCGGCGCTCTGGATCTTGGCGGGCGCGTCGAGCGGCAAGGCCACGCCGCAGATCTTCGAGCTCGCGGGGCCCTCGGCGACGCCCAAGGCCCGTGGCATCTCGTTGCCCGAGGACGCCGAGGGGCTCGTGGTGCTGCCCTCGGGCGGCGCGCGGGTGGTCACCGACGGCGCCACGGCCAAGGACGGCACCTGCAAGACGACCTCGACGTTCTACCGCTCCGACAAGCTTTGACGATTCGCCCGGGCGCATCACGGGACGAGCCAGGCTCTCGGCGTTAGTCGGCCAACCTTTCGCGGCCGTCTTCCATCGGCCCGACACCGAAGGTGAGTGAATGATCGAGGTTCAAGGCCTGACCAAGTCCTACGGCGACACTGTCGCCCTCAACGACGTGAGCTTCACCGTCGCAAAGGGCGAAGTCGTCGGTTTCCTGGGCCAGAACGGCGCCGGGAAGAGCACGACGATGCGCATCATCGCGGGCTCGCTAGGCGCCAGCAGCGGCACAGCGAAGGTCGGCGGGTTCGACGTCGCCGAGCAGCCCCGGAAGGTGCAGGCGATGCTCGGCTACGCGCCGGAGACGCCCCCGCTGTACACCAACATGACCGTCGGGGACTACGTGCGCTTCGCGGCTACGCTCAAGGGCGTGGCCGACGTCGACGCTGCGACGAAGAAGGCGCTCTCGCGCGTCGGGCTCGACGGCGTGAGCCACCGCATCATCGACAACCTCTCGAAGGGGTACCGGCAGCGCGTCGGGCTTGCCCAGGCGCTGGTCCACGACCCGGCGGTGCTCGTGCTCGACGAGCCTACGTCGGGGCTCGACCCCGCGCAGCGCATCGAGATCAAGAACCTGATCCAGGAGCTCTCCGCGGGGGATGACCGCACGGTCATGCTCTCGACGCACGTGCTCTCCGAGATCGAGGCGATCTGCTCGCGGGTCATCATCATCCACAAGGGCAAGCTGGTCGCACAGGGTGACCTCGCGACGCTCGGTGGCGGCGCCGAGCGGAAGGTCCACCTCGAGCTCGCCCGGCCCGACGGCGCGATCGAGGTGCTCAAGCGCGTGCCCGGCGTCACGGGCGTCGAGCACGACGGGCTCCGCCTCGTCGTCACCGGTGAGCGCGACGTTCGCGAGGCCGTCGCGGCCGCTGCCATCCCCTTCGGCCTGCTCTCGATGCAGGGCCAGAAGCTCGAAGACACCTACATCCAGCTCACCACTCGGGGGACCGCATGATCGGGGCTCTGACCATCGCGCGCCGGGAGACCTCGGCGCTGTTCAACACCCCGGTCGGGTGGATCGCGCTCACCGCGTTCACCTTCATCGGCGGCTTCTTCTTCACCGCGATGCTGATCGGCTACTACAGCGCGTACTCGCAGTCCGTGCTGAACCCGCAGCAGGCCGACCAGCTCTCGGTCAACGAGTGGGTGGTCCAGCCCTTCTTCTCGAACCTCGGCGTCATCGCGCTGTTCATCATCCCGGCGGTCACCATGCGGCTCATCGCCGAGGACCGCCGGCAGCGCAGCATCGAGATCTTGCTCACGTCGCCGGTCAGCTCGCTGGAGATCGCCCTCGGGAAGTTCCTCGGCGGGATGGGTTTTGCGCTCGTGATGACCGCGTCGACGCTCCCGTTCATGTGGTTCCTGTACGCCCTGGGGGACCCCGACACGGGCGTGGTCGCGAGCAACTACCTCGGGTTCATCCTGATGCTCGGCACGCTGATCGCGATGGGCACCTTCGCGTCGGCGCTCACCGAGAACCAGATCGTCGCGTTCATGATGGCGTTCGCGGGCGGCCTGTTCTTGTGGATCTCGAACTGGGTCGTCCAGGGCATGGATGACGGCCCGTTGAAGACCTCGATCGACTACCTATCGATGCTCAAGCACGCGGACTCGATGGGCAAGGGCCTGTTGCATACGCAAGACATCGTTTACTTCCTCTCTTTCATCGGCTTCTTCCTGTTTGCGACGTCGCAGCGGGTCGAAGCCCTGCGGTGGCGCTGATGGCAATGCGTGTTGTTGGATGGTTGCTGGCCCTGGTCGGCTTCCTGTGCATGCTGCTCACTGGCGTGGGCTGGCTGATTTTCACGTTCGACAAGACCCCCGCGTTGGTGAACGCCGTGGGCGGGGTCGGCGTGCTCTGCATCGGGCTGTGGCTCCTGCTGGACTGGAAGAACCTGGCCGCGATGGGGAACGACCAGACGGTCGGCAAGAGCGCGCTCTCCGGGCTGATCATCCTGATGGTCGGGGCGGTGGGCGTTGGCGTGAACGTCATGTCGTTCCGCTACGACAAGCGCTGGGACCTGACCGAAGGCAAGCAGTTCACGCTTTCGCAGCAGTCGAAGGACCTCGCGAAGGCGCTGGACCGCGAGATCGACGTGCAGGCGTTCTTCCAGGCCGGCAGCCCGCAAGAGGCGAACTTCAAGCAGCTGATGCAGGGCTACACCGACGAGACGAGCCTCCTGAAGGTGAGCTTCCACGACCCGTACTCGGACCCGCTGCTCGCCGAGCAGATGAAGATCGTCTCGCCGAACGGCACGGTCATCCTGAAGGTCGGCGAGAACCAGCAGCGCCTGGAGACCGACTTCGACGAGGAGGCCGTCACCAACGCGATCGTGAAGGTCACGAGCGACACCGCGCACAGCGTGTGCGTGGTCCAGGGGCACGGCGAGCTGGACTTCCGCGACGACCAGACCGCGCAGGGGTTTGGCGTAGCGATGCAGCGCCTCGAGGCCCAGAACTACAAGACTACCGAGCTGAACCTGCTCGCTTCGCAGCCCGACACCGCGGCCTGCGAGGTCGTCATCCTCCCCGCGCCCCGCGGCGAGCTGCTCCCGGAGGAGCGGGATCGCCTCGCGCGGTACGTCGCCGGTGGCGGCGGGCTCATCGTGATGCTGGACCCGCTGCAGACCCCCGAGACCGCCGCCGACATGGCCCGGTACGGCGTGAAGCTCGGCAACGACGTCGTCGTCGAGGGAGACCCCGGGCGGCTCATCGCTGCAAACGACCCGACTGCGCTCGGCCTCGACGCGTCGAGCTGGGACGTGCACCCGGTCACGCAGAAGCTCACCGGCCTCGTCGTGCTGTCGCTCGCGCGCTCGGTCTCGAAGGGCGAGCCGGTGTCGGGCCTGAACGTGCAGGAGATCGCGCACGGTAGTGATTCCGGTTGGGGCGAGACCAAGCTCGACGACCCGAACGTGCCGTCTGAGCCGAACCCCGGCGAGGACCTAGTCGGGAAGGTCGGCCTGATCGCGAGCATCGAGGTCACGGACCCCACCGGGTTGCGCACGACCAGCGAGAGCTTGCCGTCCGTCCCGGACGCCTCCGGCACAGTGCCGGTCGCCGCGACCCCGGTGGAGCCCCTCCCGGCCCCCGCCGCCAAGGCGGGCGGCAAGGTCATGGTGTTCGGCGACGGCGACTTCGCGTCCAACCTGCTCGTCTTGAAGGTGCAGAACCAGGACCTCTTCCTGAACACCGTCGCGTGGATGGTGGGCGAGAAGGACCAGCTGGCGATCCGCGCCAACAACGCGACCAAGGGCAAGCTGGAGCTCACCGAGCTGTCCGTGTTCGGCGGCGGCGCGCTGGCGCTGCTCGTGATCCCGGGGCTGTCGGTCGCCGGGATGATCGGGACGTGGCTGCTTCGTCGCGGCAAGTAGCGTGACATCGCGGGCGGCGGGCGAGTAGGTTACCGCCCGCGCCCTTCGGAGCCCCCTTGAGCAGCCTTCGCAAAACCCTCGCCGGCCTGCCGGCCCCCGTCAAGCGCCAGATCCAGGAGCGGGTGTACCCGAAGCTCCTGCCCGAGGGCGAGACCGCCCCCGAGTGGCACTTGCAGAGCTACGACGACTCCTGGCACCGTCACGGCCGCCACTGGAGCGTGCTCGTGTTCTACGTGGAGGACGGCGGTGCGGAGGACGCTGCGCAGCTCAAGCAGTTCCAGGAGCACCTCGCGGACCTCACGCGGCTGAACGTCAAGGTGTTCGGCATCAGCAGCGCCGAGGCCGAGAGCCACAAGGAGTTCGCGACCGAGATCGGGGTCACGTTCCCGCTGCTCACGGACCGCGGCGGCTCGGTCGCGCGGCAGTTCAAGGCCTGCATGCAGTTCCCCATCGCTGGGCCGATGAACATCCGCACGGTTTACCTGGTGAACCCCGAGCGCAAGATCCGGCTCGGCAACCGGGGCAACCCGTCGGTCGCGGCCATCGTGCGCTCGATCGAGGCGCTCCAGCAGGCGACCAAGACCGGGATGTGAACGCCGGCGGTCGCCGGCCGCTTGCGCTGGTCAGCGGCCGCGGAGCCAGCGCTCGAGCACCATGAGGGCGAACACCCGCTCGGTCGCCGCGGGGGTAGCGCTGAAGTCCCCGGGCCAAGGGCCGAGGCTCGCGGGGTCCACGAACCGGCCGAGCCGGCCAGGGAGGCCCTCTAGCAGGTGGGCGCAGGGCCCGGACAACCAGGCCGCGACGGGCAGAACGGCGCGCTGCTGGCTGCTCGGAGGCGCGCCCATGGCCTCCCAGAGCCGGGCGGGGATCCCCGCGTGGTGATCGACCGGCACGCTCGCGCCGAGCTGGACCAGGCGCGGATCGCAGAGCGGGGCGTCGAAGTGAACGCCCGCGGCGGTGCCAACGAGGTCGGGGATCCGGAGGGTGCGCTCGGGGAGGGTCGTGCGGCGCTGGAGCCACGCCGCGGCCGGGGGCTGGATCTGCGCGGATCGCACGATGGCGTCGAGCTCCGGGGGCAGCTCGGGGGCGGGGCGCGCACGGCGACGGACGCGGTCGAGGAGGCCCTTGCCGGGGGCGGGCTGGGGGTCGAGCCAGGCTTCAACGCCCCGCCCCGTCAGCACCCGGCTGACGTCTTGGCGCTCCGCCTCGCGCGCGATCGCCCACCACGCGAGCGCGTCCACGCTCGCTACGGGCTCTTCGAGCGCGCCGAGATCGTCGAGCGCTGCGTCCAGGTCCCCCGGCCCGAGGGCCGCGCGGTGCACCGTCGAGGCCCCCACGGGCGTTGGCACGGGGCGTCCGCCTTCCACGTCCAGCAGGATGACCGGCGCCGGGCCGCTCACCGGGTGGCCCGCCGCGCAGAGCACAGCCAAGCTGGCGGCGTCCTCCACCCAGGTCGCGTGGCTGCCCCGCGCCGCGTGCCGTACGCACAGCCGCGCCGAGAACTCCAAGCTCTGCACCCAGCGGACCAGCGCGCCGCCCCGCCCGGCTACCCCCCGCGGAGCGTCCCACCAGCGCACCAGCGTCGACGTCGCGCCCCGCCGGCGTAGGCAGCCCGCGGCGACGCGCTCTACCCCCCGGAACGTCGAGAGCGGCGGCGGGATCAGCCCTACGCGCGTCACGCGGTCCAAGCCCTCCGCGTCCAGCTCACCGGCGCCGAGCGCCCCGGGCGTAGAGCTCGCCCCGAACCCCGCCGGTCCGTCGAGCGTGAACATCGGCCGCGCGCCGGCCCGGTCCCGCACGGCCCACAGCGTGCGTGTGCCGGCGTCCCACGCGAGCAGCGCGAACGAGCCCTCAGCGCGGCTCAACCCCTGCTCGACGCCGATCTCGGTGAAGATCGCGGCCAGCACCTCCGCGGGGCTGCTCGCCCCGGACTCGCGAGCCGCTTGCTCGGCGGTCAGCGCACGCAAGTTGGACGGCGCCCCGTCGAGCGCGACGGTGAACGCGCCGTGGGTCCCGACGTCCCCGGCCTCGTCGACCGCGGCGCCGATCCACCCGCCCTCGAGCTCGATCTCGACGCGGCCGGCGCGGCCACGGTCCGCCACTGCGGCGAGCCCCCGCCGGAACGCGGCGCGGCCGCGCGCTGGCTGCGCGGTGTCGACCCAGGCGACGAGCCCGCTCATCGCTCACCCGCCCCGTGCTGTGCAGGTTCTGTCACTACTGTGGTGGCGCGGGAGCGGCGGCGCCCGCCGGTAGTCCGTCCCCGGGCGCGGGTGCAGCATCGGTCGGGGGCGGGGCGACGGAGCCACCCTGTGGGGCTGCTCCCGGCCCCGCACCCGGCTTCAACGAGCCGAGCTCCGGGGTGTCGGAGAGCGTGATGTCCAAGCTCGCCATCGGCGTCGCCCCGACCGTGGTCCGCTCGATCATGCCCGCCGGCTCGCCGGGGCCTGGGCCGTCGTCGTTCGCGTCCAAGAACGCCACGATCGAGATCTCGCCGATGTCGGCCGGCGCCTCTACGCTCCACGCGCCGGGCGCCGCCAACGTGAGGGTGTGTACGAGCTCCGGGAACGTGCTGCCCGCCGGGTTCTTCAAGAAGTCGATCCGCAGGGTTCCGCTCGCGGAGCCGGCGTACGACACGGTGCCGGAGAGCTGCACGCCCTTCCCAGGCTCGACGTGGAACGCGGCGGCCGCGGGTCGCCCAGCGCTGGACCCCGTGGCGCCCGTGGCGGAGGGATCGCCGGGCGGCATCGCGGAAGGCTCGCTCGGGGGCGCATCCATGGGCGGCGCACCGTCCACGGGTGGTGGACCGACGGCCGTCGGCTCCTCGAGCGCCGGGGCACCCCCGGCCACGCCGTTGGGGTCGGGGCACCCAGCGAGCGCGAGGAGCGAAGCGGAGAGCGAGAGGATGGGCAGGCGGAGGGTCATGTGGGCTCGACGGCGCAAAGGTAGCACGGCGACGCGCGCCGGTTGCGTCCGCGGCCGGGTCGGTTACAGGCAGGTTGCCCCGTCGTGCGGGGCGTTGATGGTCGGGTCTCGCAGACCGGGCCCTCGTGAACCCCGCCAGATCCTTGCGGAAGCAACGGTAGCGTCGGGTTCGGGGCTGTGAGGTGCCCGGCCATCAACCCCCCGCACGGCGTTCGCGAAGGGCAGGTCCTACCTGGAGTCCTCTGGTGGCCGAAACCCCCGTCGACCCGCCTGCTTATGTCGCGATCGCGCGCAAGTGGCGCCCGCAGACGCTCGAGGAGATGAGCGGGCAGGCGCACGTCACGCGCACGCTCAACAACGCGCTCACGTCCGGGCGCCTGCACCACGCGTTCCTGTTCACCGGCGCACGCGGCGTCGGGAAGACGACCGCCGCGCGCGCGTTCGCCCGGGCGCTGCAGTGCGCGCGCGGGCCCACGCCCACCCCGTGCGGCGAGTGTGGCCCGTGCCGCGAGATCCTGGCCGGCACGTCGCCCGACGTGGTCGAGATCGACGGCGCCTCGAACAACTCGGTCGACGACATCCGGAACCTGCGCGATGGCGTACGCTACCTCCCGGCGACCGCCCGGTTCCGCGTCTACGTGATCGACGAGGTCCACATGCTGTCGAAGGGCGCGTTCAACGCGCTCTTGAAGACGCTCGAGGAGCCGCCGCCCCACGTCAAGTTCATCTTCGCGACCACCGAGGTGAACAAGATCCCGGAGACCATCCTGTCCCGGGTGCAGCGCTTCGACTTCAAGCGCATCCCCGCGAACGTCGTAGCCGCGCGCCTTCGCAAGATCTGCGACGCCGAGGGGATCGCGATCTCCGACGTTGCGCTGCAGATGATCGCCCGGGCAGGCGAAGGCTCGATGCGGGATGCCCAGAGCCTGCTCGACCAGGTCATCAGCTTCGGCGCCGCGGCCAATGACGACAAGGCGGTCGCCGACATCCTGGGGCTGGTCGACCGCAAGTACCTGTACGAGATGCTGCGGGGTGTGCTCCAGGCCGAGCCGCTGCGCTGCCTCGAGAGCATCGAGTCCGTCCACGACAACGGGTACGAGCTCGCGCAGTTCACCACCGAGCTGTTGGAGCTCGTGCGGAACGCGACGATCGCGACGCTGTCGGAGGGCGCGCGCCGCTTCCTGGACGTCTCGGAGGAGGAGAAGGGCGTGCTCCTCGACCTCACGAAGGGCGTGCCGGCCGAGCAGCTCTCGCGGACGTTCCAGGTGCTGTTGGACGTGCACGACCAGGTCTCCCGATCCACGCGGCCACGGCTCGTGCTGGAGATGGCCGTGGCGCGGCTCGTGGCGATCCGCCCGTCGCAGCCGGTGGGCGCGCTGGTCGACCGACTCGTCGATCTCGAGCGCCGGATGCGGGGACAGGGCGTCGCGGCCGCTCGTGGCCGCGACCCGGAGGGCGAGAGGCGGTAGCGCAGCGGCCGGTCGGCCAGGCGAGCCAAGCAGCCCCGGCGCCGGTCGCACGGCCGGAGTTCACGGCGCCGGCTCCACGGCCTGACGTGGCCCCCCCCGCCCCCGCCGCCCCCGGCGGGCTCGTGTGGACGCCATCGCCGCCCCGGGCAGCGCCGCCGCCGCCGGCCCCCGCGCCGGCCCCCACGCCGACTTCGAGCCCCGCTCCGTTGCCCGCGACCCTCTCCCCGGTCGCGCGCTACCGCGCGCTGCTGGACGCG
>CALQBK020000142.1 GCA_943328795.2 Bifidobacterium breve
CCCCCCTCCGAAGCCGGCTGCCGCCGGCTTCTACCCCCGCGAGCCGGCTGCGCGATTCCTCCGCTCCGCTGCGGAGCTCGCTTGGCGGCAGCGCCGGGCCCATGCGGGCTCCGGCCTGCCGTGCCCGGCTCGGCTTGTGTGGGGGCTCCGCCCCCACGCCCCCGGCGAGCGGGCTGCGCGGTTCCTCCGCTGCGCTGCGGAGCCCGCTTGGCGGCTTGACCGTTGACCGCGCGATCGAACGAACCTCAGTCTCTGAGTTTCGTGCGATCCGGTGGATCCAGGCGGTCAGCTCCCCGCGCGGGCTACGGTCCCCGCGCGATCGAACGAAGCTCAGTCTCTGAGTTTCGTTCGATCTCGCGTAGCTCCTCGAGCAGGGCGTGCACGTCGAAGCCCTCGGAGAAGGCCGCCTCGGCCAGCGTCTCGTCGGCGCCAACGGGGCACGAGGGGCAGTCCGGCAGCCCGTGGCGTGCGAACACGGCGCGGACGCGCGGGTCGCGGGCGTGGGCAGCGTGGACGGTCAGGTCGGGGCCGAGCGGTCGGCGGTCGAAGCGAGGCAGGGCCGCGAGCGCTCCGCGCTCGAGCGCGCGGAGGGGCGCCCGGACGCTCTCGATCTCGGCGCGGGCCAGCACCACCGCCTGCCGGCGTTCGCCAAGCTCGGCCCGGACCAGCGGGTCGGCGTGCTCCCGCAGCGCGGGGCGCAGCCGATCGGCGATCGCCCGGAGCAGCGCCTGCTTCACGCGCACGTGGTGACCGCCTGGGCGACGCGGAACCCGTCGAGCGCGGCGGAGATGATGCCGCCAGCGAACCCGGCGCCCTCGCCGCACGGGTAGAGCCCGCGTACGCTCGTGCTCTGGAGGTCGTCGCCCCGGGTGAACCGCAGCGGCGCGGTGGTCCGCGTCTCGGGGGCGATCAGCACGCCGTCCTCGCCCGCGAACCCGGGGATCTCGGCCTCAAAGCGCAGGATCGCCTCGCGCATGCCCGCTACGACGGGGGCGGGCAGCACACGTGCGAGGTCGGTGGGGGTGACGCCCATCGGGTAGCTGACGCGCGGGAGCGCCTCGCTCGGGCGACCGGCCAGGAAGTCGGGCACGCGCTGGGCGGGCGCGGAGAAGCTGCCGGTGACGGCGAAGGCCGCTTGCTCGATGGCGCGCTGGTAGCCGATGCCGGCCAGCGGGTCCCCGGGGAAGCGGGCCCAGGGCGCGTAGGCCTCGACGGGCACCTGCACGATGAGGGCGGAATTGGCCCACATCGCGCGGCGGGCGGCGAAGCTCATGCCGTTCACGACCACGAGCCCGGCGGACTCCTGGGCCGGGACCACCATGCCGCCCGGACACATGCAGAACGTGTAGGCCGCGGCGCCGCTGTCGGGGGTGTACGCGAGGCGGTAGGACGCGGGGGGTAGGTCGCCGCGCCCGGTGGGGTAGCGCGCGGTGTCGATGACGCCCTGCGGGTGCTCGATGCGGGCGCCGATCGCGATGGGGCGCTGCTCGGCGACCGCGCCGCACTCCAACAGGGCCGCCATGGTGTCCCGCGCGGAGTGGCCGGTGGCGACGACTACGGGCCCGCCGTCGATGTCCTCGACCCCCGCCGGGCCCGTCACGCGCACCCCGACGCAGCGGCCGTCCACCACGCGGAAGGCGTCCACGCGGGTGTGGAAGCGCACCTCCACCCCCGCCGCGATCATCTGCCGGCGCAGCTCGGGCAAGATCGCGCGGACCTTGTCGGTGCCCAGGTGCGCCCAGGACTCCTGGAGGATCCCAGGGTCTGCCCCTGCCTCCACGAGCCGCCGGAACACCCAGCCGAGCTCGCCGTCCCGGCGCCGCGTGTAGATCTTCCCGTCTGAGAAGGTGCCCGCGCCGCCCTCGCCGAACACGATGTTGTTCTCACCATCCAGCGCCCCGCCGCGCCAGAAGCCGTTCACCTTCTGGACCCGCTCGTCCACCGGCCCGCCTCGCTCCAGCAGGATCGCGGGCGCGCCCGCTTCCGCCAGGCGAAGCGCGCAGAACATGCCCGCGGGGCCGGCCCCGACGATGATCGGCCGGCGGTCCCACTTCCGTGTCGTCGCCGGGACCACCCCCGAGCGCCGGACCTCGTCCCGCTCGCTCCAGGTCCGGACCCCCGGCGCGTCGAGCGCCCGCTTCGCGTCAGCGGCCTCGACCTGTACGCGCAGCGTGCCGCGCCACACCGGCGGGCGCGCGCGCGCGTCGAGCGACGTGCGGATCACCTCGACGACGGCTGGCCGGGCGCCGATGCGCTCAGCGACGAGCGCGTGGAGGTCCGCCGTCTCGGGCGCGCCACCGAGCGCCAAGTTCGACACGTGCAGGTGGACCCGGTCGTGCTCCGCCACGGATCACCCGCCCGCGTGCGTGACGGCTTCGGCCAGGGTGTCCTTGTCGATCGCGCCGTGGATGACCTCGGAGATCGTCCCGTCGGCGCGGATCACGTAGGTCGTCGGGAACACGTCGACCTGGTACGCCTGCTGCACGGCGGAGTCCGCGACGATCACGGGGTAGGTGATCGGGAAGTGGTGCACGATGTCGGCGAGCCGCGAGCCCTCGCGGGACGGCACGACGACGCCGACGACCTTGACGTCCGGGTGGCTGTCCGCGTACGCCGAGAACTCCGGCATCTCGGCCTTGCACGGGCCGCACCACGTCGCGAAGAAGTTCAGCACCGTCACGCTGCCCTGCAGGTCGGCCAGGGAGGTCGTGCCGCCGTCGAGCTTCTCAAGCGTAAACGCGGGCGCCGGGCCCGACGCCGTGGTGGTGGACCGGTGGGACAAGAAGTCCGCCAGCCAGAACACCAGGAAACCGACGCCGAGGGCCAGGGCCCAGTCACGCATCATGCGGCTCATAGCGGCGCTCCGTGCAACGCGAAGTGGATCTTCAAGCGGCGCTTCAGCTCGTCGCGGGTCGCGCGGTAGGCGTCTTCGCGCTCGTCCGGCGGCGCGCACGAGGGGTCCGGCAGGTGCCAGTCGATCACCCGCATGCCGTCGGGCAAGTTGACCTGGAGGTCTGGCGCGAGGCGCACGACCAGCGTGACCTCGTCGAGCGGGACGGCCATCAGCCCCTTCGCGTGGATGCCGTCGATCGCCGCACCGACCTCGCGCAGCATGGTCCGGACCTCCTGCCGCACGTGCGACGGGCGAACGCCCGCGCTGTACGCGGTGACGTCCATCTCCAGCCACTCGCCGAGGTGGCGTGCGATACCAGCAGCGAGCGGCGCACGCGCGGCATCGTCGGGGTCCAGGAACAGCAGGGTCATCGAAGCCCGCGCATAACCTTCAACCTACACACCGGGCGGGTGGGCGGCTTAGATCGGGTCATGAACGTCGTCTTCTACTTGCTCGTGCTGATCCCGGTGATGGTGGCCGGTTGGAACGGGGTCCCGACCTACCAGGGCGTGCTCAACGAGCAGACCGTCTCGATCCCCGGCGCGGGCCTCACGGCCGGCATGCCCGTCGAGCTGACCGAGGGCGGCCAGGTCTATGCGGGGACCGTCGAGAAGGTCGACAAGAGCTGGGCGACCGTGCGCGCGGAAGCGCCGAACGGCGACGTCACGGTGCGGGTCCCCGGACAACAGGCGATGGCCGCGGTGGGCCAAGGCGCGCTCGACGGGGCGAAGGCCGCCGTGGAGCTCGCGCTCTCGCTGGTCGGGACGATGACGCTGTTCCTGGGCCTGATGAAGGTGGTGGACGCCGCGGGCGGCCTGCAGATGATGGCGCGGTGGATCCGCCCGGTAATGGTCAAGCTGTTCCCGGACATCCCGTCCGATCACCCGGCCATGAGCGCGATGGTGATGAACCTCGCGGCGAACGTGCTTGGGCTCGGGAACGCGGCGACGCCGTTCGGCATCAAGGCGATGCAAGAGCTCGAGACGCTCAACCGCACGCCGGGCACCGCCACGAACGCGATGGTGCTGTTCCTGGCGATCAACACCGCGGGCGTCGCGGTGTTGCCGACGGGTGTCATCGCCATCCGGGCCGCGCTGGGGTCGACGGACCCCGCCGCGATCTTGCTGCCGACGCTGCTTGGCACGTTCGTCCACACCATCGGCGCGGTGGTGATCTGCAAGGCGCTGCAGCGGTTCTCACCGGGCGGCGCGCCTTCCGAGCCCGTTCAGCAAGCCCCGATCGAGCTCCGCGAGTTCATCCCGCTCGGGCTGACCGTGGGCGCTTTCCTCGCTTTCGTCGTGGCGGCCCAAGTGTACGGCTCGGCCGTCACCTCCTGGATCATCCCGGGCTTGATCTTCGGCATGCTCACGCTCGGCGTCGTCAAGCGCGTGAAGGTGTACGAGGTGTTCATCGAGGGCGCGAAGGACGGCTTCTCGACGGCGATGCGCATCGTGCCGTTCGTCGTCGCGATCTTGGCGGCCGTCGGCATGTTCCAGTCCTCTGGCGCGATGGGGCGCGTGGTGGCCCTCGCGTCGCCGCTCTGCCGGCTCATCGGCATGCCGCCCGAGGTCCTCCCGCTGGCGCTGCTCCGGCCCCTGTCGGGCTCCGGCGCTATTGCGCTCACGGCCGAGCTGACGCGCATCTACAAGCCCGACACGTTCATCGGGCAGGTGGCGGGGACGGTCAATGGTTCGTCCGAGACGACGTTCTACGTCCTCGCGCTGTACTTTGGGTCCGTCGGAGTCCACCGGTATCGGCACGCGGTGATGACCGGCATCCTCACGGACATCGTCGGCGTGGTGGCTGCAGTGACCGCGGTTCGGCTGCTGCTCGGGACGGGGTAGCCCGAGCTACGGCGTGCACTCGCCCGTGTTCCCGGAGGTGGTGACCGTGCCCGTGAAGCCGGACAGCTGGGCGACGAGGTCCGCCACGTCGGTCTCGCATAGGCTGGCGTTCAGCTCGACGTAGAGGTCCCCACCGACGGACGAGAGCGCGGCGAGGTCCGAGAGGGTCGCCATGTACGCGTTGTCGTAGACGGTGACGTCCCCGCCGACGGAGGTGAGCGACCCGAGCCCCGCGAGGCTCGTGATCTCCTGGTAGCTCACGGCCAGGTCCCCGCCGACGGAGGTGACCGCGTCGAGGCCCCGGAGGTCGGCCAGCCCGGGGTTCCACCGCACGGAGAGGTCACCATCGACAGAACGAAGCGATCGAAGGCCCTCCAACGTTGACAAGGCGGTGCCCACGACCGTGAGGCCGCCGACCGTGGTGAGAGCGCTCGAGGACAGGCTGGCGAGCGCCGGGTCGGTGTCGAGCGAAAGGTCGCCCCCCACGACGGCGAGTGCGGGGGCGGACACGGTGGCCAAGGCGGGGTTGCCGTAGACCTTGAGCTCCCCTCCGACGGAGGTGAGCGCGGGGAAGCTCGCGCTGGTCAGCGCGTCGTTCTCCCGGATCCACACGTAGGAGTCGATCGACGTGAGCGACGCGAGCTCCAGCTCGGCCAAGGACGGGTTGTTGTCGACGTCGATGGCCGAGGCGGATTCGAGCGCGTCGAGGCCGGCCAGGCTGACGAGCTTCCCGTTGTCCATGACCCGGATGTCACCCCCAACCGTCGTCAGCCCTTCGAGGCCCACGAGGCTGGTCAGGCCGTCGTCGTCCTGGAGGTCCAGGTAGTCGCCGATCGACGCCAGCGCCTCCAGGCCGGCGAGGTTGACGAGGGCGTCGTCGTTGAACATGTAGATGCCTTCGCCAACCGACTGCAGGGACTCGAGGCCCGCCGCGCTCGTCACCTGCGGATTCTGGTCGAACACGACGTTCCCCCTCACGGTCGCGAGCGCTCCGAGCCCCGAGAGGGTGGTCATGCGGTCGTTGCCGAAGAGGTAGAGGTCCCCGCCGATCCACTCCAGTCCGTCCAGTCCGGAGAGGTTGAAGAGGTTGGAGTTCATCACGAAAAGGGTCCCGCCAATCTCGGTCAGGCAGCCCAAAGAGGCGACGTCCGCCTTGGAGGCGTACCCCAGGTCCACGTCCCCGCTCACGCTACGCTGCCCGTAGCCCTCGCAGAAGGAGGCGACATCGCCTTCGAGGTCCCCCGACAGCTCGTCGGGCGCGTTCCACACGTCTGGGTCCGTGTCGTCGTAGTCGTCGCCCGCGTCGTAGCCATCCCCGTCCAGGTCCACGGGGACGGGGTCGCCAGGCGTGCTCCCGGTGTCTGGCGCGCCCGTGTCGTCCGAGCGCTCAGGGTCTGGAGCACCACATCCGACGAGGACCAGCCAAGGCGTGAGGATGGTCATTGAGCCATTCCGTTGGCTCATCCTACCTCGGCCGCGGCCCAGCGGCAAGGTGCCTACGATCCGCGCTATCCTCCCCCCGCCCATGGCTCTGCCCCACGCCACCAGAGAAGCTCGCCGACGCCCGTGGGCGTCCGTACTTCCTCTGGGATGAGGACCTCTCGCTCGCGGAGTTTCGCGAGCGTCTGGCCTCGCCGGGTGCCGGTGACTACTGGCTTGCAACCTTGCTTCGCCAGGCCAAGCCGGACGATGTCTACGGCTTTGTATCCTTGCCGGAGATCGCCGAGCGGTGGCCTCCCGTGCGTGCGGGTGTCGGCCGGATGCGGGCGTTTTGGGAGTGGCGGGTCCGACGGTGGCAGACCCATGGAGACTAGCCTCACCCCGCTCCAGGCTCGCGTGCTGCGGGTGCTCCGCGGCTTGCCCTGGACCCCTGACGGGCGGCGGCGCGCTGATTGGAGTCGTTCGTCCGAATCCGGGTTTCGGACGGCGTCGAGGCCCTCCCCATCGACCTCGTCGCCGAGCCCGTGGCGTCCATCGAGCCTGCGCTCAACGCGCTGCGCGGCCGCTGGGCCAGTCGCGACCTCGTCGACGTCCAGGCTTGGGTCCTCGACAACTTGCCGGCCGCGTCGGTCCCCGCCCACTTGCTCGAATTTCGGGCGGAGCTCGTCGCCCGGCTGCTCGCGCGCTGATCGGGTGCTCGCGCGCACTTTGGGCTAGCTACCCCAACAAATCCCCGATCGCCTGCTCCGCGGCCTCGGCGTCCGCGTACCCAAGCTCCTCCAACTCTCGCGTGTAGCGCTTGTGGAACAGGAAGTAGCTGACGAGATCCGCCTCGGTGTCGTCGACGATCCCCTCGAAGAACAGCCGGCTCGCCCAGCTCAACGACGGCCCGATCACGGGGTACAGCCGCGCCGCGATGCGGCCGATGTCCTCGCTCGGGCGCAGGTGCACGCTCTTGACCACCCGGTACGCCCGGTGCTCGGCCTCGAGCCGGTCCAGGAACCCGGGGTACGCCCCCTCCGCCCAAGTCAACATCGCGTTCCAACGCTCGATGCGCCGCAGATCCTCCTCGACGGGGTCCAACATCAGCGCGTTCAGGGCCCGGCCGGCGATGGTCGCGGCGGTCGGCGGCGGGCCAAAGCCCTGGGGTGGCGCGGCGACCGCGCTGACCGGCTTCTGGCGCTTCACGCCGATGACCAGCATGCGGTCGGACTGCAGCTGCAGGGCGGGCCCGAGCGGGGTGTTCTGGCGCAAGGCACCGTCCACCATCCAGCGCCCCTTCACGGACACCGGCGGGAACACGAACGGGATGGCTGCGCTCGCGAGCACGTGCTCGGGGGCGATCCGGGCCGCCCGCATCGTGGTCGTGGCGGTCTCGCGCAGCGAGTCGCCGGCGAGGCCGGGGGGCCGGACGTGGGTGTGGGCGAGGCCGTCGGTGAACTGGATGCACTTGCCGCTGGCGACGTCGGTCGCCGCGCAGGCGAACGCCCGGAGCGCGCCGGAGTCGATGCGCTCGTACATCTGCTGCCACGGGATCGTGGTCCGGACGTGCTCGTAGAGCGGGGAGGGGTCGAACAACGCCGTGCCGCCGCCCAGCGCGGTGCGCCGTTGCAGCCACGCGTCCCGGCCCGACACGAGGTCCCGGATGCGCATCTTGTAGATGTGGTGCGGCTCGAGCTCCCGCCAGAAGTACGACAACGTGGCCGCCGCCTGCATGCCCTGCGCGGCCACCCAGGCGCCGGTGAGCGCGCCGACGGAGGTCCCACAGATCACGTCGGGCGCGAGGTCCTTCCCGAGCCGAGCCGCGAGCGGCCCGTAGACGTACCGAAGCACCCCGGCCTCGTACGCCCCGCGCGCCCCCCCGCCCGAGAGGATGAGGGCGCTCACCCCCCGACCAAGTGCGCCCGGACCTGCGGCCGCCGGACCTTCCAGACGAGGCTGTCCACGATGTAGTGGTGGAAATTCAGCGCCTGCGAGAACAGCAGCACCGCGGGCACCGCCATCACCTTCACCCCGGGCAGCCCGAGGATCGCGGTGAACACGATCGTCGCGATGGCCAGGTTCACGAACAGGTAGCGGCCCAGCGCGCCGGGCTGCGAGATCGCCGACAGCAACGGCGCGTCCGGCGTCTCGCCCCCGCGGAACCGGTTGACGTTGAACATCCACACGATGAACAGGTACTGCGCGTTGTGCCAGACGTTCACGACGAGCCAGCCCTGCGTGAAGTCGGGCACCAGCAGGTAGCCCACGGCGAACACCAGCGTGTGCGTGAGCACGTAGAGGGCGTGCGCACCGCCGAGCTGCCCACGCGTTGCCAGCGTGACCTGGCGCACAAGCCAGGCCAGCACGGTGACGCCGGCGAGCCCCAACGCGACGGGCGAGGCCCACGCCGGCACCGGCAGGAGCGCGATGTCGAGGCCGAGAAAACGCGTCCACCCCTGCGCGCTCCGGGCCACGACCCCGGCCAGCGGCACCGCGAAGAGCACGGCGGCGTCGATCCGATCGTCGAGCGCGGTCGCAGGCTCCTTGCGTCGGTAGATCCTGGACATTCCCCAGCCCTGCCGCGTGTAGTGCCACGCTTGCCAGTAGAAGTAGGTCGCGATGAGCGCCCACGTGCCGATGCCGAGCGCCAGCGCGCACGTCGCGATCGCCACGAGCGGGGGCAGCCAGGTCACGAGCCAGCGGTGCTCGGCCAAGCTCGCCTTGTCGAAGACGAGCCGCGTGAAGGTCGCGACGACGTGGTGGTAGCCGAGGAGCCAGAAGTCCAGCACCAGCACCCACGGCAGCCAGTTCGGGTGGAGGAACACGCACAGCCCAGCCAGCCCACCGAGGGCGGTGGTGCCGAGGGTGAGCGAGAGGTCGAAGCCCGGGTTGCGGAGCCAGCCGAAGGTCATGGCGTAGGCGCCGCCGTGCTCGTGAGGTCGAAGGCCACGTACATGTCGGGCGCGAGCGTCGACATGACGACGGACGGGTCCGGGACGCCGAAGTCCGCCCACCGCAGGTCGTAGCGGCCGGCCAGGTGCAGCACGGCGCCGTCATACGAGAACGACGCGGGCACCGTCACCGTGCGGGTGACATCGCGAACGGTCAACGCGCCCTGGAGCGACACCGTGCCGGACCCCGCGCCGGACTGCAACGTCGCGGCGTCCCCGGTGACCCCGGTGACCTGGAACACGATGTTCGCGAAGCGCGCGACCTCGAGGCAGAAGGACCGCAGGCGGGTGTCCCGCGGCCCGTTGCCGGTGACCAGGCCCGCGGCGGGGACCGTCAGCACGCCCTTGAGCGCGCGGGTGTCCAGCTGGCCGGTGAAGCCCGCGGCCCCCTGGAAGTCCCCGAGGGTAGAGCTGTTGTGGAAGGTCAGCGCGGCCGGAGCGGTCGGATCGCTCGCGAACGTGAACACCTCGGCCTGTGCGAGGGGGAGCGCGGCGAGCAGCACGAGCAGCATGTGCGCTCGTATCCAGGAGCCGAGGGGTTACGGCCGCGTCGCCCCCCAAACAGGTCCCCTTGTTCCTCAACGCCGTCGGTCGCGCCTTCCCCCCTCACTACGCCGACCAGGACACGCTGATCGCGGCGTTCCGGGACGCGTGGGTAGGGCGTTACCACAACGTCGCGCGCATCGAGCAGCTTCACCGGAACGTCCTCGTCGGCGGCCGGCACTTGGCCCTGCCCATCGAGGGCTACGCGGGGCTCGACTTCACGCGTGCCAACGAGACGTTCGTGCGGGTGGCGACGGACATCGGCGCGGAGGCCGTCCTCGACGCGCTCGGCCAGGTCGGGCTCGCCCCGCGAGACGTCGACGCGATCTGGTTCGTCAGCGTGACCGGCGTTGCGGCGCCGAGCATCGACGCGCGGCTCGTCAACCGCCTGGGCTTCCGGGGCGACATCAAGCGCAACCCGATCTTCGGGCTCGGGTGCGTCGCGGGGGCCGCGGGCGTCGCGCGCGCGTCGGACTACCTCCGGGCGTTCCCGGACCACGTCGCGCTCCTGCTCTCCGTCGAGCTCTGCTCGCTCACGCTGCAGCGCGAGGACCTTTCGATCCCCAACCTGATCGCGACGGGCTTGTTCGGCGACGGCGCCGCTGCCGCGGTGCTGAGCGGGAGCCCGCGTACGGCGCGCGGCCCAGCTCCGCGGGTCGTGGCGACCCAGTCTGCGTTCTACCGGGACACCGAGGACGTGATGGGCTGGAAGATCGGCGCGTCCGGGTTCACGATCGTGCTGTCGTCCGAGGTCCCGGAGATGGTGCGGCGCTACCTGGCGGACGACACGACGCGGTTCCTGGCGGCGCATGGGTTGACGCTGGCCGACATCGGGGTGTGGATCGCGCACCCGGGCGGCCCGCGCGTGCTCGAGGTCATGCAAGAGGTGTTCGCCTTGCCAGACGGCGCGCTCAAGCGCACGTGGGACAGCCTGCGCGCGGTCGGGAACCTGTCCTCGGCGAGCGTGCTCAACGTGCTCGGCGACGTGCTGGACGACGAGCCGCCCCCGGTGAACACCTGGGGCGTGCTGCTCGCGATGGGGCCCGGCTTTTGCTCCGAGCTGGTGCTGGTCCGCTGGTGATCGTGGGCGTGCAGCTCTGGTACCTGCTCGTCCTCGCGGGCGTAGGTGTGGAGCGCCTGGCCGAGCTCGTCGTCGCGAGGCGGAACGCCGCGTGGAGCTTCGCGCACGGCGGGGTGGAGCGCGGGCAGCGGCACTACCCGGTGATGGTCGCGCTGCACACCGGCCTGTTCGTCGGGTGCCTGGCCGAGGCGGGGTTCCGCACGCCGGGGCTCGCTGCTCTCCCGTTGTTCGGGGTCGCCGTCGCGTGCCAGGGGCTGCGGTGGTGGGTGATCCGGACGCTCGGCCCACGCTGGAACACGCGGGTGATCATCGTCCCGGGGCTGGCGCGGGTGACGGGCGGCCCGTTTCGCTGGCTGCAGCACCCGAACTACGTGGCAGTCGTGACCGAGGGGATCGTGCTGCCAGGCATGTACGGCTGCTGGGTCACCGCGGCGGTGTTCACGGTGCTGAACGCGCTGCTGCTCCGCGAGCGCATCCGCGTGGAGGACCAGGCGCTGCGCGAGATGGAGACCAGCTAATCAGGCGTGGATCAGCTTCGAGAACAGGGTCTGCGTGAAGTTGTGGCCATCCAGGAAGCACAGCCGGACGCTCACCTCGGCGCCGCGCACGTCTACGCGCTCTACGTTTCCGAGCGGCTGGCCGTCGATCACGCAGCGGGCGGGCCGCATGTCGCAGTCCAGCACCTCGATGTGGATCGGCGAGCTGTGCGGCAGCACGAGCGGCGCGAGCCGCGGGGTGTGGGGGCAGATCGCCGTCAGGCTCGTCGCCCGGACCAGCGGGTGTGCGGCCGGGCCGCCCGCCGAGAACGAATACGCGGTGGACCCGAGGGGGGTCGCGGCGATCAGCCCGTCGCAGACCATGCGGTGCACGGCCTCGACGCCGTCCACCGTGACGCGCAGGTGTACGGTCTGTCCGCTCTGGCGCTCGACGTAGACGTCGTTGACCGCGGCGCCCTCGATCTCCTCGCCGCTGGGCGTGATCGCGCGCATTTGGAGGCGGGGGAACCCGTGCGTCACGTAGCCCTCGGCCTCGAGCACGCCGACGACCGAGCGCGCGACCTGGTCCGGCTCGCCCGCGAGGTCGTTCATCAGGAAGCCCAGGTACCCGCAATTGATGCCCAAGTACGCCCACTGTGGCCCGTGCGTGTGGATCGCCCGCAGCATCGTGCCGTCGCCGCCGAGCACCAGGCAGACGTCGGGCGCGAGGCTGTCCAACAAGGCCAGCTTCGAGAAGGCGGCCTCGAGCTTGCTGCCGCGCTCGTTCTCGGCTGCGAATCGGATCATGGCGTCACGGAGTTCACGGGCTCAGGATAGCCCGCCGCCATGCAGATGACGTTCGAGGAGCTGCAGGCGCTCCCCCTCCCGGTTGTCCGGAAGGTCCTCCCCGCCTGGGTGGCCACGCACGTGGCCGATGACACGCAGCGCCCGGTCGTCGAGGCCGCGCTGGTCCGCTTCATCGGCGCGGTCGGGGACGCCCAGCTGGGCGCGCTGCGCGAGACCTTTTTTCATGCCGGCGAAGCGTGGAGGCTGTTCCCCGCGGAC
>CALQBK020000143.1 GCA_943328795.2 Bifidobacterium breve
GTCAAGCTGAAGGAAGGGGTCGAGATGGTCATGCCCGGTGACCGGGTCGAGATGGAGATCGAGCTCATCATCCCGATCGCCATCGAGAAGGGCCTACGCTTCGCCATCCGCGAAGGCGGCCGTACCGTCGGCGCCGGCGTCGTCGCCGAGATCATCAAGTAGCTCGCGGGGCTCTCCGAAGCCCAGCGCAGCAAGCAAGGCCGAACCGTCCAGGCGGTTCGGCCCTCGCATCTTCCGGCCCGCCGCTTTTTTGGCGCGGATTCGCCTTGCACGAAACGTGCCGCATCGATAAGGCCCCGGGCCTTTCACCAGGCAGGTCTCCTCCAGGACACACGTGGAAAATCAGCGCGCTACCATCTTCGTTTTCCTCGCCGCGGGCATCGCGGGTGGGGTTTTCGTGTGGCAAGCGGCCATGGCGATCATGACCTTCGCGGTCTTGGAGGATCCGTCCCTCGGCGGCGTGATCAACACCTCCGGGCTGCTCGGGCTGATCGCAGCCGGCGCCACGTTCTTCGCGCTCCTGCGGCTCCCTCGCCCCCGGCAGTTCGTGGACGCAGTGTGGGTCCAGCTCTTCGCGGCCAACTGGCCGAGCCGGGAGGAGACCGTGAACAACACCGGCGTCGTCGTCGGCGCTACGATCTTCTTCTCAGCGCTGTTGTCGGTGTACGACCTCCTCTGGGGGCGAATCACCGACTACTTCCTCTACTCCGCCTAGGCGTCGACACCCCGTCGCCGCAGCATCTTCGACGCGAAACGCGTCGCCGTCACCCCCGGGAACCCGCATGGCCATGGCCTGGTACGTCGTACACACCTTCTCCGGTTTTGAGAACAAGGTGAAGCTCGCGCTCGAGGAGCGCATCAAGCTTCATGGTCTCGGACCGCGTTTCGGGGCCGTCATGGTCCCGACGGAGCAGGTCGTCGAGGTGAAGGACGGGAAGAAGCGCACCGTTCAGCGGAAGTTCTTCCCTGGGTACATCCTGGTCAACATGGAGATGGACAACCAGACCCTCCACGTGGTCAAGGACACCCCCAAGGTCACCGGGTTCGTCGGCGGCGGGCGCATCCCCCCGCAGATCCCGGAAGACCAGGTCAAGCGCCTGACGCAGGCGATGGGCGGCGAGGAAGTTCGCCCCAAGCTCGCCGTCAACTTCAAGCGCGGCGACGAAGTCCGCGTGGTCGAGGGGCCGCTGGCGCCCGTGACCGCGAAGGTCGAAGAAGTCAACGCAGCCCGCGGCCGCCTCAAGGTGACCGTCACGTTCATCGGTCGGCCGACTGTCGTCGAGCTCGATTTCACCCAGGTCGAGAAAGTCGGGTAGTCCGCGGTCCGCGGATCTCCAGGCTCACCGAATCCCCATCGGAGCAGTGTCATGGCAAAGAAGGTAATCAACTCCATCAAGTTGCAGATCATCGCGGGCAAGGCGACGCCTTCTCCCCCGGTAGGTCCCGCGCTTGGTCAGGCCGGCGTCAACATCCCGATGTTCGTCAAGGAGTTCAACGCTCGCACCGCCGCACAGGCCGCTGAGAACGTTGTCGTCCCCGTCATCATCACGGTGTACTCCGACAAGTCGTTCACGTTCATCGTCAAGCCCCCCCCGACCCCGGTGCTGCTCATCAAGGCAGCCAAGGCCGAGAAGGGCTCCGGCGAGCCGAACAAGAAGAAGGTGGGCTCTGTCACCCAAGCCCAGGTGATGGAGATCGCGAAGATCAAGATCGCAGACATGAACACGACCAACCTCGCCGCCGCTATGCGCACGGTCGAGGGGACCGCGCGTTCGATGGGCGTCGAGATCCAGAAGTAGGCAACAACCCCAACGCGACGTTTTCTGTGGGAGGGGCCGGCCAGCCCCGATGACCACGCGTCGCACGATGGCCTTCACGTCGGAGGGCACCCGCGAGGGTTCCGGCGCCGTTGGTCGTCGACCAGGAGTCAACTGTGGCAACCCGTGGAAAGCGTTGGTCCGCAAACCGAAAGGCTGTGGATCCCAACATTCGTTATACTGTGGAACAAGCCGTCGAACTGCTCAAGGCAGGGGCGTCGTGCAAGTTCGACGAGACCGTCGATGTCGCTGTGCGCCTCGGAGTCGATCCGAAGCACGCCGACCAGATGGTGCGTGGCGCTGTGGCGCTCCCGCACGGCACCGGCAAGACGGTGCGCGTGCTGGTGTTCGCCCAGGGCGACGCGGCGCGCGCGGCTTTGGAAGCCGGCGCGGACTTCGTCGGCGCTGACGACCTGATCGAGAAGATCAACAGCGAAGGCTGGACCGACTTCGACAAGGCGGTCGCTACCCGCGACCTCATGGGCAAGGTCGGAAAGCTCGGTCGCGTCCTCGGGCCTCGCGGCCTGATGCCGAACCCGAAGATCGGCACCGTCGTTGGTCCGGACCAGATCGCGGAGACCGTCCGTGAGCTCAAGGGCGGGAAGATCGACTTCCGCGTCGAGAAGGCCGGCATCGTGCACGCAGGCATCGGCAAGGCCTCGATGAGCGCGACCGCGCTCCGCGAGAACCTCGTCGCGCTGATGAGCACCCTGATGCGCCTCAAGCCGTCCACCGCGAAGGGCACGTACCTCCGCGGCGCGGCGCTGTCCACGACGATGGGCGCGGGCATCCGCCTCGACGTCAACGACCTGAACCGCATGGTCGAGGCCTAAGGAGCACACATGAACCGCACTGAAAAGGCCGTCATCGTCAAAGACTTTGCCGGGAAGACCAACGGAGTTCCGTTCATCGTGATCGCTGAGATCCGCGGGACGAAGGTGGCTGAAGTCAACCAACTTCGCCGCGACCTCGAGAAGAACGGGATGGCGTTCAAGGTCATGAAGAACACGCTCGCGAAGCGTGCCTTCAACGACGTGGGCGTCGCCGGACTCGACGGGCACCTGAAGGGGATGACGGGCGTGTTCGTGTCGGGCCCCGACGCGATCGCCTCCGCTCGTGTCCTGAAGGACCTGCTGAAGCCGCTCGCGACCATCAAGGTCCGGGCCGGGTACTTCGACGCCGGCGTCGTGGCCGGCGATGCCGTACAGGTCGTGGCCGAGATGCCCACGCGTCCCGAGATCCTCGCCAAGTTGCTCGGCACCTTGCTCGAAGGCCCCCGTCAGCTCGTCCGCGCGCTGAAGGCCCACGAGGAAGCGCTCGAGGCAGCCGCCGGCGGCGACGCTCCCGCGGCCGAATAGTCCTCTTTCCTGACCCTTCGGGGTTGTCCCTGTTTCACCTGCATTTCTGGAGTTTACAATGTCCCTGTCCCAATCCGATGTCGTTGACTACATCAAGAACCTGAAGCTCGCGGACGTCAAGGCGCTCGTCGAGACCCTCGAGAAGGAGCTCGGCGTCAGCGCCGCAGCCCCTGTCGCGGCCGCCAGCAACGCCGGCCCGGTCGCGGTCGTCGAAGAGAAGACCGAGTTCGACGTCATCCTCACGAGCTTCGGCGAGAAGAAGATCGACGTCATCAAGATCGTGCGCGAGCTCACCCAGCTCGGCCTCAAGGAGGCCAAGGAGCTCGTCGAGTCCGCGCCCAAGCCCGTCAAGGTCGCGGTCTCCAAGGACGACGCCGCTGCCGCGAAGAAGAAGCTCGAGGACGTCGGCGCCAAGGTCGAAGTCAAGTAGTTCGCAGGGGCGGCCTCAACCCCGCCTCGCCCTCCCGGCAAGCCTCAGGCTTGCCGGGCTCTTCGCGGTGAGCTACCGCCCCGCCCGGGGTCCCGACGGGCCGGCTTCATCGCCGGAGCAAGGGCCCACCCTTCGTGCGTGAACGCCGCCTCTCGGCTGCGGTTTCCGCGTCCCCGGCCCTTCGGGCCGACTGCCTTTCCTCAAAAAACCGAGGTTCACCCCCTGGTGCGCCTCCGCAGCCCTGGAGCTCTCAATGGCAAACCTGCTGGCGAACAATTTCAAGTTTCGTCGCTCCTACGCAAAGACCCTGCAGGTCCCGGTCGACAACCTGATCTCGGTGCAGAAGAAGAGCTACGACCTCTTCCTGCAGTCCGAGGTGGTCGCCGAGGACCGCCAGAACGTCGGCCTCCAGGCCGTGTTCAAGTCGGTCTTCCCGATCAAGGACTTCAGCGGCAAGGCTGAGCTCCAGTTCATGTCCTACGAGCTCGACCAGCCGAAGTACGACGAGGAGGAGTGCCGCGAGCGCGGCATGACCTACGCCGCCCCGCTGAAGGTCACCGTCAACTTGGTCGTGTTCGAGGTCGATCCCGAGTCCAACAAGCGCTCGATCCACGACATGAAGGACAGCGAAGTCTTCTTCGGCGAGATCCCGCTGATGACGGACAACGGCACCTTCATCATCAACGGCACCGAGCGCGTCGTTGTCTCCCAGCTGCACCGCTCGCCCGGCATCTTCTTCGACAAGGGCCCGGCCAAGACCGGCGGCGCCGGCAAGACGATCTTCACGGCCCGCATCATCCCGAACCGTGGCTCTTGGATCGACTTTGAGTTCGACACCAAGGACATCCTCTACGTCCGAATCGACCGCCGGCGCAAGTTGCCCGCGACCACCCTGCTCCGGGCCCTCGGGTACAACACCGAGGATATGCTGAACCACTTCTACCAGCGCGAGAAGTACATCCGTACCGCCGCGGGCTGGTTCAAGGAGTCTCCGCTCGACCTGCTCTCGATCCAGAACGCCACGGTGCCGGTGCTCGACCCGGCCAGCGGCGACGTGATCGTGAAGGACCAGCAGAAGTTCGCGAAGCCGCAGCAGAAGAAGCTGAAGGCCGCGGGCCTCATCAAGACCGTGCCGGACTTGGTCGACGGGCAAGAGGGCAAGGTCGAGGTGGCGACGATCCCGGTGCTCCCCACCGAGATCCTGCACCGCGTCAGCGCGTACGACGTCGTGGACATGGAGTCCGGCCGCATCATCGTCGAGTGCAACGAGGAGTTCACCCCCGAGCACATCGAGGAGATGGAGAAGCTCGGGATCACCGAGGCCGAGGTGCTGTACATCGACGGCAAGTTCGTCGGCAGCTTCCTGCGCGACACCCTCGCGGTGGACAAGATCTCCACGACCGAAGAAGCCGTCATCGAGATCTACCGCCGGCTCCGCCCGGGCGACCCCCCGAACTACGAAGCCGCCGACCTGCACTTCAAGAACCTCTTCTTCAACGCCGAGCGCTACGACCTGTCCCGCGTCGGCCGCAAGAAGCTGAACCACAAGCTCGGGCTGAGCTTCCCCGAGGCCCAGGTCACGCTCACCCGTGAAGACCTTCGCAAGGTGGTCCAGTACCTGATCAACCTGAAGAACAACAACGGCGAGGTCGACGACATCGACCACCTCGGCAACCGTCGCGTCCGCGCCGTTGGCGAGCTGCTCGAGAACCAGTACCGCGTCGGTCTGGTCCGCATGGAGAAGGCGATCAAGGAGCGCATGAGCCTCTCCGAGCTCGAGGCGCTCTCCCCCGCCGACCTCATCAACGCCAAGCCCGTCTCGGCGGTGGTCAAGGAGTTCTTCGGGTCGAGCCAGCTCTCGCAGTTCATGGACCAGACCAACCCGCTCTCGGAGGTCACGCACAAGCGTCGTCTCTCCGCCCTCGGGCCGGGAGGCTTGACCCGTGAGCGCGCCGGCTTCGACGTCCGCGACGTGCACCGTACCCACTACGGCCGCATCTGCCCGATCGAGACGCCGGAGGGCCCGAACATCGGCCTGATCGCGTCGTTGTCCACGTACGCCCAGGTGGACAGCTACGGGTTCATCGAGACCCCGTACCGCAGCGTCACCGGCGGCAAGCCCTCCGAGGAGATCAAGTTCTTCTCGGCCCTCGACGAAGAGCTGAAGATCCGCGGCGAGGACCCGTGCATCGCCCAGGCCACCGCCAAGCTCGATGCAGACGGCCGCATCGTCGAGGACTTCGTCGCAGCCCGTAAGGGTGGCGAGTTCGCGATGGTCGCCCGTGACGCGATCTCGCTGATGGACGTGTCGCCGAACCAGCTCGTGTCCGTCGCCGCCTCGCTCGTCCCGTTCCTCGAGAACGACGACGCGAACCGCGCGCTCATGGGCGCGAACATGCAGCGCCAGGCGGTCCCGTTGATCCGCACCGAGGCGCCGCTCGTCGGCACCGGCATGGAGCGCTCCGTCGCCCGTGACTCGGGCGTCACGACCACCGCCAAGCGCTCTGGCCTCGTCGACTACGTCGACGGTGGGCGGATCGTGGTCAAGGCAGACGTGCACGAGGACACCGTGAGCGAGGGGATCGGCGACGACGTCGACATCTACAACCTCACGAAGTTCACGCGCTCGAACCAGAACACCTGCATCAACCAGCGTCCGGTCGTGCGGGCGGGCGACCGCATCACCAAGGGCGAGGTCATCGCGGACGGCCCGGCTACCGAGATGGGCGAGCTCGCGCTCGGCCAGAACACGGTCGTCGCGTTCATGCCGTGGCAGGGGTACAACTTCGAGGACTCCATCCTCATCAACGAGCGGCTGGTCGCAGACGACTACTTCACCTCGATCCACATCGAGGAGTTCGAGGTCTCCGCGCGCGACACCAAGCTCGGCAAGGAGGAGATCACGCGGGACATCCCGAACGTGGGTGACGAAGCGCTGAATCAGCTCGACGACAGCGGCATCATCCGGGTCGGTGCAGACGTGAAGCCCGGCGACATCCTGGTCGGCAAGATCACGCCGAAGGGCGAGACCCAGCTCTCTCCTGAAGAGAAGCTCCTGCGCGCGATCTTCGGCGAGAAGGCCGGCGACGTCCGTGACACCTCCCTCAAGGTCCCCCCGGGCGTTGAAGGCACGGTCATCGGCGCGCAGATCTTCGCGCGGGAGGGCGTCGAGAAGGACGCCCGTGCGGCGGACATCGAGCAGTGGCAGGTCGCGCGCATCCACCGCGACCGGGACGAGAAGCTCCGCACGGTGCGTGACTCCGCGTCGCGCCAGCTCGCGCGGGTGCTCAAGGGCCACAAGGCCGCGGCCCGCATCCTCGACGACGCAACCTCGGCCGAGGTCGTGGCGCGCGGCGAGGCGTTCACGCCCGACGTGGTAAGCCGCCTGACGGTCGACCAGTATGAGCGCATCCAGGTCGACGCCGATCACTCGGTGCAGGACGCCATCTTCAAGCTGATCGACAAGGTCCGCGACAAGGAAGACGAGATCCGCGCCAAGTACAACGCGAAGATCGAGCGCCTCACCAAGGGCGACGAGCTCGCCCCTGGCGTCATCAAGATGGTCAAGGTCTACGTCGCGATCAAGCGCAAGCTGTCCGTCGGTGACAAGATGGCCGGCCGTCACGGGAACAAGGGCGTCGTGTCCAAGGTCCTGCCGGTCGAAGACATGCCGTACCTGGAAGACGGGACGCCTGTCGACATCGTGCTCAACCCGCTGGGCGTGCCCTCGCGCATGAACGTCGGCCAGATCCTCGAGACCCACCTTGGGTGGGCCGCGAAGGGCATGGGCGAGAAGATCGGGCGGATGCTCGAGAACCACAAGGAAGTGGAGGAGCTTCGCGAGTACGTCAAGCAGGCCTTCGCCGTACAGCCTGAGGTGCTCGAGTTTGCCAAGACCGCGGCGGAGCCCGAGCTTCGCGCCTTCGCAGCCAAGTACAAGAAGGGTCTGACTGCTTCGACGCCGGTATTTGCCGGCGCCGCAGAGGTTGAGATCAAGAATGCACTTGAGCTCGGCGGGCGTGAACGCGGCGGCCAGAGCCTGTTGTTCGACGGTCGTACCGGAGAGGCGTTCGCCAATCGCGTCACGGTCGGCGTCATGTACATGCTCAAGCTGCACCACCTTGTCGACGACAAGATCCACGCACGCTCGATCGGGCCGTACAGCCTCGTCACCCAGCAGCCGCTCGGTGGTAAGGCCCAGTTCGGCGGTCAGCGCCTCGGCGAGATGGAGGTCTGGGCCCTCGAAGCCTACGGCGCCGCCTACACGCTGCAGGAGTTCCTGACCGTGAAGTCGGACGACGTGCTCGGCCGTACGAACATGTACGAGAGCATCGTCAAGGGCGAGAACATCCTGGCAGCTGGCCTGCCGGAGTCGTTCAACGTCCTCGTGAAGGAGCTCCAGGCCCTCGCGCTCGACGTCGAGCTCCAGGAAGACAAGGACGCCGCGATGCGTCCGTAGGTGCCAGTCCGGCGACGGGTCCAACGACCCGCCGCCGGTTCGGTCGGGTTGGCCCGACCACGCGGGGCGGGGTAGGGGCGTGACCGCCCTCCCGGCCCCCTCGACCTTTTCAAGCATACGACATTCCCCGAACCGCCGAAAGGCGCGTTGAACCAGCCCTACGTTCGTCATCGGCGTAGCCCTGCTGCTCGACGCGCTCCGCGCCCCCGGCCAGCGCTCAGAACCTGCGAATCCCAATCCGTTCCGTTTCTCCACTTTGACGCTCGACGTTTCGAGCGAGGAGTTCCAGCATGAAGGACATCCAGACCGGTTCCGAGAAGCCCAAGAACCCGATCAGCTACACGGCTGTGAAGATCAGCCTCGCCTCACCGGACACCATCAAGAAGTGGTCCTGCGGCGAAGTGAAGAAGCCCGAGACGATCAACTACCGCACGTTCAAGCCCGAGAAGGACGGCCTGTTCTGCGCGAAGATCTTCGGGCCGATCAAGGACTACGAGTGCCTGTGCGGCAAGTACAAGCGCATGAAGCACCGCGGCGTCACCTGCGAGAAGTGCGGCGTCGAGGTCATCCAGGCCAAGGTGCGCCGCGAGCGGCTCGGCCACATCGAGCTCGCGACCCCGGTCGCCCACATCTGGTTCCTCAAGTCCTTGCCCTCGCGCATCGGCAACCTGCTCGACGTGTCCCTGAAGGACCTCGAGAAGGTGCTGTACTGCGAGTCCTACATGGTCACCGAGCGCGGTGAGTCGGACCTCAAGGAAGGCGAGATCCTGACCGAGGAAGACTACCAGGAGGCCATCCGCACCTACGGGTACGGCAGCTTCGAGGTCGGCATGGGCGGCGAGGTCGTGCGCAACGCGCTCGAGAACCTCGGGATCGAGACCCTCGCGGTCGAGCTCCGCGACCAGATGCGGAACACGAACAGCGAGGCGATGAAGCGCAAGCACGCCAAGCGCCTCAAGATCGTCGACGCGTTCCTGGCCTCGGGCAACAAGCCCGAGTGGATGATGATGACCATCGTCCCGGTCATCCCGCCCGACTTGCGCCCGCTGGTGCCCCTCGACGGCGGTCGCTTCGCGACGTCGGACCTGAACGACCTCTACCGTCGCGTCATCAACCGCAACAACCGGTTGAAGCGCCTGAACGACCTCAACGCCCCCGAGATCATCATCCGCAACGAGAAGCGGATGCTCCAGGAGGCCGTGGACGCGCTGTTCGACAACGGCCGCCGCGGGAAGGTGTTCACCGGGCCCAACAAGCGCCCGCTGCGTTCGCTCTCCGAGATGCTCAAGGGCAAGCACGGTCGCTTCCGCCAGAACCTGCTGGGCAAGCGCGTTGACTACTCCGGCCGGTCCGTCATCGTCGTCGGCCCCGAGCTGCGCCTGCACCAGTGCGGCCTGCCGAAGAAGATGGCGCTCGAGCTGTTCAAGCCGTTCATCTACGCGAAGCTCGAGGAGCGCGGTCTCGTGACCACGATCAAGGCCGCGAAGAAGATGGTCGAGCGTGAAGAGACCGAGGTCTGGGACATCCTCGACGGTGTCATCCAGGAGCACCCGGTGATGCTCAACCGCGCACCGACGCTGCACCGCCTCGGCATCCAGGCGTTCGAGCCCGTGTTGATCGAGGGCAAGGCCATCCAGCTGCACCCGCTCGTCTGCACGGCGTTCAACGCCGACTTCGACGGCGACCAGATGGCCGTGCACGTGCCGCTCTCGATCGAGGCCCAGATCGAGTGCCGCGTGTTGATGATGTCCACCAACAACATCCTCTCGCCCGCGTCCGGCAAGCCGATCATCCAGCCGAGCCAGGACGTCGTCCTCGGCTGCTACTACATGACCCGCGAGCGCAAGTTCGCGAAGGGCTACGACTCGATGTTCGAGTCCCCGGCCGAGGTCGAGATCGCCTATGACGCTGGCCAGGTGCACCTGCAGGCCCCGATCTACGTCCGCCTGCCCGCGCCCCCGCTGGACCAGCGCATCGTTGAGCGCGTCACCGACCTCAAGGACGCGCACTTGTTCATCGGCGTGGACCTCCCCGCCGACAAGAAGGGCCCGTACCGGTCGCAGGTTTGGCACTTCCACCGCGGTGAGATCTCGCGCCACGACGCCAACACGATCATCCCCGAGGTCTCGAGCCTCGGCGGCGACGTCGCGGTGACCGTGGACGGCGGGACCGTAGCGGGCGACGTCTACGCGACGATCAGCATGTTCCACGACGCCGCGGCGGGCTCCCTCCCGGCCGGCACGTCCAAGGGCGGCCAGATCGGCTTCGCGGTCGGCAACGGCAAGGGTGTCCCCGGCCTCGCCGCGGTCAGCCACGGCCCTGGCGAGCAGGTCGTCATCGAGGTCCCCGGCCTCACGGTGACCGGCTACCGGCTCCCTGAGCTGCGCGGCAACAAGCGCGTGGTCGGGCTCCTCGCGCCCTCCGTCGCAGTGGACGCCAAGGGCAAGGTGCTCGTCGATGCGCGCCTGAACTCCTCGCGCCGCCTCGCGATCCTGAACGCTGGCGTGACCGCGCTGCGCAAGACCTTCGGCGAAGACCTCGTCGCGGTCGTGGCGTCCGCGGGCTTCTTCGGCTGGCAGGGCGAGGTTCCGCTCTACACGGAGCCGAACCAGAAGCGCAAGGGCCTCGAAGGCGCGGGCGAGATGCTCAAGACCACGGTCGGTCGGGTCATCTTCTTCCACAACATCGTGCCCGAGAAGATGCCGTTCTCGCTGGTCAACCGTCCGCTCGGCAAGAAGCAGCTCGGCGAGCTGATCGACCGCTGCTACCGCCTGTGCGGCGCCAAGGAGACGGTGCTCATGGCCGACGCCTTGCTGCAGATGGGCTTCAAGCAGTCCACGGTCGCGGGCATCTCCATCTGCATCGACGACATGCGCATCCCCGCCATCAAGGCGAGCCTGCTCGAGAAGGCCACCACCGAGGCCCGTGACAAGGAGTCCGACTACAACGAAGGCCTGATCACGATGAAGGAGCGCTACAACATGGTCGTCGACATCTGGTCGAAGGTCACGGACGAGCTCTCCCAGGCGCTGATCAAGAACATCAAGACCGAGTCGGTCCGCAACCCGGACACGGGCAAGGACGAGACGCAGGACTCGTTCAACGCGATCTGGATGATGGTAGACTCCGGCGCTCGTGGCTCCACCACGCAGATCCGGCAGCTCGCCGGCATGCGAGGCCTGATGGCCAAGCCGAACGGCGAGATCATCGAGACCCCGATCACGGCGAACTTCCGCGAAGGTCTGACGGTTCTGCAGTACTTCATCTCCACCCACGGCGCTCGTAAGGGCCTCGCGGACACGGCGTTGAAGACCGCGAACTCCGGCTACCTCACGCGCCGCCTGGTCGATGTCGTCCAGGACACGATCATCACGGCACGCGACTGCGGCACGCACGCGGGCATGGAGATCCAGTCGCTGATCGAAGGCGGCGAGGTCATCGAGCACGTCGGCGAGCGCGTCTTGGGCCGCGTCGCGGCCGAGGACATCACCGACCCGTACACGGACGAGATGCTCGTCCGCCGGAACGGCCTCATCGACGAGACCACGGTCGACAACATCGTCGCCGCTGGCGTCGACCGCGTCCGCATCCGCTCGGTCCTCACCTGCGACATGCGCTGGGGCGTTTGCGCCATGTGCTACGGTCGCGACCTGGCGCGCGGCAAGCTCGTCAACGTCGGCGAGGCCATCGGCGTCATCGCGGCACAGTCCATCGGCGAGCCGGGCACCCAGCTCACCATGCGCACGTTCCACATCGGCGGCGCTGCGTCCGCCGGCGCGACGGAGTCCTACCTCGAGCTCAAGACCTCGGGCCACGCCAAGTACTCCGAGGCGATGACCGTGGTCGAGAACCGCAACGGCCGGCTCATCGTCACGTCCCGCAACGGCGAGCTCTACATCCTCGACGACCGCGGCCGCATCCGTGAGAAGTACGGCATCCCGTACGGCGCCACGGTGCTGGTCAAGGACAACGCCAAGGTCAACGCCCGCGATCGCGTGGCGGAGTGGGACGGCTTCTCCAGCCCCATCCTCGCCTCCGACAACGGGTTCGTGGACTTCGAGGACTTCGAGGAGGTCGTCAAGGTCAGCGTCGACA
>CALQBK020000144.1 GCA_943328795.2 Bifidobacterium breve
CGGCGAGTCCAAGGATGGCGGCGGCAAGCCCGGTGACGGCAAGCCCGATGACGAGAAGCCCGGTGACGCCACCCCGGGCGAATAGCGCCCACGCCCGATCTACCAAAACTGCCGACGGAGGAAGTGGTAGACGCAGCGCCCGGGCTGGCCCGCCGGGCGGGCCGCACGCGAGCCGGGCACGGCTCGGCCGGAGCCCGGCGCAGGCCGAGCCGCCAAGCGAGCTCCGGAGCGGAGCGGAGGAATCGCGCAGCCGGCTCGCCGGGGGCGTGGGGGCGGAGCCCCCACACCCGCAACGCGATAGCGCTGGACGCGTCAAGCCCCTGGCCCTCTCGCACCCCGGCGCGCCGTGCTCTTCGCGACCTTCGACTACTTCCTGTTCTTGCCGATCGTCGCGATCGTCCACTGGCTCTTGGGCTCGCCGTTCCAGCGCACCTCGTGGCTCTTCCTCGTCAGCATCGTGTTCTACGCGGCCTGGAACCCGCAAGACACGGGGTTCTTGCTCGCCATCGTGGCGCTCGCCTACGCGTTCGGGCTCGCCCTGCCGCGCGTCACCGAGGCGCGCCGCGGCGCGTTGGTCGCGGTCGCCGCGCTCGCGCTGCTCGGGCCGATGGTCTACTTCAAGTACACCCACTGGGCGCTGGACACGCTCTCGGTGTTCGTGCCCGTCACCGTCCCGCCGAAGCACCACCTGCCGATCGGCATCTCGTTCTACAGCTTCCAGGCCCTCGCGTACGTCATCGACGTCCGTCGTACGCTCGGGGCGCGCGCCCGCGGCGAGACCCCGAAGCACCCGCTGGAGGTCGAGACCAACCCCGTCCGCTTCGCGACGTTCCTGCTGTTCTTCCCCCACCTCGTCGCCGGGCCCATCCTCCGCGCCGGCACGCTGCTCACCCAGCTCCGCGCGTCGCGCCGGCTCGACCCCGAGGACGTCTCGTACGCGCTGACCCGCCTCGGCTCCGGCCTCGTGAAGAAGGTGCTGATCGCGGACGTGCTGCGGATCGGCATGGTGGACTCGGTGTTCGCCGACCCCTCCCGCTTCGGCGCGCTGGAGACGCTCGTCGCGCTGTACGCCTACAGCCTGCAGATCTACTGCGACTTCTCGGGGTACACCGATTTTGCGATCGGCTCGGCGCGGCTGTTCGGCTTCAAGATCCCCGAGAACTTCAACCGGCCGTACCGGGCCACGTCGGTCGCCGGCTACTGGCGTCGGTGGCACATCACGCTCTCCGACTGGGTTCGAGACTACGTGTACTACCCGCTCGGGGGCTCGCGGGTGCGGCCGTACCTGAACACCTACATCACGCTCGTGATCTTGGCGGTGTGGCACGGGGCGAACTGGACCTTCGTGCTGTACGGGCTGCTGCACGGCACCGCAGTCAGCATCAACCGCTGGTGGAAGCGCGCTGGCCACTCGGTGGACACCCCGAACCTGCTCCAGGCGAGCTGGCGGTGGGCGCTCACGTTCCACTTCGTGGTGCTCGCACGCATCCTGTTCCGCTCGCCGGACATCGGGGTCGCGGGGCAGGTGGCCGGACAGCTGTTGCACGGCAACTGGGCGTTCCCGCGGTACTCGCTGCACGCGTGGGCGGTGCTCGCGATCGGCTACGCGCTGCACGCCTCGCCCCCCGGCTGGGTCGAGCGCGCGCGCGGCGTTCACCCGGCTGCCCGCGCCCGTCCAGGGCGCTGCGCTCACGTTCGCGGGTTGGCTCTGCGTGATGTACGGCCCCGGCGACACCCTCGCGTTCATCTACCATGACTTCTAGCCCTGGATGTGCCGATGTTCGCTGACGCTCCCGGCATGCCCCGCCTCCTCGCCGCGTTCGGGACGGCCGCGCTTGGCCTGGCCGCGACGTACACCACCCCGGCGCTCGCGTCGTTCCGGCCCTGGAGCCCCGGGGATCCGATCCCCGTGTTCGCGAAGCTCCTGCCCGCCGAGGCCCCGCGCGTCGTGGAGTCCGACGACGGCCAGCTGACCGCCGCCCCCGTCGAGCCGCCCCCCGTCGCGGCGTCGCTGACCACCGCGCCAGCGGACCCCCTCGCGGCGGCGTTGACGCCTCGCCCGCCCGGCGTCCCGACCCCGCTCGTCGACGCGAACTACCGCGGCCTGGACGCGTTCTATCGCAAGTTGGCGCTCGCCGAACAGGGCAAGGGCACCGCCCGCGCCAGCCAGTGGGGCGACTCGACGATCGCGGCGGACGGCATCACGTCCACGGTGCGCGCCCGGCTCCAGGCGCGGTTTGGCAACGCGGGCCCAGGCTACCTCTCGGCCGGGATGGACCCCCGCTGGAACGTGCGCCAGGACGTCGTCGTGACCCCCCACGGCGAGTTCCAGACCGTCAGCCTGCTGCTCGGCGGGGGCGGCGGGCGCTACGGCTACGGCGGCATCGCGACGACCGTGCCGGCAGAGGGCTACTTCACCGTCACGGGCCCGAAGCTCGCGGACGGGAGCCGGCTCCTGATGAAGCACTTTGAGCTCTGGTACCAGGTCGGCCCGGAGCGCGGGGACTGGTGGGCGAGCATCTCGGGCCGCGGCGCGGGCGGAGGCACCGCGCTCGCCGAGTCCACCGGGGACCGCTGGCAGGTGGTGGACGACACGACGGGCTTCACGTCGGCGTCTGCCGGGGCGGGGAAGTCCGGGCCGGTCACGTTCTACGGCATGGTGCTCGAGACGGGCGGACCGGGCGTGGTGTGGGACGCGCTCGGCGTCGTCGGGGTCGGCGCGCGCTCGTTCACGCAGCACGGGAAGCGGCACCTGGACAACCAGGTGTCCCACCGCAGCCCGGACCTCGTCGTCGTGATGCTCGGGGGCAACGAGCTCGGCCTGCCGGTGCTCGGAAAGGGCGACGGGAGCGAGTACATCCCGTACTACTTGGACGCGGTCCACCGGCTGCGGGCCGGCGCGCCCAACTCGAGCTGCCTCGTGATTACGCCGCTCGACCAGGGCACGCGGGACGGCGGTGCGGCGCGGACCAAGCCCAACCTGCCGCGGGCCGTCGCGGCGCAACAGAAGGCGGCAGCGCAGGAGGGCTGCGCGTTCTGGAACGCCTGGGCGGCCATGGGGGGCGACGGCGCGATCGTGCGCTGGGGCGCGATGAAGCCGACGCTCGCGTGGTCCGACTTGCTGCACCTCTCTTCGACCGGACAGGACATCATCGGGCAGATGCTCGCCGACGCCATCGAGGCGGGCTTTGACGACTGGAAGAAGGCGGGCGGGGCCAGCCGACCCGTGCCCGCCGCGCCCGGCCCGGCCGTCGTGGCGCCCGCCGCGGCCCCCGCGCCCGTCCCGGCCCCCGTGAAGGCGACGCCGTGAGCCGCACCGCCGTCGCCGTCGCTGTCGCTCTCGGGCTCGCCGGGTCCAGCTATGCCCGCGCGGAGCCCGCCTGGGTGCACACCGTCGACGTGCCGGACGCCCACGGCCCGCCGGACACCCCGTGCGCGCCCAGCGGCTCGGCGAAGTCCCCCGGGGTGTCCAACACCGGCTCCTCCGCCACCGAGAGCACGCCGATCGACCTCGGGCCGATGCTTCACTTCACCCTCGACGCCGCGGCTCCGCAGCCCCAGCTCTCCGAGGACGACCGCGCCCGGCTGCAGATCGGCGCGGCGTACGACGTCGCGAAGGTCCCGCTCGAGCCCTTTCGCGGGTCCCCGGACGCGCTCGCCCGCATCCACGCGGTGTACGACGCGATGGCGCGGCGCGACCACGTCGTGCGCGTCAGCTTCTGGGGGGCGTCCCACGTGGCCGGCGAGTACCTGACTGGCGAGATCCGCCGCGAGCTTCAAGCGCAGTTTGGGGACGCTGGCCACGGGTTCGTGATGCCCGCCGCGCCGTGGACCGGCTACCGCGCGAGCGACGCGAACTTGTGCACCCAGGGCAGCTGGGTGAGCGACTACGACCGCCGGTCCGGCGGGCGCGGGGACGGGCTCCTGGGCGTCGCGGGCATGAGCATCGAGTCGTCGTCCGCGTCGAGCCTCGGCTGGGTGCAGACCACGAAGACCAACCCCCAGGGCCAGCGGGTCTCGCGCTTCGAGGTGCAGTACCTGCTCCAGCCGACGGGCGGGAGCGTCCGGTTGACCGTGGACAGCGCCCCGCCGGTGGTCGTCCCCACGAAGGGCGAGACCGGGCCGGGGATGACGATCCTGCGCGTGCCAGACGGGCCGCACAGGCTCGTCGTTCAGCCCGTGGGCGACGGGCCCGTGCGCGTGCTCGGCGTCAACATGGAGGCCGACGGGCCGGGCGTGGTCGTGGACGCGATGGGGGTGACGGGGCGCACGATGTCGTCGTGGACGCGCTGGGACAAGGCCCTCCAGGGGGCGTACCTGCAGCGCCGGATGCCTGACCTCGCGGTGCTCGCCTACGGCACGAACGAGGCGAACGACGCGAGCTTGAACCCCGAGGGCTACCGCACGCAGCTCAGGGCGAGCCTCGCGCGGTTCCGCGAGCTGGCGCCGGCGTCGGCGTGCCTGCTGGTCGGGCCGAGCGACCGCGGGCGCAAGGTGAGCGGCACCGACTTCGTCATCTGGGGGCCCACCGCCTGGGTCGCGCGGGTGCAGGCCGAGGTCGCGCCGGAGTTCGGCTGCGCGAGCTGGGACCTGCAGGCCGTGACGGGCGGGCCGGGGAGCATGCTCCGGTGGCGCCTGCTCGAGCCGCCGTGGGCAGCCGGCGACCTCATCCACTTCATGGCCGCCGGGTACCAGGAGATCGGGCGCCGCTTCGTCGGGGCCTGGATCGGCGTGTGAGACAAAAAAGGGGGGCTGCGACGGTAGACTTGCCATGTCAAGACATGCTATAGAAATCGTCCCACCACCCGTCTCCCGGCGGGTCCACTGAGCAGGTACCCCATGAGCGCAGCCCTCCAATTCGACGAACCCGGTCGCCCCTCGGCCCCGCTGGGCAACGACGCCCCCACCGTGATCGCCGACACCCTGCGGACCCACGGCATCGACGCCCCCGCGTCGCTGTACAACGAGGCCCTGAACCTCGCGCGCGAGGGCCTGCTCGGCCCCGCGTCCCAGCGCTTGCAGATGCTCGTCTGCCTTGACCCCGACGACGCCGACGGGCACCTGCTGTTGAGCAAGGTGTACGCTGCCCAGGGTCGCGCGGGCGAAGCCCTCGCCCGGCTCGAGGCCGCCGTCGAGGCCGGCGCGGTCTCCCCGGCCGGCTACCGCGAGCACCTGGAGGGGCTGATCCGCACCGACCGCCAGAAGGACGAGGAGCACCGCGCGCGCATCGCGGCCCGTGAGCAGGGGGAGATCAAGGCCCTGCGCCAAGAAGCGCGCAACCTGCGCTCCGAGACCATCCGCCTCGAGGCCGAGGTCACCGAGACGAAGGACCGCGAGGCGCTCTGGCGTGGCGCGGCGATGGTCGCCGCGGGCGCGACCGCGGTCGGGATCCTGTCGTTCGGGCTCGTCACGCTGTTCCGCAGCCCCGCGCCGGCGGCGCCCGAGGTCGCCGAGGCGCCGGTCGTCGTGATCGGCGCGGCCGACGCGCCCCCGGTCCCCGAGGAGATCCAGGCGATCGCGAACGCCAGCGCGAGGCTCGATGAAGCGCCTGTCGCTGCGCCGGCCGCGGCGCCCTCGAAGCCAACCGCGAAGGTCGACATCGCCAAGGCCGCGCCGACGGTGCCCAGCGACGTCCACAAGGTCTCGCTGCCCGCCGCCCACGTCGTGGTCTCTGGCGACACGCTCTACAGCCTCGCCGGCGAGTACTACAACGACAAGACCAAGTACACGAAGATCCGCGACGCCAACAAGGACGTGCTCAAGGGCGGCATCGCGCTCAAGCTCGGCATGAAGCTCAAGATCCCGAAATAGCGCGGCTCCGACTATGGGCCTGCGGGCGAATTCGCCCGCGACAGCGTAGAAGCCCGCCATGACCACGCCCGCCCCCTCGTTCGCTACCCTCGGGCTCGACCCGAAGGTGCTCGCCGCCGTCGTCGACGCCGGGTACACCACCCCGACGCCGATCCAGGTGAGCGCCATCCCCGAGGTGATCGCCGGGCACGACCTGATCGGCATCGCGCAGACCGGCACGGGCAAGACAGCCGCGTTCATGCTGCCGCTGCTCACGAAGCTCGCCGGGAAGCAGGGCCAGGGCACGAAGGTCCTCGTGCTGGTGCCGACGCGCGAGCTCGCCGCCCAGATCGTGGAGAACGTCGAGATCTACGGCAAGCACCTGCCGGTCCGCGTGGCAGCGGTGTTCGGCGGGGTCGGCGAGAAGCCGCAGATCCTCGCGCTGCGCTCGGGCTGCGAGATCATCGTCGCGTGCCCCGGCCGGCTCCAGGACTTGATGGACCGCCGGAATGGCAACTTCACCGGGTTGAAGCACCTCGTGCTCGACGAGGCCGACCGCATGCTCGACATGGGGTTCTTGCCCTCCATCCGGAAGATCGTGCGCGCGTTGCCGAAGGACCGCCAGACCCTGATGTTCTCGGCCACGCTGTCGAAGGAGATCGAGGAGCTCACGCGCGACTTCCAGCGCTCGCCGAAGAAGGTGGAGATCGGCCGCAGGGCGAACCCCGCGCAGACAGTGACGCAGTGGGTGTACGAGGTGCCGAAGCACCTGAAGCTCGGGCTCCTTGGCCACTTGCTGAAGACCCGGGACGCAGAGACCGCGGGCGGGGACATGGAGACCGTGCTGATCTTCTGCCGCACGCGGCACGGCGCGGACCGCGTCGCCAAGAAGCTCGAGCAGCTCGAGATCCGCACCGGGGTCCTCCACTCCGACCGCTCCCAGCCCCAGCGCCAGCGGGCCCTCGCCGACTTCAAGTGCGGCGCCGTGCGCGCGCTCGTCGCGACGGACATCGTGGCCCGCGGCATCGACGTGGACGGCATCTCCCACGTCATCAACTACGACTTCCCGATGCACTCGGACGACTACGTGCACCGCATCGGCCGCACGGGCCGCGCCCTGGCGACCGGCGAGTCGATCAGCTTCGTCAGCCCCGAGGACGACGGCGCGCTGCGGCAGCTCGAGCGCAGCCTCGGGCACGGCGTGCCGCGGGCCAAGGCCCCGGGCTTTGACTATGCGACGCCGCCCGCGCCGGGCGCCTCCTCCACCCCGCGCGAGAACCTGAACATGCCGTCGCCTCGCAAGGGCGGAGGTCCGACCACGCCGGGCGGGAAGCTGGCCGCGTGGAAGGACCCGAAGGCGGCCCCGCGCGGCGGGCCTCCCGGCAAGGGTGGACCGGGCAACCGCGGCCCGAAGAAGGACTGGCGGCACAAGTAGCGGCGCTCAGCGTCCCGGCCCGGATTAGCCAGCGCAGATGCTGATGCTCCTGATGGCCTGCTCCAGCCCCGGCGCGTACACCGAGAACCCCGAGGTCGTGAACCTCGTGGACGATTGGCGGGACGAGGTGATCTACCAGCTCCTGACGGACCGCTTCTCGAACGGCGACATCAACAACGACTTCAACGTCTCGAAGGACGAGTCCAACCTGGCCCGCTACCTCGGCGGCGACTACCAGGGCGTGATCGACCACGTCGACTACCTCGACGCGCTCGGGATCACGACCGTCTGGATCTCCCCCGTCGTCGTGAACGTCGAGGAGGACGCCGGCTCGGCCAGCTACCACGGGTACTGGACCCAGGACTTCGCCAACGTGAACCCCCACTTTGGCGACCTCGCAAAGCTCCGCGAGCTCTCCGACGTGCTGCACCAGCACGACATCAAGCTCGTGCTGGACATCGTCGTCAACCACGTCGGCCAGTTGTTCTACTACGACATCAACCGCAACGGCTCGCCGGACATCACCACCTACTACTCGACCGATGGCAGCGACACCGTCGACATCGTGACCGAGTGGGACCCCGCCTACGACGAGCGCGGCGTCCAGGGCTACACCTCGCTCGGCGAGAGCGGGCTCGCGCCGCTTGGCTGGGTCGACATGCCGGAGATCAACCGGGTCCCGCCGAACCCGCCCGAGTTCCAAAACGACGCCTGGTACAACCGCAGGGGCCGGGTCACCGACTGGGGCGACTTCGACCAGGTCGTTCACGGCGACTTCCCCGGCGGGCTCAAGGACCTCGACACCACCAACCCCGACGTCCAAGCGGCGCTGATCGCGGTCTACGAAGACTGGATCGACAAGGCGGGCCTCGACGGGTTCCGCATCGACACGCTCAAGCACGTGGAGCACGAGTTCTGGCAGCGCTTCTGCACCGAGGTGCGGGACCACGAGGCGCTGATGGGCAAGGACAAGTTCCTGATGTTCGGCGAGAGCTTCGACGGCGACGACGAGCTCATCGGCAGCTACACGGCGCCGGACGAGGTGGACAGCGTCGTCTACTTCTCGCAGAAGTTCCAGGTGTTCGACGACGTCTTCAAGAACAACGGCGCCACCACCAAGGTGGAGGACCTGTTCAGCCAGCGGGACGACCACTACGGCCAGGCACCCCAAGAGCGCGGCGCCGGGCAAGCTCCCCGCGACCTGCTCGTCAACTTCATCGACAACCACGACATCCCGCGCTTCCTGTTCGACAAGGACAGCATCCCCGCGCTCCGCTCCGCGCTGGTGTTCCTGTTCACCGAGGACGGCATCCCCTGCCTGTACTACGGCACCGAGCAGGCGTTCACCGGCGGCAACGACCCCGCCAACCGCGAGCCGCTCTGGACGACGGGGTTCGACACGGACGGCGAGGTGTTCCAGCACGTCGCCGCGCTCACGAAGCTCCGCGCAGACCTCGAGCCGCTGCGCCGCGGGGACCTCGTGTTCACCTGGGCGACCGACCGCGTGGACGGCGAGGAGGACGCGAACATCCTCTCGTTCGAGCGCAGCTACGACGGGTCGACGGTCCTGGTCGTGATCAACACGTCCGACTCCAACACCTCGCACACGGCCTACGAGGGCAACGCGATGCCCGTGGACTTCGCGCCGGGCACCGTGCTGAAGGAGGTGTTCCCCGAGGGCAGCACGAACACCTGGACCGTGGGCGGCGACGGCAAGGTGACCATCGAGGTTGGCCCGCGCGACGGCGTCGTGCTGGTCCCTGCGTAGTGCTCGCGGCGTGGGGGTCGGCATCGGCGGCTCGGCGCCTCCATCGGCGCACGTTGGTGGTTCGGGTTACACTGAATGACCCTTCATTCAGTCGCTCGTGACAGGTACGGGCGCTGCCAAAACCGTCAAACTGCCGAGGTTCCCCGTGAGCGCAACCGAATACACCATCGATCTCCGTGACATCCGCTTCGTGCTGTTCGAGCAGATGAAGGTCCACGAGCAGCTCAAGGGCGTCGCCAAGTACGCGGAGTTCGACAAGGACACCTACGACATGATGCTCGACCAGGCGTCGACGATGGCCAAGGATGTCCTCGCGCCCCTGAACAAGAAGGGCGACGCGATCGGCGCGACGTTCGACGGCAAGGGCAACGTGACGACGCCCCCCGGGTACAAGGACGCCTACCGGGCGGTGGTCGAGGGCGGGCTCCTGGCGGCCGGCATGAGCCCCGAGCTCGGCGGCATCGGCCTCCCGCACGTCGTGGACGTCGCGATGCACGAGATGCTGACCGGCGCCTGCACGGCGTTCGCGATCTACACTGGCCTCACCCGGGCCGCGGCGAACCTGCTCCAGACCGGGTTCTGCCCCGAGTACTTCAGCGCCTTCGCCGTCCAGAAGCTCATGGCCGGCGAATGGGCCGGCACGATGTGCTTGACCGAGGCCGGCGCCGGGACGGCGGTCGGCGACAACCGCTGCCGCGCCGAGCGCACGGACGACCCGAACGTCTACCACCTGACCGGCGAGAAGATCTTCATCTCCGGCGGCGACAACGACCTCACGAAGAACATCGTGCACATCGTCCTCGCGCGCACGCCGGACGCGAAGTCGGGCACCCCCGGCCTCTCCCTGTTCCTCGTGCCCAAGTACATCGTGGCGGCGGACGGCTCGACGACGGACGAGCGCAACGACGCCTTCGTGGTCGGCATCGAGCACAAGATGGGCATCAACGGGTCGGCCACCTGCACGCTCGCGCTCGGCGCGAACGGCACCTGCCGCGGCTGGCGCATGGGCAAGGAGGGCCAGGGCATGGCCGTCATGTTCCACATGATGAACGAGGCCCGCATCGGCGTCGGCGTGCAGGGCCTGGCCACCGCGTCCGCGAGCTACCTCAACGCGCTCGACTACGCGAAGGACCGCGTCCAGGGCTCGAGCGTCGAGTCCTTCAAGGACCCGAACGCCCCCCGCGTCACCATCAACAAGCACCCGGACGTGCGCCGCATGCTCATGTCGATGAAGGTGCAGGTCGAGACGATGCGCTCGCTCGTCTACTCGGTCGCGAACCGGTTGGACCGCGCGGACAACGGGGACCCCGCGGAGAAGGAGTACCTGATGGGCCTGGTCGAGCTGATGACGCCGATCGTGAAGGCGCACTGCTCCGACGTCGGCTGGGAGGTCTGCTCTACCGCGGTGCAGTGCTACGGCGGCTACGGCTACACCAAGGAGTACCCGGTCGAGCAGAACCTGCGCGACCAGCGCATCTCCGCGATCTACGAGGGCACGAACGGCATCCAGGCGATGGATCTCCTCGGCCGCAAGATGCGCCAGGGCAACGGCATGCTGTTCATGACGTGGCTCGACGAGTGCAACAAGGAGCTCGAGCGCGCGAAGGCGACAAAACGCATGGACGAGGAGGTGAGCGCGTTGGAGCGCGCACGTGACCACCTCGGGCAGACGGCGATGCACCTCGGCGGGCTCGGGATGCAGGGCAACCTGAAGGGCGCGATGCTGCAGGCTACGCCGTTCCTGAACCTGTTCGGCACCGTGGTGCTCGGGCTGCACTCCGTCTGGCAGGCTCGCGTGGCCTACGAGCTGATCGACGCGGGCGCGACGGGCGACGACCTCAAGCTGTACAAGGGCAAGCTGGCGAACGCGCGCTTCTACGCGAAGAACATCCTGCCCCGGGCGACGTCCCTCGCGAAGGCGATCCAGGCCGGCGACGAGAGCTGCCTCGAAGAAGGGCTGTTCGAGTAGCCCCGAAGTGGGCGGAGGGGTGCTGGCGGTCGCGGCTGTGACGGCTCGCTGGCCCCCTCGCGGCTGGCCTCCGCCGGCCAGCCTCCGGGGGCGGGCTCCGCGAACTGCCAGCCTTTGCGGCTGGCTCGGCGCCAGCGGCGCCGCCGTTCGCTGCGCGAGCGCGATTACGCGCTCCGCCGTCCGCCGCTCCTCCGCGTCAGGCAGCGCCGCATCCTCGCCGGAATAGACGCCAGTGATGGATCCCAGGGACCGCTTCTCAGCCGCCGTCGCGCTCTACGTCGCGGCGCGCCCGGCCTACCCGGACCCGCTGCTCGACGCGGTGATGGCGCGGGCGGCAGGAGGGCGGGTCGTCGACCTTGGCGCTGGCACCGGGATCTCGGCCCGGGCGCTGGCTGCGGCTGCCGTGCGGCGGTTCGGGCCCGGCGTGGATGGGGCCGTCCGTGTCACCGCGGTCGAGCCGAACGCCGCGATGCGCGCCGCGGGAGAGGCCGCCAGCGCACCCCCCGACGGTACCAGGTGGCACGCGGGCGACGCCGAGGCCACGGGCTTGCCCGGCGGCTCGGCCGACTTGGTGGTCGGCTGCCAGGCGTTTCACTGGTTTGACCTTGGCCGCGCGCTGCCGGAGATCGACCGCGTGCTCGCCGCGGGGGGCGTCGCCGCGGCGTTGTGGAACCACCGCGCGTCCTCGCCGTTCTTGGACGCGTACGAGGCCTTCTTGCGCGCCTGGTCTGCAGACTACAGGGCGATCCGCACCGTGGAGGCGACCATCGCGGACCTGGACCGGTTGCGGGCGACCGAGCACGTCGTGGTGCCCAGCACCCAGCGGCTGACGCGAGCGGGGCTGCACGACCGCGTCTGGTCGGCCAGCTACGTGCAGCACGGCATCTCCGACGCCGCCGGGTTCAACGACGCGCTCGACGCGCTGTTCGCCACGTTCGCGACCACGCGGGGCGGCGAGCACGCGCCCGCCGTGGACTTCGACTACCAGTCGATCGCGGTCACCTGGCCGCGCTCGGGCTGACCCGCCGGGCTCAAAGCCGCCGCTCGAGCCGGTCCACGTCGCGCAGCGCGGGCGCGAGGAACCAGCCGCCGCACACCACCGCGAGCGTGCCGAGCCCGCCGAGCACGACCGCGGGGACCGTGCCAAAGGCGGCCGCGGCGAGCCCGCTCTC
>CALQBK020000145.1 GCA_943328795.2 Bifidobacterium breve
CAGCCGTGCAGCGCGCGAAGGTCCCAGGGTACTCGCCCGTGGAGCAAAAGCGCCCACTGTGGGAGGCCGAGGCGCGCGTGTCTACGTTGGCCGCGCGCCGTGACGAAGCGTGGGTGCAGGCCGCGGAGGGCGCGGTCGCCGCGATCGCCCTCGACCCCGCGTCTAGCGCGGAGGCCCACGAGAGCCTGGCGGCGCTGTGGTGGATCCGGATGGAAGAGGCCGAAGCCGGCCGCGACTCGGCGATGATCGGGGACTTCCGGCGCCGCGTGCTCGAGCACGACGACGGGCACCGCCGGCGCGTGCTGCAGGCGCCTGCGCACGTCAGCCTGCGCACCGGCGTCGACGGGGCCGTCGCGCGCATCTCCCGGTTCGTCGAGCGAGGGCGCAGGCTGGTGCCCGAGCTGTTCGACGAGCGGCCGATGCCGCTGGAGGCGGTCGGCTTGCAGCCGGGCTCCTGGTTGATCGAGGTCTCGGCCCCGGGCTACACGACGACCTCGTACCCTGTCCTGCTCAGCCGGCTGGAGCACCACCGCAACACCGTGTCGCTGTTCACCCCGGCGCAGATCGGCCCCGACTGGGTGCTGGTCCCGGCGGGGCCGTTCCGCCTGGGCGGCGACCCGCTCGCCCGGCAGCCGCTCGACGCGTGCACGCCCTGGATCGACGACCGCTTCGTCCTCCGAACGTGTGTTCGGACCTGGGAGTGGAAGCAGTTCCTGGACGCGATGCCGCCCGACCAGGCGGCCGCCCACGTGCCCGGGGAGGGCGGGCTGTTCGGGGGGTTCCGCGCCTACTGGACCCTCGGGGCGTCCGGCTGGGAGCCCCCCGCCGGCTGGGCGAGCGACTGGCCGGTGATGGCGGTGAACTGCAAGGACGCCGAGGCCTACGCGACGTGGCGCTCCGACCAGGAGGGCCGCCTCGTGCGGCTGCCGACCGAGGAGGAGTGGGAGAAGGCCGCGCGTGGGGCCGACGCCCGCTCGTTCCCGTGGGGAGACGGCTTCGATCCGACGTTCGCGCACATGCGCCAGTCTCGCCCCGGGCCTCCTGCGCCCGCCGCCGCCGGGAGCTACCCGGTTGACCGGTCGGTGTACGGCAACATGGACATGGGCGGCGGGATGCGGGAGTGGACGTCGTCGTTCTTGGACGAGGGGCAGGTGGTGATCCGCGGCGGGACCTGGGGGGACGACCCGAGCGACCTCCGCAGCGCGTGCCGGTCGGGCCTTCACCCCGAGTTCCGCTACAGCTTCGTCAGCTTCCGCCTGGTCGCGGACGCCCCGCTCCCCGCGGACATCAGCTCTGCAGGACGCTCGGCACGCTGACCTCCATGCAGGTGGCCCGCATGGCCTGGACCGCGCGGAACAGCTCGGTGCAGGTGGCCCGGTCGGAGCAGGTCAGCGCCGCGGCGACGCGGTCTTGCGCGGCCAGCAGCCGGGCGTCCGCGCCGTCGGCCTGGCAGGCGCCCAGGACGCCGGAGGCGTCGTTGGTGCGGATGGACCAGTCGATCGCCTCGTTGAAGCTCGCCGCCTGGTTGGCCCGGACGAACGAGGCCAGGTGGTCGGCGTCGACGGACGCGGTGTCCTCGGCCTTCTCCATGCTCAGCGCGTCCTGCCAGGTTGCGGGACCAGCGAGTACCAGGGTGAGCCAGAGCGTCATGGGAGCCTCGATTCGGTTGGGGGACGCTCCGGTAGAAAGCAACCCGCATGCCAACGCGATTCAGGGCAAACATCAGACTTATTCGGCGTTTGTCCTTAGACTGCTCCACGAACAAAGCTTCGATACGAACACGCATACGAATCCATGTTCGCAGTGGGCGTCACTCGATGTGGACGCCAATCCGAGGCGGGGTCGAGTCCCGTGCCACGTGCCACTCCGCCTTGGACACCTGGCCGAACACGTTCACGGCCTCGACAGACACGACGTTCTCGCCTTCCCCGAGCGCGGCGTCGACCGCGAACGCGCCGTCCGCGCCGGCGGTGGTGCGCACGTCGCCGCCGGACGTCCGCACCCGCACGGACGCGCCGGGCTCGGTGGTGCCGACGAGCCGCACTGTCGCCGAGGACGTCCGCGCCAGCCCGGGCCAAGCGACTTGGAGGAGCAGCGAGTCCGACGCCGGCATCTGCATCGGCGCGGCGCCGTCGGCCATCAGCATGCGCTGACCGGCTGCCACCTGCACGCCGTCTACGTCCACGGCCCCGCGCGAGGCCTCGACCCCAACGCCGCCCGACCCACGAACCACGGTGAAGTCCGCGTCCGCCGCGCTGACCGTGCGCCCGCCGGACGTGATGCCCAGCGCGGGGCTGCCCGGCCGCACCGTCGCCTGGACGCGCCCGTCCTCCAGGGACAAGCGCACGCCGGTCTCGTCGACGCTCGTGACCTGGACGCTCGAGTTGGCCTCGAGCGTCACGTGGTTCTCGGCGCCGAACGCCAAGACCGCTTGCCCATCCGCGCCTGCGACCAGCCGGTCCGAAGCGCCGACCTGGGCCCCGACCCGCGCGGGCGCGCTGCCCCCGGCCGAGCGGAGCTGGACGTCCCCGTGCACGTCCTGCAGCACGACCTGCACGGCCGCGGAGTCTGAGAACAGCTCCTGGTAGCCTACCCAGCCGAGCGCGACGATCAGGATGAACGCCAAGAAGGCGCGCACTTCAACGCTCACGGCTCGCCTCCCGGAAACCGAACCACCCAGCGGACCAGGCCCACGCGCTCCCGTGGCTCCTCAACGATGGCACCATGCTCCTCGAACACCTGGCGCGCGGCCCAGAATCCGAGTGACGCCGCACGCCAGTCGTCCAACGACGCACGCACCGGCTCGATCGTGACCACCAGGTCCCGCCCTTCGCTGCGGAGGTCCAACGTGGACCCCTCCGAGGCGAGCGTACGGACGGCGGCCACGAGCTGGCCGAGCGCGCGTCCGAGCGCGGACTCGTCGCCGCGCACGTGCAGGATCCCCGGCTCGTGGTGCACCGTGATCTGCCGCTCGCGCAGCCCGCCGGCCAGCAGGGACAGCAAGTCGGAGAGCAGCGGGTGCACATCCACGTCGTCGTGCTCGGATCCGTCACGCGGCCCGGAGGGCCCCTGGGTGAATCGCCCGAGCCGGCCTACGATCTCGGTGCAGCGCAGCGCCTCGCGCTCGGCAGCGTCGAGCATCGGGTCCTCGCCGCCGGCCCGCGCCTTCAGCACCTGGAGCAGGCCGACCACGCCCGCCAGCGGGTTGTTGAGCTCGTGCGTGAGCCCCGCCGAGAGCTCGGCGACCGCCGCGAGCTGCCGCGACTGCACGAGGCTGGCCTGCGCTGCCCTGAGCTGCGCCGTGCGTCGATCGACTCGGGCCTGCAGCTCCACGTTGAATCGCTCGATCTCGGCGTTCTTGGCCCGCAGCTCCTCGTTGAAGCCCTCGATCTCAACGTTCTTTCGCCCCAGGTCTTCCTGGTTCTGCTGCAGCGAGCGCGCCATGGTGTTGAACGCCCCGGCGAGCTCACCCAGCTCGTCGCTGCGCCGGAGGTCCACCCGCGACGCGAGGTCCCCCGTCCCCATCCGCGACGAGGCGTCCCTCAACGCCCGCACCGGGTCCGTCACCGAGCGCGCGAGCAGGCCTCCGAACACGGTCGCCGCGAGCAACGTCACGCCCGCGATGTACCCCGTGCGCAGCCGAATCGCCTCCGCGGCGGCGTCGAGCGACTCCACCGGGGTGGCCAGCGCGACCACCAGGTCCTGCCCCGGCACCCGAGCCAGGGCGCCGAGCGTCTCCTGCCCATCTCGCCCCCGGTAGCGCAGGTCCGCGGAGATGGTGCCCAGGAGCGGACGGAACGACTCGGGATCGACCACCCCGTGGGGGCCGGCCTGCAGGAGCGTGACGCCCTCGAGCGAGAAGAGCACGACCTCGCGGTCCTCGCGGGCGATCGCGCGGAGGCGGGACGCGACCGCGGAGAGCGAGACCTCCACGCCGAGCCGGGGGCCGGCTCCGTCGACGGGCGCGACCAGGCCGGTGAGCGAGGCAGGCACGCCCTCGGACTGCGGTCGCGGGGTGCCCCACGCGAACCCAGTGGGCGCTGCGCCGGGCAGCGCGGCGCGGATCGCGGAGAGGCGCGCGGGCGCGAACTGCTCGTGCCCCGGGACCTGGAGCGCGTCGTTCACCGACTGGTACACCGGCGGGACGATGTCCCCGCCTGCGTCGTCGAGCAAGAACGTGGCGTCGAGCTCCGGAAACAGCCGGTACGTCGAGATCAAGAACGCCTGCTGCACCTGGGGCGAGGCGTTCGCGAGCGCGAAGTTCGCCAGTTGGCTCTGCAGCACCCGCTCGGTGTCCGCCAGCTGCCGCGCGATCACCGACGCGAGCATCTCGGCCGTCTCGACCTGGAACTCGACGCTCGCGTTGACCAGCCAAGAGCGCGCCGCCCCGCTCGCTGCGAGGGCGAGCCCGACGAGCGGGAGCACGCCAACGAGCGCGAGGATCAGCCCGAGTCGCAGCCCGAGCCGCACGGCGCCCTACTGCCGGCTCTCGACCGGGAACCGGAGCGAGAACGTGGTCCCCTCCCCCGCCTTGCTCTGCACCTGCACCTGGCCGCGGTACTTCGTCATGATCCGGTACACGATGTTGAGCCCGAGCCCCGTGCCCTTGCCCGCCGGCTTCGTGGTGTAGAACGGGTCGAAGATCAGCCTCACCCGGTCCTCGGGGATGCCGGGCCCGTTGTCTTCGACCCGGGCCCAGACGAACCCGTCGGTGCGCCCCGCCTTCACCTCGACCCGCCCTTCGCCGTCCGTGCGCGGGTCGTTCACCGCCTCGGCGGCGTTCTTGATCAAGTTCACGAAGATCTGCTGGATCTCGTTCGTCCGGGCGTTCAGGTACAGCCCCGGCTCAATCTCGGTCTTGAACGTCACGTTCTCGACTGGGGCGGACCGCTCGACGAGCTTGAGGGCATCGCCGATCACCTTCGAGAGCTCCACGGACGTCAGGTACTCGTGCGTAGCCGACCGGGAGTAGCTCGACAGGTCCACGACGATGTCGCGGATCGTGCGGCAGTACTCGACGACGTCCCGCGCGTAGCCTTGCGCGAGGGCCAAGTCCTGCTCGTCCGTGATGGCCTCAGCGAGCCCCAGGATCCCGAACAGCGGCGACGAGATCTCGTGGGCGATGCCGGCCGCGAGCGTGCCGATCCCAGCGAGCTTCTCGGACTGGATCAGCTCTGCCTGGAGGCCACGGGCCTCCTCCAACGCGGACTCGAGCTCGGTGTTCTTCCGGGAGAGCTCGGCGATGAGGCGCCTGTTCTCGAGCGCCATCTGCTGCTTCTGGTCCGCCTTGCGCACCTTGTTGCGGATGTCGAAGACGTTGTTCAGCGGCTTGAGCACGTAGTCGAACGCGTCGAGCTCCAGCGCCGACAGCGCGGTGTCCAGCGATCCGTAGCCCGTGAGGATGATGACCTCGATCAGAGGCTCCTTCGCCTTGGCGGCGCGGAGGATCTCGATCCCGCTCACGTCCGGCAAGTTCTTGTCGGTGATCACGAGGTCGACGTTTCCGGTGGCGATGACCGCCAACGCATCCTTCCCGTTCGCGACGCTCGTCAGCCGGTACGGCTCCCCGTCGAACACGGCCTTCAACACCTGCAAAATGACAGGCTCATCGTCGACGAGCAGCAGGTGCTTTCGGCGTTCAGCGGGTGCTCCAGGGGTGGACAAGCGAGGCTCCAAGCCGCACGGCCGTATCACGGGAACACCATCGCGGAGCGGGGTTTGTCCGCCCATTGCGCGTGCAGCGCCGCATCGGATACGCAGACGGGATACGACAGCCCTCGCCGTTTACGGCCCCTTCCGGAGTGTCCATGCGTTCCCGCGCGCTGCTGCTGATCCCCCTCTGCCTCATCATGATGGGGGCCAAGAAGACCAAGCCCACCACTACCGACACGACGACGACGACCGTGGGGTCGAGCACGGGCACCGCCCAGGTGCTGAGCTCGAAGCCGACCGCGGACGGCCTCACCGAGGAGCAGGTGGACCTGAACGGCGATGGCAAGTCCGAGGTCACCAACTACTGGCGCGACCGCGACGGCGCGAGTCGGCTCCTGATGCGCAAGGAGACGGACCTGAACCGCGACGGGAAGATTGATGTACGGACGGCCTTCGACGACGCCGGACTGCGTGTCCAGGAAGAGATGGACGGTGACTTCGACGGCCGGGCGGACTGGGTAGACCACTACATCAGCGGCAATCGGTCCTACTCGGAGATCGACACGGACTGGAATGGCACGTTCGACCTGTTCAAGTACTACGAGTCCGGCAAGGTGCGTCGCAAAGAGCGCGACACGAACTCCGACGGCCGGGTCGACTTCTGGGAGTACCTGGACGAGAAGGGCGCGGTCGTCAAGACCGGCAAGGACAACGACGGCGATGGCAAGATGGACGTCCGCGACCAGTAGTCGCGGCGCTACTCCCCGCGCAGCAGGCCTTGGTCGACGAGGTCCTGGATGTCTCCCTGGTCCACGTCCGCGCTGAGCAGCTCGGCGAGTGAGCGCGCCGAGCGTGCGTGATCCAGCACGGCGTACAGCGCGTCGGGCGCCTCGACGATCCCCCCTGCCTCGACGAGGAAGCGCCCCGTGGGCGAGTCAGCGGGCGGCGGTGTCCAGCCGGCGAGCACGTCGTCGTGCGTAGGCTTTTGGACGGCCCAGGCGGCTGGCAGGTGCGCAGGCGCGGTGAACGCCGCGACACCGGCGCCGAGCACCCCCTCCGGCGGGCGCCGGCTGCGAGCGATCGCACCCTCGAGCTCGGCCCACGGGCTCCTGTGACGCACGCGCTCGGCGAAGCTGTGCGCGAGCGAACCCCGCCCGAGCACGCACTCCGAGAACGCGCCGGACGTGAACACCTCGTCCAAGACGCCCTGGCCGAGGTGCGCCACGGTGAACGGGAACTCGTCCAACAGCGCGGCCAGCACACGTCCGCGCCGGAACGGGTCGACCTCGAAGCCCCGCGCGTCGACGGCGTCGAGCAGGTCGCGCTCGGCCTGGCCGAGGGAGACGCGAGCATCGACGCCGTGGTGGAGCAAGAGCGCCACCCGCTCGAGCGAGACGGCGTCGATCTCCATGCGCGCCGTCGGGCTACCGATACCGTCGCTCGGCACACCTCGCCCGGGGCCGCCGGCGCCGACGCTCGGCACACCTCGCCCGGGGCCCCGGGTCGCGCGCGCACCCCAGGCCTCGCGGACGCGCGTGAACACCGGGCGCACGGCGTCGATCGCGTTCCGCTCGCACTCGACCACCACCGCCTTCACGTTCACTGCACGAGCGAGCACGTGCTCGACAATCCGCCACGTGTCGTCGAGCACGCGGGGCGAGTGGTCGTCCTCGACGAACTGGAAGCCCCCGTGGTCTCGGACCGACCCGCCGGCGACGTGCAGCTCGACGACGCGGTCCAACGGGAACCCGTCCAGGCCATCGAGCGCGTCCCGGCCGGAGAGCCGCTGGTAGATCGCCAGGTGGGCGCAGTCGAGCAGCATGCCCGTGTCGGCGTCGTCCACGACCCGGGCGAAGAAGTCGAGCAGGTGCAGGTCGCCGACGAACGCCGTGCCCGGCGGGTTCTCCGGCAACACCTCGAGGCCGGTCTCCTCGCGCAGCCTGCACACCCCGCGCACCAGCGGGGCGACCGCGCTCCCGGTCAGCACCGGGGGCAAGAGCAGCATGTGGCCGCGCTCCCGTGCCCCGAAGTGCCAGGTCCCCGCGTCCCCACAGAGCCACGCCGGGCGCAGCTCCTGCACCGTCCGGCGAACGCCGTCGAGCCAGGCGGCGTCGAAGTCCCCGAGCTCGTGCAAGTTCACGTCGAGAAAGTGGTAGGTCGTGCGGCCGCGCCCCGCCCAGGTGCGCGCGTGCACGTCAAGCCCCCGGTCGACCTCGACCCCGACCTCGAGGAACCCGACGCCAAGCGCCGCCTCGGCCGCCGCCAGGTCCAGCGCGCCCGGCTGGTCGCCCGCACCGTACTCGGTGCTGACCCCGATCCCCAAGAGCGGCAGCCCCTGGACACGTTCCGCGAACCGACCTGTCAGCATGCGACAAAAAACCAGGGCAAATGTTGTTGCAGAAGTCAAGATTCGGTGGCATTTGAAGGGGCCATGCTCGACACCGTACTTCAGCTCGCACTCGGAGTCACCGTCGCCGTAGCCCTCCTGGGCCTGCGCTGAAGCGCCTGCACGCGCGCTCTGCGGCGCCGTCGACCCCGCGCGGCGACGTGATCAGGGGGCGGTAGGCAACCCGGGCAAGTCGCCCACCGGCGCCACGACGGCGGGCGCCACGTCGGTGAGCGTCGACGCGTCCACCCAGCCGAAGTCGGTGCCCTTCCGGACGCGCACCCGGGCGCCTTGCTTGACGAGCACCTCGACCTCGTCGTTCACGACCAGGTGGACGCTGACGGGTGTCGGTGCGTCGGGCCAGCGCGCGCCATCGGCGGCGACGCGGGCCCAGAGGGTCTCGGCGTAGGCGAACGTAGGCGAACCCGCGAGGAGCAGGAGCGCGAGGGTACGCAGCGACGAGCGGCTGCGCGCGACGGGGCGGAGAGGACGGTTCATGCAGCGCGGCTTATCCAAGCCGGAGCAGGATGCTCACCGCCCTCGCCGATCTTCTCACGCGCGTCGGCCGGTTCGGCATCTTCATGGGCGCCGTGGGGTGGCGCATCCTGACGCCACCGTGGAACGCGAAGGACTTCTTCCGACACACGTGGCTGGTCACGACCCGGTGCATCGCCCCGGTCATGGCGGTCACCTTCCCGTTCGGCATGGTCATCGCGCTCCAGGGGCTGTCGATCTTCAACCTCTTCGGCGCCCAGCGCCTCTTGCCCTCGCTGATCACTGTCGCGGTGCTGCGTGAGCTCGCCCCGGTGCTCGCGAGCGTGCTCGTCGCAGCCCAGGGCGGGAGCGCGTTCGCCGCAGAGCTCGGCGCGATGCGCATCAAGGAGGAGCTCGACGCCACCGAGGTGATGGCCGTGGACGCGATCCGCTGGCACGTCGCACCGCGCGTGGCCGCCCTCGTCCTCGCGTGCCCGCTGCTCGACGTCGCGGGCGCGATCGCCGGGCTCGCCGGGGGGTTCACGATGGCCGTGTGCATCCAGGGCGAGAACGCAGGGGTGTTCCTCGATCACCTGTGGAAGTTCACCCAGCCGTTCGACCTCGTGGGCGGGCTGATCAAGACGATGGTCTTCGGGTTCATCATCGGGATCACGGCGTGCTGGCACGGCTTCTACGCTACCGGCGGGGCGGCGGGCGTAGGTAAGGGCGTGAACGACACGGTCGTGCACGCCTCCCTGGGGTTCTTCGTCGCGAACTACCTGCTCACGAGCATGTTTTTCTAAGGCGCCGGACCTACGTCCAGGTGGTCGCGAGACGCACCCGCGCCTCGTCTACGCTCGCGATCTTCCGGCCTTGGTCACGCATCATCCGCACGACCTTGGCCACCAGCTCGCCGTTGGACGCCGCCATCCGCCCGTCCGTCACGTAGAAGTTGTCCTCGAGCCCGACGCGCACGTTGCCCCCCAGCGCGCCGGCCGCCGCGCACAGCCGCCACTGGTCGTGCGAGATGCCCACCACCTGCCACTCAGCGCCGTCGGGGAGCTGGTTCGCCATGTGCACCAGGTTCTCGGTCGTGTTCGGGATCCCGCCGACGACCCCCATCACCAGGCTCAGCTGGAATGGCGCGTCGACCAAGCCCATGTCAGCCAAGACCCGCGCGCTGCCTACGTGGCCGAGGTCAAAACACTCCATCTCCGGCCGGATCTTCTCCTCGCGCATCGCGGTGACGAACGCGATGATCTCCGCGTGCGGGTTCGGGAACAAGAAGTCGAACACGAACTTCTTCTTCACCGCGTTGTACTTGGCGTAGTTCATCGAGCCCATGTTCAGCGCAGCGACGGCGGGCTTGACCGCCCGCAGGTACGCCACGCGCTCCTCGACCGACACGCCGACCGCGCCCGTCGAGAAGTTGATGATCACGGGGCACTGGGCGACGATGGCGTCCCGAATGTTCCGGTAGTCCTCGATCGCGAAGCTGGGCACGCCGTCGGGGGACCGGGCGTGGATGTGCACCGACACGGCGCCGGCCTCGTAGGCACGCCGGGCCTCCTGGGCGTACTCCTCGGGGGTGTACGGGATCGCGGGGCACTGCGCGCGGTTCGCGACGACGCCGGACAACGCGCAGGAGACGATGCACGAGCGCGATGGGTCGAGGTGGGGGCGGTGGAACACGCGCTAGTGCCCGACGATGTCGGCGCGCATCCCCGCGAGCGCGAGCGTGAGGCTGTCCGCCGGCAAGCCACCGTCGAAGTTCGGCGCGGTGTACGGCACGCCGAGCGTGTCGAGCGCCGCCAGGTAGTCGCTGACGAGCGCGTCGAAGTCGTCGTCCGTGATGCCAAGGCCCGTGTGCGCGTCGAGCATCGAGCGCCCCGAGTAGGTGCAGTAGCCGCCGGTCGCGTCGCAGACTTGCTCGACCAGGAGCGCGTCGAGCGCGTCGAGATCCGTCGACGCGAAGAAGCCGTTGATCCGTGAGTCGGCCGCGACGTTCGCGAGCATGCCGTCGATCACGGCCTGGACAGAGGCGTGCCCGCCGAGCTGGTTGAACAAGACGGCGTCGCCCGAGGCGTCGGTCACGATGTCGTCGTGCATCGCGAGCAGCGCCAACAAGAGCGCGTCGACCGGCTGAGAGCCGTCGAGCTCCGGGCTGTACGGCACGCCAAGCGTGTCCAGCGCCGCGAGCAGGTCACCGACGAGCGCGTTGAACTGGTCGTCGGTGATGGCCATGTCCGCGTGGGTCTCGGCCATCGAGCGGCCGGTGTACGTGCACCCACCGCCGGTGGCCGCGCAGATCTGCTCCTGCAACAGCGTGGAGAGCACGTCCAGGTCGGTGTTCGCGAACATCCAGTTGATCGACGCGTCCGCCGCGACGTTGCCGATGAACGTCGTGACCACCGCCTCGATCGCGGGCTGGCCGCCGAGGGTGTCGTACAGGGACTGCGGGTCCGTGTCCGTGTCCGTGTCGGTGTCGGTGTCGGTGTCGGTGTCCGTGTCGGTGTCCGTGTCGGCGTCCGCGTAGGGGTCGACGACGCAGAGGGCATCGAGGTTCTTCTTCTGGCCCTCGGGGCAGGTGTCGGTCCCGCAAGCGGGGAGGAGCAGCAGCAGGGGAACGAACACGCGCATGGGAGACCTCAAAGGCCGAGCATAACGGGGATACGGCGGGGGCATGAAGATCGCGGTGGCGTCCGACGAGGTGTACGAGGTGGACTCGGTGCTGGTGAGCGCCCTGCGGGAGCGCGGCCACACCGTGATCGCGCTCGGCGCGGTGGGGACGCCGGGGGACCACCCGTGGGCCGACGTTGCGCAGGCCGCGGCGCGGATGATCCCGGACGAGGCGGACGAGGCCATCGTGCTGTGCTGGTCGGGGACGGGCGTGACCATCGCCGCGAACAAGGTGGAGGGCATCCGCGCGGCGCTCTGCCACGACGCGCAGACGGCGACCGCCGCGCGGGTGTGGAACCACGCGAACGTGCTGTGCCTCGCGCACCGCACGTTGAGCCGCGACGTGCTCCGCGAGATCCTCGACGCCTGGTTCACCCCCTACGATCCCGCCCCCGGCGCACCCGGCGTCGCCCGCCTCCCCCCCATGTAACGAATCTCAGAGACTGAGCCCGGTGAAGAAACCAGTGCTCTCGATCTGGGCCGTCAAAAATCCGGGCTTTCGGTGCGCGGGGGCGCTCCAAAATGCGTCCCGCGCGCGTCCCGCCCCACGCAAAGGCGTCGACTCGGCGCCTTCGAAGGGTTGCTTCACAGGGCTCAGAGACTGAGCCCGGTGAAGAAACTCGCGATTCCGGGCGTAGCCGCCCGTTCCGCCGCGCCGGCTGTGCTAGAATTCTTCCATGTTCAAGCCCACGAATCGTCAACTTTCGCTCCGCAGCCGACTGACGTCAATCCCCGAAGGCGCGCTCATCCGCCTGACGAGCAGCTGGGGAGAGCGGTTCCGGCGGGAAATGTTCCCGATCCTGCTGGCGGAGGAGGCACAGTTCGCAGACCTGTACGCGACCGAGGGGCGGCCGAACTGGAGCGTCGCCCGGCTCATTGGCATCTTGATCTTGGCGTCGTTCGCCGACCTGCCCGACCAGGACGCGCTCGACAGCCTC
>CALQBK020000146.1 GCA_943328795.2 Bifidobacterium breve
GGTGCCCACGATGTCCCCGCCATCGCACACCACCGTGGCGTTCGCGGGGATCGCCGCGGCGAGCTCCTTGCTGAAGCGCAGCGGGTTGATCGGGTTCGCGTCGCTGTTCAGCTCCGGGATCATCTTGTTGAAGCGAGCGGTCTCGAACCCGCGCACGGCAGCAACCCAGCTGCCGTCAGACACGCGGTTGCCCGCCGCGGCGAGCTGCTTCATGACGAGCCCCGTGTCCCCGACGATGCCGACTTGGGCGCCGCGGTTGTGCCCAATGACGTCCGGATCCAGGTCGACGTGGATGACCTTGGTGCCGGGCGGGATGTCCTGGCCGTAGTTCAGTCGGAAGTCCCACGGGGTCCCGAAGATCACGATGACGTCTGCGTTCCCGAGCGCCTTGCTCCGGCACAGCCGGAAGAAGCGCGGGTCGTCGGGCGGCAGTGCGCCGCGCGCGCCGCCGTTCAAGAACACCGGCAGGTCGTAGCGGCGCAGGAAGTCGTGGATCGCGTCCTTGTACGGGCTCCACCACCACTGGGTGCCGACGACGGCGACGGGGCGCTGTGCGTTGGCCAGCGCGTCGGACGCCGCGAGGATGGCCGCGGGGTCGCCCCCCGCGACGTGGGACGTGCGGTAGTCCGTCGGGATGGAGAGGTCCTCCGACTTCTCCATCATCATCAGCACGTCCAGCGGCATCTCCAGGAACACGGGCCCCGGCACGCCCGTCGTGGCCTTGCGGAAGGCCATCGCCAGGAAGTCGGGGATGCGGCGCGTCTCCGGCACCGTGATGCTCCACTTCGAGATGCTGCGCATCAACGTGACGTGGTCCATCTCCTGCAACGAGCCCATGCCCGAGTAGAACCGGGGGCCCTGCCCGCCGATCAGGACCATCGGCACGCCCCCGCGCATCGCGTTCGCGACGGCCGTGACCGCATCGGTGACTCCGGGACCGGCGGTGACCAACGCGACGCCGGGCTTGCCCGTAGCCCGGGCCCAGCCCTCGGCTGCGTGGCCGGCGGATTGCTCATGGCGGAAGTCCACCACGCGGATGCCGTGGTCCAGGCACCCGTCGTAGATGTGCTGGATGTGGCCGCCGCACAGGGTGAAGACGTGCGTCACCCCCTCGCGTGCGAAGGCCTGCGCGACAAGGTGACCGCCATGAACGTGGGGCATAGGTGCTCTAGAGAGCGCCTTGATTAACCCGAGATGCCGACTACAGGACGGGCGCGACGAACGCCGCCAGCGCCGCCTTTTGCAGCGACCCAACCCGCTTGTCGACCACCTTGCCGCCCTTGAACAACAGCAGCGTGGGGATCGACTGCACGCCGTACTGCGTGGGGGTGTTCCCGTTGTGGTCGATGTCCATCTTCACGACCCGGAGCTTGCCGAGGTTCGCGTCCGCGAGGTCGTCCAGCAGCGGGGCGATCGCCTTGCAGGGGCCGCACCACACGGCCGTGAAGTCCAGGAGGACAGGCACGTCGCTCTCCAGCACCAGGCTCTTGAACTCGGCATCGTTGATCATCTTGACGTTGGGGCTGGCCATTTGGAATCCGGAGCTGAGGTTTGGGAGGGCGTCTTGGGGACGAGAGCTGGCGACTTCCTGACGTACACCGGCCCGGGAAAGATTATGCTCTCTTGCCGCAGCGTCAACTGGGCGGCAGGAATCCATGTCACGAGTCCTCGTAGTCGACGATGAAGCGCTCACCCGCACGATGCTTGCCGACATCGTGCGGTCGTGCGGCCACGACGCAGAGACCGCCGGGAGCGGCGAAGAGGGGCTCGCAGCGTTCCGAAAAGGGCGGTTCGACCTGGTGCTGACTGACATCACGATGCCGGGTATGGACGGGATCGAGCTTGGGAAGTCCATCCTGAAGTGGTCCCCGGGCACCCCCGTCGTGCTGGTGAGCTCGAACGACGAGCTCGGCGTGTTCGAGGAGTCGGCCCGCCGCGGGTTCCAGCCGACCGGCTTCGCGCGCAAGCCGCTTAACCCCGCCGAGCTGATCAAGGCCATCCAGCGGCACGTGAGCTCGGCGCGGATCACGCAGCCGAGCATGCCCCCGCGATACACCGGCCCGGCGACGCCCCAGCGGCTGGCGGGCAGCCAGGAGGACGACAGCGACCTGTCCCGGCTCAGCTGGGCGGGTGGCTCCGCGGCCGTGCTCGGCCCGATGCGGTTGTTGTTCGTGGCAGCGCGGCAGCGGGCGAGCGGGCAGCTGAAGCTGACCGGCCCCGGCGGATCGGTGTGCGTCGGCGTCAAGAACGGCGCCGTGGTCGCAGTCGAGGGCGTTCCTGGGCTGTTCCGCACGTTGCAGCTCCCGGCCGACATCGCCGACCTGCAGACGGGCCTGCAGATCGGGATGGGGCAGGGTCACCCGCTGGAGGCCTGCTTGACGGCTGCGTCCGCGGGGCTCGGCGCCTGGCTCTGCAGCGTGGAGGACGACCCCGTTGGCGAGTCGCGCTGGGACTCCGGCTGGGTGCCGCCGCACGGGGGCATCGCGCTCCCCGGCAGCGTGCCTCGGTGGTGCGGGAGCGTCATCGCGGTGAAGAGCCTCGCGCGGCTCGAGAACACCTGGGGGAAGCGATCCCGGATGCCGATCCAGCGAAGGATCCCCGGGGACTCGGTCGAGTCGGCGTGGGGGCTCGACCCGCTGAGCCTGCGGGTGCACCGCCTCGCCGCGACGCCGCGCACCCTGAGGAGCTTGTTGGACGAGGTCGCGAACGGCGACGACGCGCGTAGGATCGCTGGGCTACGGGCGATAGACCTGCTGAATTCGCTCGGTCTGCTCCAGGGTGACGACTACCTCGCGCCCGACATGGTGACGCAGGAAGCGCCCGTGATCGATCCTCGGATCGCGACCCTGAAGGAAGCGAGCCAAAAGCTGCTTGGCAAGGCGCCGCTGGAGGTGCTGGACCTCGCGGACAAGCACGAGGTCACCGAGCAGGACGTGGTCCGGGCGTTCCGCGAGATCTCGCGGAGCTACCACCCAGACACGTTCTTCGGCGCACCCGCGCCCGTCCGCGCGCTCGCGGAGGACTGCTTCGCGCTCGTCAACGCCGCCTACGACCAGCTCCGAGCGCCGGGGGCCATCGCGCAGCTGAGGCAAAAGCAGGCGCCGCCTTCGACCGCGGCGCCGCTGCCGCCTGAGCAGGACCCCGCCGCAGCCCGCGTCGCGTTCAAGAAGGGCGAGGTGCTCTGGCGCGCGCGCGACTACAAGGCGGCCGACCTGCACTACCACCTCGCGGCCCAGCAGGATCCGAAGAGCTGGCCCTACGTGCTGATGGCCGCGCAGAGCGGCTACTACTCGAAGCGGCTGACCATCACCGAGGCCGTGAAGCTCCTGGACGCGCTGCTCGTGACCGATCGCGTGCGCGACGGCGAGATCCAAGCGACCGCGGGGAACCTCCTGAAGCTGAACGGCAAGCTGCAAGAGGCCGCGGATCGGTACCAGCGCGCCCTGCAGCGTGACCCCGGGAACCGGGACGCGCTCAGGGAGAATCGGCTCAACGCCGCGCGCGGGCTCCAGCCAGCGCCTTCGCTCACGAGCCAGATCCAAGGGCTGTTCAAGCGGAAGCCCGCGTCGTAGCCCAGGATGTGCGCCAGGCGTAGCCGGCGCGCTTGTTGCATCGACCTCCCCGGGCTACCCCCCTGCCCATGGACCTCACCGGCAAGCAGAAGCGGTACCTCCGCGGCCTGGCACACTCGCTCAACCCCGTCGTCTACGCCGGCAAGGAAGGCGTGAGCGAGGCGGTCGAGCGCAAAGCTACGCAAGAGCTCGAGCACCACGAGCTGATCAAGCTCAAGTTGGGCGACGGCTGCGAGGCCGACAAACACGAGGCGGCGACGCAGCTCGCGACCTACTGCAACGCCGCGGTGGTGCAGGTGATCGGCAAGACGATCGTCCTCTATCGCCGCCGCAAGGCCGACCCGCAGATCGTGCTCCCTCGCGACTGATGGCGGCCGACGACAGCGCGGTGACCCCCGCCCGGCGGGCCCGGGTCGAGCAGGCCCTGGCGCAGCGCACCGGGTCCGTGGTGGCCGTCATGGAGGCCGTGCGCCGCCGCCACAACGCGTCGGCGTTGGTGCGGAGCTGCGAGGCGTTCGGCGTCCACGAGGTGCACCTCGTCACCGCGTTCTTTCGCCCGAGCGTCGGCGCCGCCCGTGGAGCCGAACGTTGGCTCCGCACCCGGGTGTTCGGCTCGACCGCGGAGAGCGTCGCGGACCTGCGTGCGCGCGGCTTTGCCGTGTACGTCGCGGACCTGGCCGAAGGCGCGTTTACTCCGGAGACCGTCCCCGTCGACCGTCCCATCGCGATCCTGTTCGGCAGCGAGGTGCGCGGCGTGAGCGCAGAAGCCAAGGCCCTCGCGGACGGCGCGGTGATGATCCCCATGCGCGGCCTCACCGAGTCGCTGAACGTGTCGGTGTCCGGCGCGATCCTGCTGCGCACCGTCGCAGACCGCCGCCGCGCCCTGGTTGGGGCGGACCTCGGCGACGTCGAGCGAGAGCGCTTCGTGGCGGAGTGGCTGGAGCGGGAGACCGCGGGGCGACGCGGCCTGGTCGCGCGCGTGGACTCCACGACGCCCCTCCCCGCGCCGCGGCCGTCCCCCCGGTGAGGACAGCTCGTTCGACCTTCGCGCGAGGCTTTCGCTCCCTGCCCTTGTCTAATCCTGTCCCTCTCCTTACGATGCACGGATGTCCGACCTGAGTAACGTCGCTCCGCAACAACTTTTCAAGCAGTGGCGCGGCGGCGATGCCGGGGCCGGCCAAGCAATGGCTCAGAGGTTCTCGGACTGGTACTACGCCGTCACCGCGTGTCGGCTCGGCGACCAGCACGGGCGTACGCCGCTCCAGCGCGCGTGTACGCGCTTCCAGCAAGGGATCGTCTCGGTCGGCAACCCCGCTGACTTGGCCGACTGGGCCCACGGCATCCTCTCCGAAGAGCTGCGGATGGCAGGCGGGCGCATCCCCGGCGGGGACTTCGCGAACCAGCTGACCGGTGGCAAGCTGCCGTCGGAGATCCTCGCGCGCGCCCGGCAGGCGATGCCCGCGTCCCAGGTCCGCATCTTGGCGCACGCCTACGACGCTCGGTACCCGTACGAGCGAGTCGCCAAGGAGGCCGAGGCGCTCGGTGGGATGCCTTTCGCGGTGCTGGACGCGCGGTACGCGCTGAAGCGCTGGCTGCGCACCGAGGGTCGCGTGCCGTTCGCCGAGGTGCCTGAGAAGCCGAACCTGGACTACGCGCCCCTCCCCCTCTACGAAGCGGGGCGCATGTCCAACGCGAACGAAGAGAACGGCTTCGAGAAGTGGATGCTGCAGAACATGCCGCTCTGCAAAGACATCGCGGAGTTCGGGGTTTTCGCGCTCTCGCTTCGCAACGGCGCGTTCGCGCAGCCCGAGATCCCGCAGCCCGTCGCCGAGCCCGAGCCCGAAGCCACGGAGCCCACCGTCGTGGAGGAGCCACCGGAGAGCCCTGCGCCGAGCCGGAGCTACCTGCCCTACATCGTCGGCGGCCTCGGGCTGTTCGGCGTCCTCGCGATCATCGCGGCGATCGTGCTCTACGGGTTCTTCGGTGCCTGAGCCTCGCCCGCCGATGCTGGCGCTCGGCACACCTCCCGTCTGTGTGCACGGCGTCCACGCCGCCGGTGCCGACGCTCGGCCGCGCTCGGCGATCGCCGGATGAAGTTCACCATCCTCGGCAGCGGGACGCTCGTGCCTGACGCCGATCGGGGCTCGGCGGGCTTCCTGGTCCAGGAGCGAGGCGCCAACCTGCTCGTCGACGGCGGGAGCGGCACCATCATGCGGCTCAAGCACGTCGGGGTGGACGCGCGCGAGCTCGACGGCGGGGTGTACAGCCACCGCCATGTCGACCACTGCGCCGACCTGGTGCCGATCCTGTTCGCGCTCAAGGTCGGCGTCGAGCTGCCACGCACGCGCGACTACCCGATCTGGGCAGGCGACGGGTTCCACTCGTTCCTCGAGGGCCTGTACGCCACCTACGGCGCGTGGATCCGGTCAGACAAGTGGGCCACCCGAGTCACCGAGCTGTCCCTGCACGGCCCGAGCAGCGACCTGCTGCCGGGCGGGGTTCGGCTCGACACGCTCCCGGCCAACCACTCCGCGGGCGCGCTGCACCTGCGGTTCATCTCCCCTACCGGGTTCACCGTGGTGTTCTCCGGCGACACCGGCCCGAACGAGAACCTCGCGAAGCTCGCCGAGAAGGCGGACCTGCTCGTCACCGAGTGCGCGGTGCCCGGCAAGGACCCCTGGGACTCGCACTTGAGCCCGAGCGACGTCGCGGCGATCGTCGACCAAGCGAAGCCGCGCCGCGTCATCCTCACGCACCTGTACCCGGACAACGATCCCGTAGCCGCCGTTGCCTGCGTCGCACGCGCCGGCGTGCCTGTCGAGCGTGGCTACGACGGGCTCGCCGTGGAGGGCTGATGATCCGGGGGCTGACCGACGTGCCGACGGACGCCCTGCGAACGCTGGTGCGCCTCGTGTACAAGGACGAGATCGGTACCCCGCTCGACATCACGCAGATCACGCGGACCGGGCTGCAGTACTGCGCCACCGACCTGCTCGCGACGCTGCGGACGTTGGACAAGCCAGCGGTGCTCGCCGTGCTCACCGTCACGCTCGCCGAGCGCGAGGCCACCGCGCGCCGGGCTGTACCCGCGCGGCGACCGGTCACCCCCGCGGAAGACGCCCCTTGACGCGCATCGTCCTCGCGACGCGGAACCTCCACAAGATCGAGGAGCTGAGCCGCATGGCGCCGGCGATCACGTGGCTGCCGCTCCCGGCGGAGCTCGGAGACCCGCCCGAGACCGGCGAGACCTTCGAGGCGAACGCGCTCCAGAAGGCGCACTACTGCTACGCGGGGACGCGCTTGCCTTGCCTCGCTGACGACTCCGGGATCGAGGTGGACGCGCTCGGGGGTCGCCCCGGCGTCTGGTCCAAGCGCTACTCGCCGGACGCCACCGCGTCGTCGAACAACGCCCTGCTGCTCCGGGAGCTGGCGGGCGTGCCGGAGGCCGAGCGCACGGCCCGCTACCGCTGCGTGATCGCGGTGGTGGGCCTCGGGCCGCCAAGAGTGTTCGACGGCCGCTGCGAGGGGCGCATCGCCTTCGGCCCGGTTGGGGACGGGGGCTTCGGCTACGACCCGTTGTTCTTGCCCGTCGCGAGCCCCGGCCGCACGATGGCGGAGCTCTCCCCGCTGGAGAAGGACGCGATCAGCCACCGAGGCGCCGCGTTGCGCCTCGCGTTGGCGGCGCTCGTCACCGGCGTCTGATCAAGCAGACGGCGCGAGATAGGCTCCGGGTCTCCCCGAGTCCGAATGCGCCTCCTCCTTGCTCTCGTCCTTCCGAGCCTCGTCCTCCTCCCCGCTTGCAAGAAGAAGACGCCCGGCCTGGAAGACCTCGAGCGCCCCGTCAACGAGACCTGCGTCGCGCTCGACCGCCCGCCCTCCGACGCGTCGGTGGAGTTCACCGAGGCGTGGCCCGGCCTCCGGTTCGACGCGCCGCTCGCGATGCGCCAACTGCCGGCGGACGACGCGTATTGGTACGTCCTGGAGCAGGGCGGCACCGTCCGGCGGTTCGACACCGCGGACCCCGAGGGGACGCTCACCACGGTGTTGGACATCTCGGACCTGCTCAACATGCCGGGCGGAAACGAGGCCGGCCTGCTCGGCATCGACTTCCACCCCGACTTCGCGAGCAACGGCTACGTGTACCTGAGCTACACCGGCACCGTGGACGACCACTTCGCGAGCGTCATCGAGCGGTACACGTCCACCGACGGCGGCGCATCGTTCGACCCCGGCTCTGGCAAGATCATCCTCACGCTCCAGCAGCCGTACGCCAACCACAACGGCGGCAACATCCTGTTCGGGCCCGATGGCTACCTGTACATCGGCTTCGGCGACGGTGGCAGCGAGGACGACCCCCGCGGATACGGGCAGGACCCGACGCCGATGCTGTCCAAGATGCTGCGCGTCGACGTCGACAGCGGCGACCCGTACAGCATCCCGTCCGACAACCCCTGGGCGGACGGCGTTGGCGGGCTACCGGAGATGTACGCGACCGGCCTGCGCAACCCGTGGCGGTTCTCGTTCGACATGGTGACCGGGGACCTCTGGGTAGGCGACGTCGGCCAGGACAAGTGGGAAGAGGTCGACGTAGTGCAGAACGGCGGCAACTACGGGTGGAGCGCGAAGGAGGGCACGCACTGCTACAACGAGGACCCGTGCGACGACGGCCCTTGGATCGACCCCGTCGTCGAGTACAAGCACAACGATGACAACGGCGTCACCATCGCCGGCGGCTACGTGTACCGTGGGACCGCGATCCCCGAGCTCGTGGGCACGTACGTGTACGCCGACACCTACTACGGCCGGTTCTGGGCGCTCACCTACGACGCGTTGACCGGGGATCCTGCCCCCACCGTGATCGCTGAGAACACCGGGTACTACCCAGCGAGCTTCGGCCAGGGGCACGACGGCGAGGTCTACTTCACCGACTGGAACGGCGGACGCCTGTACCGGATCGACCCTGCGTCGACGGACGAACCGCCGACCGACGGCATCGTGCCCACCGCGCTCTCGGAGACCGGCTGCGTCGACCCGTCCAACCCGGCCGCCCCCGCCGAGGGCATGATCTCGTACGAGGTGAACAGCCCGCTCTGGTCCGATGGCGCCGACAAGTCCCGCTGGTTCGCGATCCCGGACGGCACGCAGATCGAGGTGAACAGCGACGGCACGTGGACGTTCCCCGTCGGGAGCGTGATCGTCAAGCAGTTCCGCAACGGCGACACCCCGATGGAGACCCGCCTGCTGGTCTTGCACGACGACGGCGCGTGGACCGGGTACAGCTACGCCTGGAACGAGACGGGGACGGACGCTACGCTGCTCACGGGCTCGTCGACGGCCGTGTTTGGCGACATGGACTGGAGCTACCCGAGCCGCGCCGAGTGCCTGCGCTGCCACACCACCGCCGCGGGGAACGTGCTCGGCGTCCGCACCGAGCAGCTCAACGGCGACCACACGTACGACGAGCTCGGCGGCGGGACGTACAACCAGCTCGAGGCGCTGGACGCGATGGGCTTCTTCACGGCCTCCCCCGGCACGCCCGAGAGCTTGACGGCTTGGCCGAGCCCGACGGGCACGGCGAGCGCGACGGACCGGGGGCGCGCGTACGTCGCGTCCAACTGCGCGTTCTGCCACCTGCCCGAGGGCACCGGCGGCGGCACGATGGACCTGCGCTACGCCACCGCGTTCGCGGACATGGGGATCTGCGCCGCGGACCCGATCGACGGCGACCTGGACGTAGACGGCGCGGTGTTGTTCGACCCAGGCAGCCCCGACACGTCGCTGATCGCGCTCCGCATGGGCAGCGTAGACGCCCACCGCATGCCGCCCCTGGGCACATCGCTGGTCGACGACGACGGGCTCGCGGCTGTCCGCGACTGGATCAGCGAGACCCCCGCCTGCGAGTGAGCGCTCTGCGCGGCCCTGCGCGGAATTGCCCGAGCGCCCGGGCCGGCCCCGGGCGGCCGCCGCCGTTGCCGGGCTACCGCGCCTTCTGCGGCATGTTGACGATGTCGACGTCCGTGACGACGTGCATGTTGGCCGCGGCCCAGCCCACCAGCTCGTCGTACGCGGCCCAGATGGCGGCCCGCTCCTCGGGGCTGCGGACGTGCGTGGGGTCCGGGGCGTCCACGGTCCATGGCGGGGGCAGCGGCGGGGCCTTGTTGTTGCCATCGGGGAAGTACGCGTAGGTCCACGAGGGCGCGTCTTGCCGCATGCAGTCGTTCTCGTGCATCAGCACGGTCACGAACGCTCCGCGCGGCTGTGTCCAACTGCCGAGCTTCGACTTCAGGTGCGTGAGCGGGTTGTAGTTCGGGTCGCGGAGCACACGCGCCCACCAGAACGGCTCGTGCCCGTGGCCATCGTCCCAGCGCGTCACGCTGAAGTCGCTCGGCCGGACGACCAGCCCTTCGCGGGTCTCCAGCGGGTACTCGAGCGGCGCCCCCTCCTCGTGGTAGAACAGCGCGGCCTTCGCGCCCATCGACTTGTAAACGGCCAACGCCGCTTTCTTCAGGCGCTTGTCGTCGGTCATCGCGCTGACCGTGATCGGCGGGCTCCCAAACGTGTCGCGCACGAGCGCGTAGCCCCCGGGGTGCGACCGGTCGACGTCGCCCGTCGTGCGGTTCACCGCGTAGGTCTCGTAGTCCAGGATGGTGGTAGCGAGATCGGCGTCCGACAACGCCTTGAGCCGAGAGTCGAACCCAACGTAGAGCGGGTGCGGCGGGCGCACGTGGTAGCTGACCGTCATGCCGGTCGCCTTGATGCGGGCGACGACCTCGGGGAGCTCTTTCGCGTAGTGCTCGGCCATCGAACCGGTGAAGTACAGCTCACCCTTCACGCCGTGGCTCGTCCAGATGTCCAACGCGTGCATGACGGTCGCGCCGCTCTCGGCGATGTGGCCGATGTCGTGGATGTTCAGCGCGAAGGTGATGCAGCCGCCCGGGCAGGGGTCCTCGGCGGTGGGCGTGCCGGTCGTGACAGAGGCCGTGAGCGGCTCCTCGCGTGGCGTAGAGCCCCGCGCCGAAGCGTAGGCGCCGACGGCCCCGACGCCCACGAGCGCGCTCACCCCGACAAACGCGAGCGCGCCTAGCCCGACCACCGAGAGGCCGACCAACCCAATCGTCACCGCGCGCGACATGACTTCTCCTGGGCGAGGTACCACGCGCCCATCTCGGGCAAGCTCGCCCACTTGATGTAGCCCGTCGCCACCAGCGGGTCGATCAGCACCGTGAGCAGCGACTCCACGGCGCCAACGTCACGGTCCAGCCCGCCGCCGGTGTAGTAGGACGCGCGGTCCGTCCCCGCGGGCGGGGAGAACGCCGACTCCGCGAGGATGGTGTAGAACGTGTTGACCCGCGTGGGGTCGGCGAAGCGCAGCACCTGGCTCGTCACCCGCGCGAGCTGGTCCGGCAGGCGAGCCGGGCTACGCGTGAGGGTCACGCCCGCGCCCGGCACGTAGACGACGGGGCCGTTCGGGTTCGGCTGCAGGAAGCTGTCCAGCGTCGCCGCGGCGTCCGTGCCGGTAGGGCGCCACGGGTTCGTGTAGAGCGAAGGCAAGCCGGACTGGTCCCGGTGGTCCTTGAACCCCGACAGCGTCACGACCCCGATCGAGGGGAACGAGCCGAACGACGCGAGGTCGAAATTGCCGTTGTGATCGCTCGGAAACTCACCGGTCACCTGCTGGATCAGCCGCTGGCGCTCCTGGATGTACGCGAGCGTGTTCGCCTCGCTGACGTCTTTTGAGTACTCGGGGTGCAACCGGCAGTCCGAGTTGCTGTACCCGCGCCCGCTGCTGTCCACGCACGACGGGCCGTGGGTGTGCGTAGAGAAGTGCACGCCGTAGCTCCGCGCCAAGCCGGTGACGCGGTTCGCCCGCCCCGACTGCCGGGCGTTCGCCTCCCCACCCTCGATCCAGTCCGACTCCGGCTGGATCGTGAGCGCCCCGCCGTGCCTGTGGAGGGTCTCGGCGAGCTTCTCCAGCACGAGGGTGGTGGCCTCCCACCTGTCCCCGCCGAGCCGAAACTGCGGGTCGTCCTCGACGTGGACGAGGACCGCGAACAGGAACGGCGCCGCGGGGGTCGCCGGGACTTGGATGCCTCCGACGTTTCGGGGCCCGTCGGCCTTCCGCCAAGCGGGCGCGTGGATGGACAGGTCGTCGACGCTCGCCGCCCCGGTGGTCTCCACCGTCAACAACGCCGTCGGCACCGTGTTCGGGAACTTCTCGTCGAGCGTGACCTCGGTCCACTCGGACCCCACCGTGAACCACTCCCCGGCGTGGCTCGGCGGCCCGCCCTGGCCACCTTGGCCACCTTGCCCGCCGCCCGGGGGCCGCCCCCCGGGGCCAGGCCCGCCGCCCGGCA
>CALQBK020000147.1 GCA_943328795.2 Bifidobacterium breve
GCTGCTGGAACGCGAGGGCCGGCCCGAGCGCGAAGACGAGCGCGAGGAGGAGCGCGAGCGCGCCGCGGGCGCGACCCCCGCGCGACGGGGCGCCGAGCGTTGGGGCAAAGCCGACGCCGGCGAGCACCAGCGTGAGCCAGCCGAGGTAGGGCACGTGGACGATGCCGACGTTGCCGGCCCGGGCGTTGTCGGGGAAGAAGTACGCGCCGGGGTGGACGAACGCGACGGGATCTACCGCCGGCAGGCTGCCCTGGATCCAGCCGGGCGCGGTCTCGGGGTGGATCACGGCGTCCGGCGCTGACAGGGTGGTGTGGGCGAAGGCGGCGAGCAGCGCGACGGGGGGCAATGCGTACAGGGCCACGCGCACGAACGCGCGCCACTCCCCGGGGCGTTCGACGAGCCACGTGAGCGCCAGGAGCCCGGCGAACGCCGCGTAGTAGAAGTTCCCCAACGCGGCGACGAACCAACACACCGCCGCCAAGCCAGGGCGTGAGCCCTGCCGCAACAGCAGGTAGAACCCCGCGAGCGGCCCGAGCGCGACGTACTCGTACACCCCGCTCTGCAAGAGCCCGAGCGTGTAGGCCCCGGCGCCGACGGTCAGGGCGGCGACCGGCGCCCCGAGGGGCGCCTCGCGCCGCAGGCCGAGCCACACCGCGAGCAGGGTGGCGTACACCTGCGCCGTGAGCACCGTCGTGGTCGCCAGCGCGGTGGACATCACCGCCTGCAGAGGCGCTGCCAGCAGCGCGTTCAGCGGGTCTGGAAACCAGAGCGCGCCGCCCGGCGGCTGGTGCGAGAGCGTGGTGTGCAGCGGGTCCCGGCCGTGCGCCAGCGCGTAGGCCCACCACCAGTAGCCCCACAGGTGATCGTACGCATCGCTGCCCGGGTCGCCGGGGATCACCGCGCCCGGCGCCATCCACGCCGGCCAGAGCGTGAGCACCGCGGCGCCGAGCAGGGCCGCGGCGACCGCGACCCCGCCTTTGCTCACACGCACAGGAGCCCGGCCCGCCGAGCCGCCCGCCACCCCTTCGCGAACCGCTCGCGGTCGCCGGGGAAGACCGCCATCGCTTGCTCCACCGTGATGCCGGGCCCGCCGGGCCGCGCTTCGCCGATCACCTCTGCGAGCCACGCCAGCGCCGCCTTCGGGCCGCGCACGGCCTCGACCCCGTCCGCGTGGTGGAGCACCAGCCCGCGTTCCTCCAGCACCTCCCCGCCGGTCCAGACCAGGCGTCCGGTCGTGGGCTCCTCGGCCGGGGCGGCGTCCACCAGCCCTTGGATGTACCCCTCCCGCACGGTCGGCTCAGGCACCGCGCGTTCGAACCAGGCCTGCACCGGGCGATCGACCGCCGACCCCCGCATCCACTGCGAGAGGGCGGTCGCCAGCGGGCCGTCGAACGCGTCGTGGTCGCCGCCCTGGGGGTCCTCGTGGTCCAGGTCGTTCCGCGCGAACACCTTCCCGGGCGTCGCGGGGACGTGCATCCCCCACCGCGCGGGGTCCGCGCTCATCCCGGAGTAGCGCGTGAGTACAAAACGGTGCCAGAACGCCGAGTCGAGCACGCCGGCCTCGAACATCTGCCGCACGACCTCCATGGCGTCGATGGACTCTTGGTCCGTCTCCGTCGGGAACCCGTACATCAGGTACGCGTGGACGGCGATGCCCGCGCGCCGGAACGCGATCGCGGCGTGGGTCACCTGCTCGATGGTCACCCCTTTCTGCATGCGCTCGAGCAGCCGGGGGCTCGCGACCTCCAGGCCCCCGGTCACGGCGACCAGGCCAGCGTGCGCGCAGAGCCGCGCCAGGTCCGGCGTCCACGCGCGCTCGAACCGGATGTTGCCCCAGCAGCTCGACGCGACGCCCCTGTCCAAGATCGCGAGCGCGAGGTCCCGCATCCCGCGCGGCGGGACGGCCTCGTCCACCAAGTGGAACCCCGACTGGCGCGTGGCCTCGATCTGCTCGACCATCGCGTCGACGAGCGCCTCGGCACGCGCAGGCCGGTAGCCCGCGATGTAGTCGAGCTGGATGTCGCAGAACGAGCACTTCTTCCAGTAGCAGCCGTGCGCGACCGTCAGCTTGTTCCAGCGGCCGTCGCCCCACAGCCGGTGCGTCGGGTTCAAGCTGTCGACGAGCTGAAGGTACTGCTGCAGCGGCAGGTCCCCGTAGGCCGCGCCGCAGGACGCGGGGACGTCGTCGTGGGGATGGTCGATCCGCCCCGCCGCGGTGATGGTCCGGTGGCGGGCGTCCCCCTGGCCTCGCATCCACGTGATCCAGGCCAGCAGCGGGCCTTCGCCGTCGTCCAGGCACACGCCGTCGACCAGGTCCCAGAGCCGCGGCTCGTCGACCTCCCGCAGCTCGGTGTTGGCGTAGCCGCCGCCCAGGAGCACCGTCGCGCCGCGCGCCCGGAGCGCCCGGCCGATCCGGAGCGCGCCGTACACGTTGCCCGGGAACGGTACGGAGAGGCCGACGAGGTCTCCAGGCGCGACCGGCAATGCGTCGATCAGCGCGTCCAGGTGCACGTCGACGGCGGACTCGCCGTCCAAGCGCTCGGCGAGCCCGTCGAACAGCACCGGGCCGGTGGCCAGGTGGCGTTGGTAGTGCGAGAGGGCGAAGCCGGGGTCGAGCAGGGCCCAGAGGTCGGCCAGGTCAGCCAGGTACAGCGAGGCCAGGCGCCGCGCGGCGTCGTCCACGGCGAGGGGGCCGAACTGCTCGAGCTCCCCTTGCTCGGCCGCGCGCTCGAGGCGGGGCGTGCGGGGGAGGAAAGGGGTGTTGAGGATCCGCGGCCCGAGCCCGCGGTCTTACCCCTGCAGGAAGCGGATCACGCCGTCCACGCAGCGGACGTGCGCGGACTGCAGCGCGAGCGCCCGCCAGGCTGACGGCGGGAGGTCGTCGTCGAGGCCCTCGAGCCGCGAGAACAGGTCGGTCAGCCCCGCCGCGCTGAACAAGCGCAGCACGAGCTGGAGCCCCAGGTCGTGCTGGGACGTGGGGACGCCCCGCTCGCCGAGCGCCCGCGCGAGGTACGCCGTGGACGGGTACGGCGTGTTGAGCTGGGTGAGCGGCGGGAGGACGAGGTGGACCCGCAACGGAGCTACCCCTTGGGGCTCGGCCGCCGACGCGCGCGCGGCTTCGGCGCGGGCGCCTCGGGCGCGTCCTCCGCAGGGGGGGCGTCGGCCGGGGCCAACGCGGGGGCGAACAGCACCTCGCGCGGCGACGTCGGCGGGTCAGGCGGGAACAGCGTCGCGAGATCGTCCACGTGCGGCACGTAGTCGGGCTCGTCGTCGCCGAGGGTGTCCACCGATGCGTCGAGCGAAGCATCCGACTCGGGGTGCGTCGGCTCGGGGCCCGCCTCGGGCGCGCCCTCTTGGCCATCGGCCCGTGGGCCCGAACGCCGACGCCGACGGCGGCGGCGCGTGGGCCCTTCACCGGGCTCACCGGGCTCGTCCGACCGCTCGGCCTCCGGCTGGGGCGGCGCGCTCCGGCGGGGCTCACGGGCGTCCGACTCGCGGACGGCGCGCTCGACCTCGCGGGCCACGCGGGGCTCGACGTCGCGGGCCGGGCGATCACCGGGCTCGGGCGACGATGCGCCGCCGGCGCCGAACACGTCCGAGACCGTCGCTGCGTCGAGCGTGTCGCCTGCCTCGGCCAGCACGCCGCGCGCGTACGCGGTGAGCCTGCTCCGCAGCGGCTCAGCGCTGTCGGGGGTCTGGAACGGCGTCGTCGTCGTCCGGACCAGGTCGCCCTCGGGCGCGCGGAACGCGCCGGCGCGGAGGAGCCCGTTCAGGATGCCCTTCACGATGCGCGGCGGGATCGACGTCCGCTCGTTGCGCGCCCGCCGGAGCAGGTCGCCGATCAAGTACTCGACGGCGCAGGTGCGCCCCCGGCGCGCGCGCTCTTGGCAAGCGGCGACGAACTGGTCGGTCACCCAGCCGCGGTCCGCGAGCGTGCCGATGTCGCAGCCGAGCTCCGCGAGCCGGCCAAGGAGCCGGCGCTCGCCTTCGCCCGTCGGCGCGAGGGACTGCGCGGGCGGCGCCTTCTCCTCCCGCGGCAGCTCCACGCGGTAGCCGCCGGCGCGGTCATCGCGCCACAGGCGCACCAGGCCACGCTCCTGCGCGAGCTCCAGGAAGATCGCGAACGTGCGGAACCCGAGGTCGACCTCCGAGAACGTCGGCGCCTTGCGCTTCATCGACGTCTTCAGGATGCTCGCGTGGATCGGCGCGGCATCCTCGCGGGCCTGGTTCTCCAGCGTCTCGATCAACAGCTCGAACGCCTCGTCCCGCGTGAGCGAGCCCTGGTCCGCGCTGTCTGCGCTCACGATGTTCGCGAGCCGGCCCTCGTTGCGCAGGGTGTCGTAGAACATGAACTCGTCGCACGTCTCGGCGATCAGCCGGCTCGTCGAGCCCTTCGTGCCGAGCCCGATGACGCGCTTGTTCAGCTCCTTGAGCCGCATGACGAGCGGCGTGAAGTCGCTGTCGCCGGAGAGGATCACGAAGGTGTCGATGTAGTCGCGCGTGTACGCGATCTCCATGGCGTCGACGACGAGCGCGATGTCGGCGCGGTTCTTCGCGCCCATGCCGTGGGCGGTGAGCTCCATCATGTTGACGCCGCTGAACACCAGGTCTTGCTTGAAGCGCGACCAGCGGGTCCAGTCCGCGTACGCGCGGGAGACCAAGATCCGGCCCTTGTCCTTCAACCGGCGCATCACCATGCGCACGTCGAAGATGCCGAGCCCCTCCTTGTCACAGCCGGTTCCGATGTTTTCAAAGTCGATCAATACGCAGAGGTTGGCTTCCAAGAGGACCCGGGGAGGCGGGCGTGTAACCCGGGGCGGCGTGGCGGGTCGGTGCGGTGCGTGGCATGGTGGCCACTTGTCGAACGCCGCGCCCGCCCGCGACACCCCGCCGTCCCCCGGGGGCTTCCCCGCGGCCCATGCGCTGGCCGTGTTCGGCGTGGCGCTGGCTGTCCGTGGGGTGTGGTGCGCGTTCGTGCAGGCACCGCAGGACGACGTGGTGTCGGACATGGCGGGCTACATCGCGCGGGCGCGCGCCGTGCTGGACGGCGTGGACGCCGAGACCTGCTTTCCACCCGGGGCGCACTGGTTCTACGCGGGAGAGCTGCTGTTGGTAGGCCCGGGTGGGCTCGCCGCCGCGGGGCTGCTGAACGCCGTTTGCGGCGCCGTGGTCGCGCCTATGGCCGGGGCCCTGGCGAGCGAGTGCCTACCCGGTCGCCGGGCGGGGCTCGCCGTCGGCCTCGTGGTGGCGGCGTGGTACCCGCTCGTCGCGTTGGGCGGGTTCTTCCTCTCCGAGGTGCCGTTCGCGCCCCTCGCGGTCGGCAGCGTCTGGCTCTGGGCGCGCGCAGTGCGGACGGGGCGCGGCTGGGGGATAGCTGGCGTCGCGGCCGGCCTCGGCTGGCTGACTCGACCGCCCATCCTGCTTGGCGTACTCCTCTTGGTAGCGTGGACCTGGGCTCTCGGGCGCTCGGGGGCCCTCGGGGGAGCACGCCAGGTGGCGGGCCGCGAGATCGCCCGGTGGGTCCTGCCAATCGTGCTCGCCGTGACGCTCGGGGCGGCGCGCTACCGGGCGGTGACCGGACAGTGGGGGCTCATCGCGGACAACGGGGCGGTCGCGAGCTTCTTCGCGTTCACGGACTACTCAGGCCTCACAGCTACGCCTCCGCGCGGCGCTCCCAAGCCAGCGCAGCGCTCCTTCCACCCGCCATCGCGCGCGGACCGCGGCGCGTTCACCTCGGAGTTCACCTTCGTCGGCGGCCGGTGCGAACCCGGCCCCTTGCTCGCCGAGCGCGACCGCGTAATCGCGGTCAGCGGGCCCGGCGTGTTGATGCGCCGGGTGGCCCGAAACGTGGGCCTGCTCGCTTCCGGCAACCGGCTGTGGCCGGAGCGTCACTTCGCCAAGCGAGGCGTACGTCGCCGCGTCCTCTCGGCGTGGCCGTGGCTGACCGGGTGCACGATCGGGCTGGCGGCGGTTGGCGCGGTCGCGACCGCGCGGGCTCCGCGGACGCGTGAGCGAGCCATCACGCTGGGGTTGCTCGCGCCGTTGCTCGCGGTCGTCGTCGCGGCGGCCGGCTGGGGTGGGGAGGTCCGGTACCGCGTACCCTACGATCCGCTGTTGATCGTGCTCGCCGCCGTGGGGGTGGTCGCTGTGTACGACTTGGCGCGGGGGGCGCGGAGGGCGCGGAGGGGGTGAGGGGGGACGGCCCGGATACGTCGCCCCGCATGGACACCTTCGACCCCAGGTTCCCCGGCTTCTCGATCACGACGGACCCCGCCCGGATGGACTTCGCTGTCATCCACGGCTTCCTGGCGCAGTCCTATTGGTCGGCCGGCATCCCCGGGGCCACGCTCCGCCGCGCGCTGGCGAACTCGCTCTGCTTCGGCGTGTTCTTCGGCGCGGACCAAGTCGGCTTCGCGCGCGTCGTGACCGACCGCGCGACCTTCGGGTACCTCGCGGACGTGTTCGTCGTGCCCGCTCACCGCGGGCGGGGGCTCTCCAAGTGGCTGGTGGCCGTCATCCTGGACGATCCGGACCTCCAGGGCTTGCGGCGGCTCCTGCTTGCGACGCGGGACGCCCACGGCCTGTACCTGCAGCTCGGGTTCAAGCCGGTCGCCGTGCCGGGCAACTTCATGGATCGTCATGATCCGGACGTGTACAAGCGGGCGAGCGAGCGATCCGGCGGTTCCTGATTACCTTGCCCGGATGCTGGAACCCGGCCAGGTCGTTGACCGCTACACCGTCGAAGCCGAGATCGGCGCGGGCGGCATGGCGCAGGTGTTCCGCGTGCGGCACACGACGCTGGGGACGCTGCACGTGCTGAAGGTGCTCAAGGTCCAGAGCGCGCAGATCCGGCAGCGCCTGGTCCAAGAGGGCAAGCTGCAGGCCTCGATCCGCCACGGCAACATCGTCGCTGTCACCGACGTGCTCGACGTGGACGGCGTGCCGGGCCTGTTGATGGAGTACATCGACGGGCCGTCGCTCGACGTGTGGTTGGACCGCCTGGCCGCGGAGGGGCAAGCGCCGACGGTGCGAGAGGCGGAGCGGATCTTCCGGGGGCGTCGTGGCGGGCGTCGCTCGCGCCCACAAGCACGGGCTGGTGCACCGCGACCTCAAGCCGGGGAACGTGCTGCTGGAAGACAACGACGGCGTGCTCGTGCCGAAGGTCGCGGACTTCGGGCTCGCGAAGATCCTGCTCGACGACAGCGGGCCGAGCGCCACGCGCTCCGGGGTAGCGATGGGCACCCCCGCGTACATGTCGCCGGAGCAGATCCGCGACGCGAAGAACGTCGACCAGCGCACGGACATCTTCGCGCTGGGGTGCATCTTCTACGAGCTCGTCGCGGGCGGGGCGTACGGTCACGCTGACGTGCTCGGCCGCTACGAAGTCGTGTGCCACGGGCGACGACTGACAGGAGCGGGCGCACTTCGGGAGACGCCGTAGCGCCCGCCTCGCTCGCCTCGCTCGCCTCGCTCGGCTCGCTCGCCTGACTCCCGACGACACGGGCGCCGCCTCACGATAGACGCGCCCTATGCCTACCCCCGCTGCTGCCCCTACCGCCTCGTTCACCGGGTCGACCCACTACATCGCGGACGACTCGCTGCTCTCGGACGTGAACGCCGCGATCGTCCTCGGTCGCCCGCTGCTGGTGAAGGGCGAGCCGGGCACCGGCAAGACGCTGCTCGCGAGCGCGGTAGCGGAGGCGCTCGGCAAGCCCCTGCGCGTGTGGTCGATCAAGTCCACCACCAAGGCCGTGGATGGCTTGTACACCTACGACGTCGTGCAGCGGCTGAACGACGCGCGGTTCAACGACGGCGACGTGAAGGACCTGCGCCGCTACATCCGGATGGGCGTGCTCGGCCAAGCGTTCACGTCGGACGTGCAAGAGGTCGTGCTCATCGACGAGATCGACAAGGCGGACCTGGAGTTCCCGAACGACCTGCTGCGTGAGCTCGACGAGATGGCGTTCCACGTCCCGGAGCTCGACGAGACGGTGCGGGCGCGGCACCGCCCCATCGTGATCATCACGTCAAACGCGGAGAAGGAGCTTCCGGACGCGTTCCTTAGGCGCTGCCTGTTCCACTACATCGCGGTCCCCGACAAGGAGCGCATGCGGAAGATCGTTGACGTCCACCTGCCGGGCTTGCCGGAGAAGCTGCTGGACGCCGCGTTCACCCGGTTCTACGCGCTGCGCCGCCAAGACGGCTTGCGAAAGAAGCCGACGACCAGCGAGCTCGTCGATTGGCTCACGGTGCTGTCGCGGATGGGGATCGCCCCCGAGGACATCACCGCGAAGTTCCCGTTCGCGGGCGTTCTCCTCAAGCAGGAGGCCGACCTCGAGCTGCAGAAGCGGGCGCGCGGCTGATGCTGCTGTCGCTGCTGTTCAACTTGCGCGCGCAGCGGCTGGGCGTAGGCATCGGGGAGTGGCTGACGTTCCTGCAAGGCTTGGAGGCGGGGCTCGCCGACGACTTGGACGGCGTGTACCGGCTGGGTCGGACGGTGTTGGTGCACAACGAGGCGCACTTCGACGCGTACGACATCGCGTTCGCTGCGACGTTCAAGGGCATGGAGATCCCCGGAGAGTTCAAGAAGAAGCTGGCCGAGTGGCTCGAGGCCGCGCTGAATGACCCAAAGCAGGGGAAAGGCGACGTCGGCGCGGGGTTTGGCAGCATGGAAGAGCTGCTGCGCGAGTACGAGAAGCGCTTGGCGGAGCAGAAGGAGCGCCACGACGGTGGGAACCGCTGGATTGGCACGGGCGGGACGTCGCCGTTCGGCAACAGCGGGAAGGCGCAGAACGGGGTCCGCATTGGCGGGAAAGGCGGCGGGGGCGGTGCAGTCGCGGTCGCCGAGGAGCGCCAGTGGGCGGGCTACCGGACGGACATGACGCTGGACGTGCGGGACTTCAAGGTCGCGCTGAAGGCGCTGCGAAACTTCGTGCGGGAGGGCTCGCAGAAGCTCGACTTGCCGCTCACCATCGACAAGACGTGCCAGAACGCGGGGGACATCGAGCTGGCCGAGCGCCCCGAGCGCATCAACCGGATGCGGCTCGTGTTGTTGATGGACGCGGGGGGCTCGATGGAGCCGCATGCTTCGTTGGTCTCGCGCCTGTTCACGGCGGCGAACGAGATGAAGTCGTTCAAGACGTTCGACGCCTGGTACTTCCACAACTGTCCGTACCGGTACCTGTACCGCGACTACGCGACGTTCGATCGCAAGCTCACGAGCGAGGTGATCCGCGATCTCACGCCCGAGCACCGCGTCGTGTGGGTTGGGGACGCGTCGATGGCGCCCTGGGAGCTGTTCTCGTCCGGGTGGGGCAACGAGGGCCCAAACGGCATGGAGAACATCAAGCAGGTCGCGCGGAAGTGCCCGGCGGGCATCTGGTTGAACCCCGACCCCGAGCGGTTCTGGGACCACCCCACCGTGAACGCGATTGGCGCCGCGGTGAAGATGTTCCCGCTGACCATCGACGGGCTGAAGCGGGGCGTCCGGCACCTGCGGAAGCCGGTGTCGGAGCTGACGGCGACAGCGCGCTGAGCTGTTTATGACGAGCGACTAGCCTAGCTAGTCGCCCATCCCCCGAAGCTGGGCCACCGTCCGCAGCTCAGCCTCGCTCACGAGCGGCTCGATCGCTGCGAGGTCGAGCTCGCCGATCTCGTCCACGAGCCCGGTGGCTCGAAGCAAGTCGCCTGCGCGCGCGCCGACCGACTGTCCGGGTTGGTGCCGCGTCGTCCCGAGCACCTGGTCCGCCGCCCGGATCTGCGCCGTGAGCGAGCCGATCACGCTCTCGCGCCACGCCTGCCGCTCGGCGTCCGCGAGGTGCGCGAAGCTCGCCTGGCCATCAGCCCGGTACAGCCAACACGCCGTGGTCGTCACGCAGCTCGCCGTGCGCGCCCCGCCCTCGACCAGCGCGTTCACCCCGAGGAGGCGCCCGGGGCCGAGCGTAGCGAGCCGTTCGGCTTGGCCCCCCTGCACGTTTCGCCACGCCTCCACCTCTCCTTCTACGAGCAGCCACGCGGCATCTCCGGGCTCGCCCTCGAGGAAGAGCACGTGCCCGGGGCCCACCGCCTCTTGCACGAAGCCCTTGGCGATCGCCGCGATCGTGTGCGGAGCCGCCGAGCCCAGCGCCGGCTGAACGCGCAGCAGCGGCTCGATTGCCGGGCAAAGTGTCGTCGGTAGGCCCGGCCTGAGCGCGTTCCAGAGCCGGAACAGGGCTGAGCGTTGCTCGCGGGCGGGCGCGGCCCCCGTGCCCGTCGAGGTCTTCGCTACGCGCAGGTTGGCCTCCCGGATGCGGCGCACCAGCGAGTGCTCGGCGAGCGCCAGGAGCACGCCGTACACTGGGCCGCCGGCCGCCCGCAGGTCGCGCAGCTGGTTCGCGTCGATGGTCACGACCCGGGCGCGAGTGAGCGCACGCAACGTCGCGGTGCGAGGGTGGCTGGCCAACAACAAGGAGGCCTCGCCAAGCAGCTCGCCCGTCCGCACCCGGCCGACGATCACGGACTCGGCCTCGACAGACAGCTCACCGCTGATCAGCACGGCGACCCCGTCGGCGGCCTGGCCCTGCTCCCACAGCGGTCGCCCTGGCTCGAGATCGACCTGCCGCCACCGGGACGCCGCGGCTTGGAGTTGGGAGCGCGCGACCGGGGTGAAGGCGGGGAGCGAGAGGAGGTCATCCGTTGCAGTAGGCATGGGGCTCTGGGTTTGCTCCCGGTGGAGCAAGAAGCGGGCCAAGCGCCGCGATCCGTGCCCGTCGGGTCGTCGCCGCTGCTGATCCGGGACGGCGGGTGGTCGATCGTGCCCGGGGCCTGTGCGAGATCGCACCCGCGGTCACAGCCGTGTCAGAAAGCGCAGCCGTACAGGTACGCGACGTGGTGGACCGCGGGCGTGTCTCCGAGCGTGTAGACGACGAAGTGTTCGCCTTCGTAGGAGTGGTAGGACGCCCCCACGACCACCTCCTGGCCAATGCGCCACGCCGCGTGGACCTGCGGCACCATGAAGTCATCGTGGACGGCAAGGTGGAGGTCCTCGGCCCCGTCCATCCGCTGCGCGTCCAGGTCCACCACGTCCAGCAGGTGCCGCTCGTTCGAGCTCCGCACCTCCACCTTGTCGCGCTGCACCTCCGTCAGCGACAGCGTGTCGCCGCCGATCACCCAGCGCCGGCGCTTCGGAGCGTCCTGTCGCGTCACTTCGATGGGCTCGGCCATCACGCCCGGGGGGAGCAACCACGCGAGCCGCTCCGCGGAGGGCGCACCGAACGACGCGATGGTCACGTCGGTGTCGTCGCAGCCGTACTTCACCACCCGGGACCGCAGGAACGGGGCGGGGGCGACGCCGGTGCTGTCGACGCGCAGGAGGGGGGTGCCGGCGGGCACGCTCGCCCAGGCCTCAGACACCACCGCGAGGGGGCCGGAGTCGTCGATGCTCACGCCGTCGCCGGACCCGGGCGCGACGACGCGGATGGCGAGCCAACCCGGCAGGCCGTCGACGCTGGGTGGTGGGAGGGCGGCGGCGGGGAGCGCGACCGGCGCCGGGGGCGCAGGGACCGACGGGGCCGGGGCGGCGCCCCGGGGGCAGCCGAGCGCGAGGAGCAGCAACATCGCCGAAACGTAGTCCGGGGGCCAGCCCGGGCGCTGCCCCGCCGAGCGTCGGCATCGGCGGCCCGGATACGTGTGTCGGATGATCCTGCTCACCTTGCACCTCCTCGCGTGTGTCGGCTCGGCTCCCGACGACTCGGCTGGCCGGCCCGGTCCGGACGCTGACACCGACACAGACACGGACACGGACAC
>CALQBK020000148.1 GCA_943328795.2 Bifidobacterium breve
ATCCCGAAGCACACGACCGACCACGTGGCCGGGTCCAAGGCCACCGGCGGGCCCAGGTGGGCCCACAGCCCCGGGGCGAGCCCCGCGCCGAGCGCCGCCGCCACCGCTACGCCGACAACGTCGGCCCACCCCACCGCTCCCTCGCGCCTCCTCCGTGGGCGGCCGGTCGCCCTCCTGCTCGACCAGAACCTCACTTCTCGTCCGGTCGGAAGTTGTACCCCGTGCGCTGGAGCTCTTGGACGTACGCGGGGTCGAGCGTGAGCGTGGTGCCAGGTCCGGCGTGGGCGGCGCGGAACTTGTCCCAGCGACCCTGGAGATCCGCCGTGACGTCCGCGTGGGCCGACGCGACGTTGTGGTCCTGCGCGGGGTCGCTCACCATGTCGTACAAGCACGTGGCCGGCTCGCCGGGCTTGCGCATGGCCTCGGGGCCGCCGCCGCAGCCGCGGTCCTGTTTGAGCATCGCCCAGGGGGGCGCGATGACGGCCCCGCGGGGGTGCCCATCGTCGTGCCACGACACCCCGCCCTCGACGAGCGTCGCCGAGCGGATGCTCTCCACCTTCGAGGTGAACAGCGGCAGCATCGAGCTCCCGTCGATGCCGGCGGGCGTGACCGCCCCGACGAGCTCCAGCAGCGTCGGCAACACGTCGACCTGGCTCGTGAGCGCGGCGACCGGGCGCCCCTTGAGCCCCGGCACGCGCATGAGCAGCGGGATGTGCACCACGCCGTCGAAGTAGGCGTCCCCGTGCAGCAGCTCGCCGTGGTCGTCCAGCGACTCGCCGTGGTCTGCGAGCACCACCACGATCGTCTTGTCCAGCCGCCCCCGCTTCGCCAGGGCCGCGGCGATCACCGCGAGGTCGACGTCCATGCGCCCGACGGACTCGGCGTACCGCTGCTTCCACATCGCGATGCCCGGCGCGCCCGCCGCGAGGACGCCGACCTGCACGGGGTCTTGCCCCGCGAGCGCCACGACGCCGCGCTGGGCGGTGCCGCCCGCGGTGCCCGGCATCGCCTGCGCGCTGGTGTGCAGCCCGCCCGAGCCCCAGAGCAGGTGCGTCACGCCGGTGGTGTCCGAGGGGTCGTCCTCCACGACGAACGGGTAGTGCGCCGTGCGGGTGTGGAACATCGCGAAGATCGGCTTGGTCTTGTCTTGCGCTGCGATCCAGGCGGCCGCGGGCTGGGCCGAGGCGCCGCCGGGGCCGATCTCGCCGCCGCGGGTGCGCCCGTCTGGCGTGTCGCGCGGGGGCGGGATGATCTCCATGTGCTGAAAGCCGCGGTCGAGCCCGTAGTCGGGCCGGAAGCCGCTCGGGGCGTCGATGGTGAACCCGCCGGTGGTGTACCCGTAGTACCCGAGGATCTCGGGCAAGGTCGGCACGTCCTTCACGAGCCCCTTGTCCCAGCCGGTCACACCCGTGGTCGAACCGAAGCGGCCGGTGAGCATCGCGGTGAGGCCGGCCAGCGTGAAGTTCGACGCGGCCCACGCGTCGTCGAGCCGGAATCCGCCGGCGGTGAGCGCGTCCAGGGCCGGGGTGAGCGGCTTGCCGCCGGGCTCGGACGGGGGGAGGCCGTACGCGCTCACGTGGTCGCGGCGCATCGAGCACATCGTGATGATGACGATGTCGCAGTCGGGGCAGAGCGCGCCCGCCTGGACCGGCTTCGTCGACGCTGGAGCGTCCGCCGTCCACGTGCCCGAGCCGCCCTGGACTTGCAGGCCCGGGGCCGGCGCGCTCGCGGGCGCGTTGGCGCCGGCGCTCGCCGGGTCGCTCGCCAACGGCGGCGGGGTGCCGGCCGCGTGACCGGCGTCCGAGGGGCCCGCGGGCGGCGCCACCATGAGCCATACCCCCCAGCCGACGCTCCCGAGCCCCAGCACGGCGCCGACGATGGGCAAGGCGTTGGCGAGCCGGCTACTCACTGGGCTTCCTCGTAGACGGTGATGCGGCCCGGCACCTGGACGTCCACGTCCTGCACGTTGCCGTCCGGCCAGTAGACCGTCAGCCCCTGCAGGGCGGCTCCACCGAGGCCGATGTGCGCCCGCGGCGGGCCCACCGCGTCGAGGCCTTGGAGCAACCGCACCCAGCCGCGCAGGTCACCGTCTGACGTGTGCGCTTCCACCCGGGCGCCGATGCCGTAGGCGTTCGCGTCGAGCGCGTAGAGCTCCACGTCCACGGAGTAGTTCGCAGTGCACGCCGTGCGGTACACGTGGGAGGGGAACCCCGTCTGCGTGACGACGAGCTCGATCGTGCCGTCGCCATCGAGGTCTCCGCCGACGACGGACTTCCCGTCGGCGTCGTCGCCGAACCCGACGTCCGCCGCCACGGCCTCGAAGGTGTCACCGAGGTTGAGGAGCAGGCTGTCGGGCTCGACGGGGTCTTGCCCGGCCAGGAGGGTCTCGTCGTTCGCGAAGCGGCCCCCGGCGGTCGCGATGTCGACCCGGCCGTCGTTGTCGGCGTCAAAGCCGAGGCTCCCGAGCGTCATCTGCCCCATAGTGTAGTCGCCTTGCGCCCCGGTCGCGACCGCGACGTCGTACCAGCCGCCCGCCCCGTCGTTCGCGTAGAGCCCGTTCCCCCCGGTCCCGCTGATGAACACGTCCAGGAGGCCGTCCCCGTTGTAGTCGAGCACGGAGCCGCCCATCGCGTTCACCGTGAGCGGGGCCGTAGTCTGCGTCAACGTGCCGTGGTCGTTCGCATACAGGCGCGTCTCGCCGAGCTCGGTCTGCAGGTCCTTCCCGACGATCAGGTCCTGCCAGCCGTCGTTGTTGGTGTCGATCCAGAGGCCAATCCAGCTCCCGCGGGACCACGAGTCCACGTCCAGCAGCGCTTGGCCCATCGCGGTGAACACCCCGGCGCCGTCGTTGACCAGGAGCTCCCCGGGGCCGGTGCTCGTCATGTACAGGTCCAGGTCCCCGTCGTGGTCGTAGTCCGCGGCGTCGATCGCGAGCACCGGGCCGAACGGCGTGGGGAGCGTCTCCGCCGCGCTGAACCCGCCGGCGCCGTCCCCGCGCAAGAGCTTGAAGTCCGGGATCGCTTGCCCCTCGCGCGTGCCGCTCACGAGCAGGTCGAGGTGGTGATCACCGTCCACGTCCACCGCGGCGACGTTGCCGCCCGGCATCCCGAGGTCGAGCGTCTGTTGCTCGAAGTGGTCGTGCCGGTTCCAGTTGATCACGGTCGCCGTCGTACGTACGCCGATGACGATGTCGTCGAAGCCGTCTTCGTCCAAGTCCGCCATCGCGACGCCGCTGCCGTCGTCGGGGTACGGCTCGTCGTCGGTGGTGTCCACGAGGCCCCAGCCCGCGGCGAGGTCGTCGTACGCGAGCGTCGTCGCGGTGCACGGCCAGTCGAACTCCGGGGCAGAGTCGTCCCCGGGTGAGCCGCCAGAGCTGCACGCGACCAGCCAGAGCAGGATCATCGCGTGATCATACCACGGGGGTCCCGAGATACGATGTGTCCATGTTGCTCCTCCTCGCGTGCTCCGCTGGCCCCGACTCCGACTCCGCGGCCGCGCTCGTGGAGCACGTCGACGATGGCGTCACGCTGTCGGACGTGCAGGAGTGCACGGCGCCGCGCCCGACGACCACGTACACCGAGTCCGGCGAGGCGTGGGGATTCATGGCGCCGCAGAACGTGTCCCCGCGCCACGAGGAGAGCGCGAGCCTCGCGGCGGGGGACGTCGACGGCGACGGCTGGGACGACCTGGTCAACGTGAACCAGGACGGCATCTCCTACTACTACCACAACACCGGCACCTCCTTCGAGGCCACCGATCTCACGTCGGTCATCATCCCGATGATCACGAGCATCCTGTTCGACATCGACTCGGATGGCGACCTCGACCTGGTCACCGGCGGCGGCACGCCCACCACGCTGCGCAACGACCGCGGGGTGTTCGGCCGCGGTTCCCCGCTGCCTACGCTCCCGTCGACCCAGAACGGCGCCGTCGTGCTCACGCACGATCTCTCGCCCGCGGACATGGACGGCGACGGCGTGCTCGAGTTCTACCTGCCGCTCACCTACAACTTCGGCGCTGACGGCGTGCAGTACACCGACCCCGTGATGAAGTGGTCCGGCGCGGCGTACACCTACGACGAGTCGATGGTCCCGACGGACGTTGGGTATCGACAGAGCTTGGACGTCGTGCTGTTCGACGTAGACGGGGACCTGGACGAGGACGCCTACGTCGCGAACGACTTCGGCATGCTCTACGGCGGCAGCACGCTGCTCGTGAACGAGGGCGGGACGTTCGCCAGCGCGGAGGACACCTGCTTCTGCACTGTGCTGAAGAACGCGAAGGGCGTGGACGTAGACGACTTCAACAACGACGGGCGCCCCGACCTGTTGGTCTCCGCCAACCCGTCCGACACGCTGCTAGTGCAGCTGGACGACGGGAGCTTCGTCGACGAGACGACGATCGCGAACGCGGCCGCGATCGACGAGGACGCCACGGGGTGGGGCGGGATCTTCCTCGACTTCGACAACGACGGGCAGCGGGACCTGTTCCCGAGCCAAGGCGACCGCTGGAACGAGGGGAACGACCACCCCCACTTCGACGCGCCGCTCAAGCTCCTCCGGCAGGACGAGGGCGTGTTCGCCGACGTGTCCGCAGACATGGGCATCGACGCCATGGGCTCGTTCCGGGCCGTCGGGGCGCTGGACTACAACCACGACGGCATCGAGGACCTCGTCGCGACGCAGATGGACGACCGGCCGATGTTCTACGTCTCTGACGGCTGCACCGAGGCCGGCTGGGTCGAGGTGGAGGCGCCGATCGGCAGCAAGGTCGTGATCGAGGCCGGCGGCCGCACCCAGACCAACTGGGTCCGCACCGACTCCGGGTACCAGTCGCACCGCCCGCCGCGGCTGCACTTCGGGCTGGGGGAGGCGACCACCATCGACCGGCTCACCGTCACGCTGCTCGACGGCACCGAGCTCGGCGCGACGCTGATCGAGGCGCAGCGGCGGATCACGGTGGGGGGGTAGGGGGGCTAGGTAGGCGCGTCTTGCCCGATCAGGACCCCGACGCTGTCCGACGCCGACCGGCCGTCCGAGTCCGTCGCGTCCATGTTCAGGATCACGTTCGTGTTCTGCAGCGTCTGCGTGTACTCGGACGTGAGGCCCAAGTACCCGTACATCCCCGGGTACATGTAGGCGCAGTCCGGCTCCTCGATCATCGCGACCCGGAAGGTCTGGTCGGAGACGAGGCTGCCGTCGTCCTCCCGCGCGATGGTGTAGTGTACAGTGACGATCTGGCTCATGTGCCACACCCGGAGGCTCCCGAGGATGTGTTCGCCGCCTTGCGCGCCGTGCTGCATGTAGACGGTGTCGCCATCCGCGAGCGACTCGAAGTCGGTCTCGCCGGTGCCGATCACCGCGGTGGGCGCGTCTGCGAAGCACGCGGGGTCGGTCCCGGTGTCACTGTCGCCCGTCGCGCCGGAGTCGTCGGACGACGTGCAGGAGACCAGGACGAGCGCGAGGAACAGCATGGTCGGATCATAGCACCGCGCGGTTTGCCGGCGAGGGGGTGGGCGAGTACGATGCCCCCGTGACGGACTCGGTGCCCCGCTCCCGCCTCTCGGTCGCCCTCGGTCCTCCCACCCGATGAGGCGCCACGCACGGCGCCCCCGGGCGTTGCTCGGCGTGGTCACCGCGGTGGTGGTGTTGCTCGGGGCCGAGGTGGGGCTCGGCCTCTCCGGCGTCGGCACGGCCTACAACGTCGACGACATCGGCTCCTGGCGGTTCGTCGCGAACCTCCGCGACTCCGAGAGCCGCGGGCCCCGGGACCAGCACAGCTTCCGCGTGACCACCAACGGGGACGGCCTACGGACGTCGCTCGCCGTCGCGCGGAGCCCAGGGACGCGGCGGGTCGCGATCATGGGCGACTCGACGGTGTTTGGGTGGGGGGTGGACGACGGCGGGTCCGTCGCAGACGGCGCCACGGCCGCGTTGCCCCCGTCGATCGAGGTGCTGAACGCGGGCCAGCCGGGCTACTCGTCGACGATGGCCGCGTGGCTGTTCGACGAGGTGGTCGCCGCCTACCAGCCCGACGTCACCGTGCTGTTCGTGCCGATGCACGACACCAACCTGGTCCTGGTCAGCGACCGGGAGGCCATGGAGGGCGGCGGTGGCGGGCCAGCCGCCGGGCTCCGGGTGTTCCTCGCGCGCAACTCCCACATCTACGCGCTGCTGAGGGGCTGGATCTTCGACGGCACGGACCGGCCGTGGCTGATGCCGGACCAGGCCAGCGGCGAGCCGCGCGTGCCCCGGGTCTCGGACGCCGAGCGGACGAAGGCGCTCGCGGGGATGGCCGCTCGCGCGGCGGGGTGGGCGGGGACCGTGTGGGTCGGGTACCTGCCGTTCAAGCAGGACATCGAGGGGCCGGGCGGCGAGCGGCCGACGGCCGCGTGGGCGAACACCTGGTCGGCCGAGCACCACGCGCCGGTCGCGGACCTGCGGGGCTGCTGTGTTGGCCAGGCGGGGTTGGTGTTGGCGGACCAGCCGGGTCACCTGACCCGCGAAGGCAACGCCGCGGCTGGGCGGGCCCTCGCCGCCCTGCTCGTCGCCCAGCTCCCCGGGGCCCAGTGAGCCGCCCCCGCGCACGTCGTCGCCGCGCTGCCCCGGGGCCGGCGGTCCCCGTGCTCGCGGGGCTGTGCCTCGGGGCGGCGGCCGCCTGGCTTGGCGCGCCCTGGTTGGTGAGCCACCTGGGGCCGCCCGTCGCGCTGGACAGCCGCGAGTGGACCGTGCTCGTTCCCGGGCGGAAGGAGGGCATCGAGGGCAACGCGGGGGTGGGCGGGTCTGGCGTGGTGGACGGCGAGCTCGTGCTGGTCACGCGCACGTTTGGGCGGTCCGACCTGCTGGTCCCGACGGGCGCGGACGTGGTCGGCGAGGTGGTGATCGGCCTCGCGCCGGGCAGCGGTACCGTGGTGGTGAACGTGCGGGGCGAGGCGGGGGAGGTCCGCCGGGCGGTGGAGCTCGGCCCGGGGGGCTGGCGGACGTCGCCGGGCCAGCCGGAGCGCGCCCTGGGCGACGCGAGCGCGGTGCGGATCGCGTTCGAGCCCGGCGGGCTGGTGGTGGACGGGGTGGCGGCGGGCGCCGTCGTGAACCCAGGTCGCATCGAGATCATGGCCGGGACGGGCACGCCGCGGATCACCGCGCTGCGGCTCTCGGGCCCCGACGGGCAGGTGCTCCGGGACGCGGTGTTCAGCGGGGGGGACGCGCCGGTAGCGACGCGGGCGGTGGCCGGGGCCGCGGGCGCGGTCGTGGGCGCGATCGCCGGGCTGCTCGTGAGCGCCGGCCTCGGCGGCGTCCTGGAGCTCGCGCTGGCGGCGGCGCTGCCGGCGCTGGCGGTGCTCACCCCGTACGAGACCTGGCGGTCGCTCGTCGAGCGGCTGTACTTGGTCGACGCCACGCCGTCCGAGGTCCGGACGTTCGTGTTCGCGCTGACATTCGCGCCGCTGCTCGGCGCAGGCCTGCTCGCGTCCGGCGTCTTGGCCGTGCCCGAGACCGCCTCGCGTGGAGCGCGCCGCGCGGAGGCCGCTAGCCTCGCCGGGGCGGTGCTCGCTGGGCTCGTCGCCTCGCGCGGGCTCTCGGGCCTCGCTTGGCTCGGTGTCGTGCCGGGCGTCGCGTTCCTGTGTTGGCCCCACCTCGTGGCGCGGATCTCCGGTCGGCCCGCTGCCCTGCTCCGGGATGCCCCCGCGCTCGTGGCGGTCGCCCTCGGCGGGTGGGGCTACGGCCTGTTCCCCGCGGCGTGCTGGCGGTTCTTGTGCCTCTTGGCCGACGCGCCGGCGCTCGCCCGCACGGCCGCCCAAGCTGGGACGTGGACGTTTGCCGTCACCGGCTTGGCCGCGCTCGTCGGGGTCGAGGTCGCTGTCCGCAGCTCGTTCCTCGACACCGCGTGGGACCCTGTCACGCTCGCGGGCGCCTCCCTCGACGCCGTCGACGAGCCGAGCACCGGCTTCGCCCCGTTCTGGACCGGAGAGTGCGCCGGGCAAGGGGCGGCGCGGACGATTTACACGTTTGGCGGCTCCTCCGCGGGCGGCGCCTACCAATTCCGGGACGAGCCCGAGGCGTTCTTCCCCGCGCGCTTGCATGCATTGTTGTGCGCGACCGGCGGCTCGTACGTGTCCCGCAATTACGGCGAGAGCGGCCGGGACAGCTTCGACGCCGCGCGGGCAGCCGGGGCGCTCTTCGCCGCGACCCCCCCGGCCATCGTCATCGTCTACACCGGGGTGAACGATCTCCTCACCGCCGACCACCCGTACTCCCGCCGAGAGATGGCCGAGCGCCGGGCCGCGATGGGCGCTACCTCCACCACGCTCGACGCGATCGGGTCCTCGGTCCGCACCCTCACCGGGCTCTCGCTGTTGCTGCGCCCGCCGCAGGACTCCCCGAGCCTTGTCGTCGCGGTGCCGTTGGAGGACGCCAAGGTGAACCTGCGGGCGATCATCGCGGCCGCGACGGCGGGCGGCGGCCGGGTGCTGCTCGTGCCGGAGTACACCGTGCCCAACGTCGCGGGGACGCTCGCGCCGTACTTCGCCATGGAGCGCCGGCTCGGGGAGACCGTGCCTGGGGCGAGCTTCGTGGACAGCTACCCGGGGTTGGACGCCGCCGGCGGGACAACTCTGCTCGCCGACCGCAACCACCTGACCCGCGAGGGGTGCGCCAAGCTGGCGGAGGTGATCTTGCCGGCGGTGGAGGTTGGGTTGGGGGGGGAGGGTAGGGGCTCGGGCGACGCAAAGCTCGACGCCGCTGGCTCTCCCAAGTAGGTGCCTTGGGACTGAACGATCAAGCGAAGCGTCAATCGAACCAGGGGACCTCCAAGTACCAATCGCCATCCGGCCCGCCGAACGCCCCAAGGTCGGCGGCGCTGCCGTCAGTGTCCGAGTCGCCGCTTCCTGCGTCCAATGCTGGGCTGCCGGTCCCAAGAGCATAGCTACCCATTCCCGGAACTTCCGTGAAGAGCGGGTCGCCTTCGGAGAACATCGCCGCGACGTCGGCCCCCACGCTATCGGACGACCGGCTTTCGCCGCCGGAAGTGTCCTCCGTGCACAAGCCGTAGCGATTGGCATCACGCCAGATCAAATTCGGCGAGTCGACAGCCGGCAGCAACGCGGTGCAGTTCGGAGCGCCCGAAAGTGTGGACACAAAATGCTCGAGGGTCATCAGGTACGCATCCGCATCCGACATGTCCGAAACAATGTTGTTCCAGAATCCCCAAGCGCCACTCCATGACGCATCCTGCAAACGGAAGTCCACAGTGGCGCTCGTGCCGTCGGCGAACGTGTTGTTGTAGACGTCGAGCGAGGCGCTGTCCTCAAGCGCGAACGGGTAGATCTCCATTCGGCCCTGCAGCACGTTATTGTGAATCGCGTAGTCATCCTCGCCAGCAACTTGCAACCAGAACAGCCCCGCCGACGCTTCTACGACATTGCCGACAAACTCGAACTGGTTCGAGACGCCATCATCCCCGGTCGAAACGCTGATGCCGAACTCGTCCCCCACCGCCTCTGCGCAGAACGGGGAATGGGAGATGACCACCGCGGCGGACGCGGATGTCGGCTCGAAGTACATCGTCCGGCTTCCGGCGCTGTTGCAAAAGTCCATCAGGTCCAAGGTGACGCTGCCGCCGGATAGTGTAAGGACGCCCGGGTTTCTGTCGCCTCCGCTCAAGGCGAGGTTCCTCAGGATCAAGGAAAGGGTCGAGCCAGACGCGCCCACAGCTCCGCCGTCCGTTCCCCCGTCGATAATGACATCACCCGGGGACTCTCCCCCCCCCTCCACCGTCAACATCCGATCGACCACCTGCACATACTCAGAATACGTCCCCGGGCAGATCTCGACGGTCCCTCCGTCCGCGGTGCCATCCACGCCGTCCTGGATCGTCTCGAAGTCGCCACTGCCATCCCAGCACACGACCCGCTCATCGACCCGTCCGTCACAGTCATTGTCCGCGCCGTCGCTCTCGTCTTCGACGGCGCCCGGGAAGACAGCAGCGTGTTCGTCATCGCAGTCGTCGCCGCCCACTTCCGCACCGAGGTGGCCGTCTCCGTCCACGTCGAGGACGTCGAAGCCGTCGCAGTCCTGGTCAATTCCGTCGTAGGGTATCTCCGCGGCGCCGGGGTGCACGCTCCCGCTCGCGTCGTCACAGTCGTCGCCGCCCACGACGGGTGCGTCGTGACCGTCGCCATCCACGTCATCGAGGTCCGCGCCGGTGCAGTCCTGGTCGATGCCATCGTAGGGAACCTCGGCGGAGGCCGGGTTAATCCCAGGATTCGCGTCGTCGCAGTCGGGACCGCCGCACTCCGCGGAGTCGAAACCATCGGCATCCATGTCGGTGAGGTCGGCCCCGGTGCAGTCCTGGTCGATGCCATCGTAGGGAACCTCGGCGGCGTCGGGGTTGATCCCAGAATTGGCGTCGTCGCAATCGTCGCCTCCAGCCTCCATCGCAATGAAGCCGTCGGCATCTACGTCGACGAGGTCAAAGCCGTTGCAGTCCTGATCGATCCCGTCGTACGGCGTCTCCTCCGTGGCCGCGCACTCATCCGCACCGGTCTCCGCCCAAGAATCCGGGTCGGCTTTCAAACGACAGCCCGCAGCTAGCAGCAAGAGGGATAGGCTTGTCATCCCACCCTCACCAACGCGACGCCGTCACGCGCTCGTTCCACCGGGCTTGATCGTCCTGTCCTTCGTCTCGGTAGCACCCGAGGTCCTTCGCTGTCCCCACCCTTGAGCTGTTCGTGTGCATCTCGACTCCGGGGGCAGGAAGTTGCGACTGAGCTGAATCTCGAGGTTCGCTGTAACGTGGCAGCGCGGGCGACGCGGCCCGGTAGCTTGCGCCGATCCTGGGCCCCGAGCGGGGCGCCGCCGCCCCGGTCGCCGCGAGCGAGGCGACCGCGTTACCGATCCTCTCCCCGTATCTTACGCAGATCCTCGGCACCGAGCGGCGCCGCCGCCCCAGTCCCCGCGAGCGAGGCGACCGCGTTGCCGATCCTCGTGTGCCGGGTGCCGGGATCACGACCCGGCGCCCAGCGCTGAACGGTGCTATCTTTGGGGCATGCCCGTCGAGCTCGCGACCAACCCCGACATCGCGATCGCCAGCGCTATCCGGCCGCTCCTGGAGCGCATTCGGGCGGTGTACAATCCCCGGCAGCTTTGGCTCTTCGGGAGTCGGGCGCGGGGGGATGCGCGCGAGGACAGCGACTGGGACTTCCTGGCGGTGGTCGATGACGCCACGCCGGACAGGCTGTTCGACCCCACCGTGATGTGGCGCCTGTTGCACCTTGAGCACTATCGAGCGGACGTCGTGGTGCTGCCGCGCAGCGAGTTCTTGGAAGACGTCGACACGCCGAACACGCTGGCCTACCCGGTGAAGCGAGAGGGGCGTCTCCTTTATGAGCGTTGAACGCACGATCGCCAACTTTCTTCTGATCGCCCAAGAGGACTTGAAGGGCGCTCGACTCCTCGCGGCGGCGAGGAACCGGAACGCCGCGTACCTCGCGCAGCAGGCGGCCGAGAAAGTGATCCGGGCGGTGCTTACTTCCGAAGGCGCTCATGCGGGGGTTCGCCACGACCTGCGCGAGGGTGTGGCTCCGCCACTGCGCGCCACACCCGCCGGAGTCCAGGTATGACCTTTGCTGTTGAGGAAGTCTGAGTGTTCCTGCCGCATCGGGAAGGCCCGTTGCGTGGCGCGCGGTTCGGAGGTCTCATGGAGGTCCTGTCAGGATCTCC
>CALQBK020000149.1 GCA_943328795.2 Bifidobacterium breve
CGGAGGGGCCTTCGGGTGCCACCCCGTGCCCGCGGCCTCGCGTGGGAGCGGCGCGAGCGGCAACGCCCGGACGGCAGCGTTCAGGAGCACCGTCCCGCCGTCTACCGGGCAGGTCCGCAGCTCGCGGCGGTGCACGGTCACGCGTCCACCCACCACTCCAGCCGCAGGTCCGGGAACACGGGGTCGTGCAGGGCCATGTCAGCGAGCTCGTGCAGGCCGATGACCGTGTCGGGCTCGCCCCGGGCGCGGGCCTCGGCAATCGTGCACGCGCGATCGAACCGCGCAAGGTGCTCGCAGAAGCGCCGGTAGCCGTAGTCCACGGCGCCCTTCGTGTGGATCACGAACCCCCAGTCGCTCGCCTGCAGCAGCAGGAGCTCGCGCGCGGCCGCCTGGAGCGCCGCGTGCACCGGCTCGTTGTCCCGCCACGGCAGCCGGTCCACGTCGCCCAGGAAGCGGTCCTCGGCCCGGTAGCTCGCCTCCCAGGTCCACTTGAGCTCGTCGTTGAACCACACCCGGAAGTCGCCGCCCGCTCCCCAGCTCCCCGCGGGCAGCCCGACCACCTTGTCCGCGGGGTGAGCCGCGAGGAACTCCGACACCGTCTGCGCCTCGATGTCGCTCGCGGCGAGGCAGCGAAAGAGCTCGCTCAAGAACTCGGGGCCCTCGTGCCACCAGTGGCCGAAGAGCTCGGCGTCGAACGGGGCGACCACGACGCCGTGCCGGCCGCCAGGGTGCGTCGGGCTCCGGGTCTGCTCGCGGTGCCGGGCGAGCAGGCTCGCGGCCAGCGCTGTCAGGTGCCGGGCGTGCTCCCGCGTCGCAGCGGCGGTGTCCCCGGGGTGCCATGGCTGCTTGTCACCCAGGTCGACGCGCGGCCCCGTGACCTTCCAGTACCGGAGCCCGTCGTTCCCGTGTCGCTTGTGGAACTCCAGGTACCGCGACTCGCCCGGGTACCCGACCTCGCCGCTCCACACTTGCTCGCTGACCTCGGGGTGGCGGAACAGGCCAGTCAGCACGCCGGGGCTGCCCCACGAGGTGATCGCGTGCGGCTCCATCGGGCTCCGCCAACCGCGCGCCGTGTCCCACGTCGCTTGCTCCCAGTCCGTCTTCTTGAACGTGACCCGCCCGTCCGCCCGGCGCAGTAGGCCCTCGGAGCGCGCGTCCCGGGCCAGGTGCGCGTCCAGGAAGAAGAACTGCACGCCCTCCTGGGCGAACACCTCCTCTACGCCCGCGCGGGGCTCTGGGCCGCCGCCGAGGACGACGGGCGTCCACGGACCGCCGGGGCGGTACGCGCACTCGGGCAGCCAGGCGCCCGCCGGGCGGAGCCCCAAGATCCGCTCGCTGGTGGCCACGCCGGCGCGGACCTGCGCGCGGGCAGACGCGTCCCGCCGCAAGAGGGGCATGAACCCGTGCGTGGCGTTCGACGTGAGGAGCTCGATCCGCCCGGTGCGCGCGTGCGCGGCGAACGCCTTTGGGATGTCGCGGCCGATGCGCTCGAACTGGGCGAGCGTCGCTGCGAGGCTCTCGCGCCAGTAGGCGGCGAGCCAGGCCAGGTGCCCGTCGTTCCGGCCGGCGAACTCGGCTTCGTCGGCCACCGCGCGCGCTTGTTGCTCGCCGAGCCAACGCACGAAGCCCGCCTGGAAGGTGGCGTTCGCGAGCTGCTCGAGCAGGATCGGGGTGAGCCCCAGCGTGATCGGGGTCGGCACCTGGTCCCGGATGCCGGCCTCGATCACGGTCAGCAGGGGCAAGTAGGTCTCTGCGGCGGCTTCGAAGAGCCACACCTCGCCGTGAGGCCAGTGCCCGTGGTGGAGCGCCCACGGGAGGTGGCCATGGAGGACGAGGCAGAAGGATCCTGTGCTCACGCGGTCTCCAGCGTCAGGCCGAGCTCGAACTGGCGCCGCGACTGGGGTTGCAGCTCCACGGGCCACCAGAGGAGGATGCTCGTGCCCTGGAACGTGCGACCGAGCCCGCGGGGCGTGCGGCTGATGGTCTCGATCGGCCAGGCCCACAGGTGCGCCGGCTGCTCGAGCTCGATGCGAAGGCGAAACCGGCGCGATCGGTCGAACCACGTCAGCTCGCTCACGTTCGACAGGTCCACCTCGGCCTCGAGGCCGAACGACCGCACCTTGCCTTTCCGAATCACCTCGAGCCCGAATTCGGGTCCGCGCAGGCCGCCGAGCCCGAGGTTGAGCTCGACGCCGAACCGCGTGTGGACCGGGTCGTGCATTCGGTTCTCGATGTCGTAGCGCACGTCGAGCGCCGGCTTGTCACGCAGCCAGCCGAACCGCTTTTGCACCCGGATGAGCTTCAGCGCGGTGCCTTCGCTCATCACGCCGTCCCGCGCCAGCGTCCACGCGGCCGAGACGTCGGTGAGCTCCTGCTGTACCAGGCTGTAGTCGCCGTTCAGGAAGTCGCCGACCTCGACGTGCTCAGAGGTGCGCAGGCCGGTCAAGGTCGCGTCCGGCGCGAGGAAGCGGTCAAGGAAGCTCGCGCGGGTGTACCGGTCGACGAACACACGCTCGGCGAGGCCGTCCTCGGAGATCCGCACTGTCGGGAGATCGGGGAGCTCGCGCGCCGGCACCAGCGGGGGCTCGGCCTCGGTGGTGGGCTCCTCCTCCGTGGTGTCCGCGACGGGGAAGTCGGCCAGCGCCAGCAACGGCAGGAGCGAGTGCTCGGGCTCTTCGACGCGGGTGCGGACGTCCAGCAAGTTGCCGGGCAGCTTCCAGGCGGTGAGCTCTACGAGGCCGCCGCCGAGCCCAGGGGCCACGACGGCTTGCCAGTGCGGCGTGCGGACCACGTGCTCGGGCCGACCATCGAGGTCCACGTCGACGAGCTCGGACTTCAGCCGGCCGACGTCCCCCAGTGCGGTCAGAGCGAGCCGCTCGGCCGAGAGCACGTTGCGCCACGCCTCTGCGCGCACCTCCGCGTCCTGCGCGCCGACGTCGACCCCGTGCACGTACGCCATGCCGATCTGCCCGCGGTAGAGCGACAACGTCGCCTCCTCCAGCGCGAACATCCGGGGGTCGGCCTCGCCTTTTGTCTCCTTGATCACGCTTCGGAGCCGGTTCACCTCCGCCGAGGCGCGCACCATGTGCTTGTGCAACCGGTTCACCTCCGGGTGCGTCGCGAGGGTCGCGTCCCACGCCGCCGGCCGGATGAACGAAGCAAGCTCGCCGTGCTCGCCTTCGCGCAGCTCGTTCAGCAGCGTGAAGAACCGCGCTCCGTGCGCCCCGCCCATCGCGTGGATCGCGACGGGCAGGCTCACCGACGCCGCCGGGTACAGCCGGCTCGTCGGCCGCATCTTGTCGTAGGCCGTGGCCAGCGTCACGAGCTTGAGCCAGTGCTGGTTCTCGGTGAGCACGCGGAAGAAGCGGCTCACCCAGCCGCCCCGTCCGCCAAAGCAGGCTGTCGCGGAGCGGTCTATCGCGGCGCCGAAGGACTCTACGGCCACGGCGAGGGTCAAGCACCGCACGCCCTCCGTCGCCCGGGTGTGGATCGCGTGAAGGATCCGCGTGGGCGTCGCCTCCGGTACCATCGCGGCGAGGCGCGAGTCCGCGACGAACAGCCCCAGCGGCACGCCCTCGCGCTCCGTCAAGTGCCACCCATCGGCGACGACGTTCGTGCCCACCTGGTGCTGCTCTAGGACGGTGTACTGGAGCCCGCGGCCCGCGAGGATCCGCACCGCGCTGGGGTCCCACGCGCAGTAGGGCAGCCAGGCGCCGCGCGGCCGGACGTCCCCGTGCGCTCGCCACCACCGCTGCTGCACGGTCAATTGGCCGACTGCGTCCCGCTCCGGGATGCCAGGGAGCAAGCCGGCGCCGAACAGCCCCCCCAGGATCTCGAGCCGGCCGGCGGCCACCATCGCCGACACGGACGCCAGCGCCGTGGGGGCCTCGCGCTCCATCCACTCGAGCAAGGGGCCGCTCCAGTGGACGCTCGCGGTGATCGCCGGGAAGTCCTCGAGCGCTGCGATCATCGGCAGGTAGCACCGCTCGAACGCGCGACGAAGGTCCGCCGGGGTCGTCCCTGGCGGCTGCGTGTGGTGGAAGACGAGGGCGAGGCCGGTGGACTGCATGCGCGCGAAGTATCCGTTCGGTGGGTCCACCACGCGGGCGCCTGGGAGAAATCCGGGCTACCCCCGGTCGATGCTGATCCTGGCCGATGCGCTGCGCGACTTAGGGCAGGAGCCCGGCGCAGTGCCGTGGACGATCCACCTGGCCGCGGGCTGGTCGGCGTCGGGGCCGGTGCGGACGTTCCACCTATACGCTCCCCCGCGGCCGCGCGCGATCCGGGCGGTCGTGTCTCGGCTCCACAACGCGGTCTTGCTGACGAACCCCGCCTCGGCTGCGCTGTTGACCCCGCTCCCCCCGGAGCTGATCGAGGCCGCGCTGACCGCCCTGCGAGAGGTGCACCACGTCCCGATCGTCCTCGGCCGTGACGCTCCGGCGCCGCCCCCGCGCTCCGGGCTCGACTTGCCCTCGCGCGAGGACGTCCCTGACCCGTTCTTGCCGGCGGGCTTCGCGGTCGGCCTCGACCTCGGCGGCACCGGGATGAAGGCCTGCGCCGTGCGCGCCGGCACCGTGGTGCGCTCGGCGTCCGCCGCGACGTGGCCCGTGGGCGAGTCGGGCATCGACTCGCTCGTCCGACGGGCCCGCGCGCTCGTCGTGGAGGTAGCGGGCGGGGAGTCGATCGACAGCCTCGGGATCGGGATGGCTTGCCCGATGGATGTATCAGGACGTGTCACCGAGCTCTCCACGGTGATGCGCGAGCGGGTGGGCTCGACGAACGACTTCGTTGACTTCGCCGACCGCGTGAGCGCTGGCTTGTGCGCTGGGAACGTCGCGATGTTCAACGACCTCGTGAACCTCGGGCGTTGGCGCGCGAGCCAGGGGGTGCGTCGGCTGGTGCGTCTGCAGGTGGGCACGAGCTTTGGCGGGTGTTGGATCGACGCAAACGGGGATGTATCACCGGTCGAGATGGGGCGCCTAGTCGTGGATGTCGGCCCCGACGCATTGCAACACACGTACCTGCCTATCCGCGGGGCGATGAAGAGCTACCTGTCGAACTACGGGATCGCCCGGCACCTGGGCGAGCTCACTGGGCAGCCGCTCGACCCGAGCACGATCGGACACCTGCTGGTTGACCGGCTCGGCGCGGGGGACGAGGCCGCGGCGGAGACGGTGCGCTGGATGGTGGACGCGTTGGCCGGCGTAGTCGCCGAGCTGCACGCCGTGTTGCCGGGGATCACCGAGGTGGAGTGCGGAGGCTCGATGTTGGCTGGCCCGCTCGGGCGCGCGGTGCTCGCCGCGATGGCGACGCGCAGCGAGGTGCGCTTTTCGATCCCGGCGCGGCCCGGGATGGACGGGGCGGTCGCCGCGGCCGCGGCACCGAGCCTCGGTGTTTCGCTCCGCGGGCTCAAGCGCATGGAGCTCCGCGGGGAATGAGAGTCTACCGCTGGGACCTCGACAAGACGTACCTCGACACGGACTTCGAGTCCATGCGGGGGTTGTTCCGCTCCGCCGTCGAGTCTGCGAGGAAGAAGCGCGCGATCCCGGGCGCAACCGTGCTGTTGAGGGAGCTCGCCCGCGAGCGCCCGGGGTGGCGGCCACGCATCGTGCTGTTGTCGGGGTCCCCGACGCAGATGCGCACGGTGCTCGAGCAAAAGCTGCGGATGGACGGCATCCGCTGGGACGAGTTCGTGCTGAAGGACACCCTCGGAAGCCTGCGCCTGGGGCGGTTCCGCGCGGTGAAGGACCAGTTCGGGTACAAGCTGCCCCAGCTGTTGCAGGGCCGGATCGGCATGGGCGCGGCGGTGCGCGAGATCCTGTTCGGAGACGACGCCGAGGCGGACGCGCTGATCTACTCGGTGTACGCAGACGTCGTCGCTGGCCGGGTCTCCCCGATCGAGCTCTCGCGGCTGATGGAGGCTGCCGGCGCGTACCCGGACGCCATCGTCGCGGCGCTGGCAGCGCAGAAGCAGATCGCCCGGGCAGACGCCGTCGAGCGCATCTTTATCCGGCTCGACCGGGGCGTAGAGCGCTGGAGCCTCGACACCCTGGCGCCGCGCGTTGTCCCGGTGCGCACCTGGTTCGAGGCCGCGCTCGTGCTGGCCGCGAGCGGCGAGCTGGAGGCGGACGCGCTCTGTCGCGTTCACGACGCCGGGACGCAAGGCGCCGCGGAGGTCGCAGAGGCGCTGGTCTCCCTCGTGCGACGGTCCCTCGTCGGGCCGAGCGCGCTCGACGCGCTCGCGTCCGCCCTCGGCGCGCACGCCCTGGTGCCCGTTGTCCGGCAAGCGCTCGCGGACTCACCCGCGGTCCCGGTCGTCGCGGAGCGTCCGCGCATCGACTACCTGGAGCTGGTCCGCGCGTGGAAGTCCCGGCCGAAGGTTGTGTCAACAGTGCAGTGATCTCGGCCCGTCATTTTTTCCGACGGCGCTAGTTACAAATCCCCGCCGTAGATCCGGTAGGTCTTGTAGATCCGGGCGCCCATCTTCTCGAGCGCGCCCCGCATCCGGTGGTTGTCTTCCAAGATCCAGGAGCACTCGGCGCCCTTCACGTTGGCCTCGCGCCCGTTGTCCCAGGTGCGCTTGTACAGCGGAGCGCCGATCGCCAGGTGCTGCCACTCGCGCCGCACCCCGAGCACGAACACCCGGATCTGGTTGATCTTCTTCGGCATCGTGAGCCAATACCACCAGCCGAACGGGAAGATGCTGCCCTTCATCGGCTTCACCACCTGGTTGTAGTCGGGCAGCGTGAGCGAGAACGCGATCGGTGTGCCGTTGCGCTCCACGACGTAGCAGTAGCGGGAGTCGAGCATCGGGCGCAGGCCCTCGGCGACCTTCTTGAACTCCTCGTCCGTGAGCTTCACAAACCCCCAGTTGTCCGCCCAGGCGTCGTTGTAGATGTCCTTCGCGATGGCGACCTCGGCCTCGAAGTTCTTGGTGTCGAAGCCGCGGATCGTGATCTCGGGGTGCTTCTGCATGAAGCGGTCTGCGAGCTTCGCGATGCGCTCGGGCACTGGCCCGTTGTTGTCGAGCCAGTACGCGTAGAGGTCCTTCGTCTTGGTCAACCCCACGCGCTCGTACATCGCGGGGTAGTAGTCCAGGTTGTAGGTCATCAACACCAGCGGGTCCTGGTCGAACGCGTCCACCAGCAGGCCACACTCGTGGTTGGTGTTGAAGTTGAACGGGCCCATCATGCGCGCCATGCCTTGACCGCGCAGCCAGTCACGGGCCGCGTCGATCAGCTTCTGAGCGACCTCGGCGTCGTTCGTGAACTCGTAGAACCCGAAGAAGCCGACGTTCGCCTCGACGGCCTGGTAGCCCTTGTCCACCTGTGCCGAGATCGTCCCGACGGGCTTACCGTCCTTGTACGCGATGAAACACTGGATGTTCGCGAGCTTGAAGTAGGGGTTCTTCGCGGGGTTGAGGAAGTCCTTGCGCTCGAATTTCAGCGGCGCGACCCAGTTCGGGTTTGTGCCGTACAGGTCGAACCAGATCGCGATGAAGGCGCTCGCGTCGCTGGGGAGCTGGATGGGCTTGATCTCAACCGACATGGGGTCTCTCGAAGGGCGCCGAGGCTATCAAGAAAACGGCCTCTCGGCCCCGCCGCTGCGGCGCGGCCCGCTGCGGATTACCGGCTCGGTCATGGCCACCTGGTCGACGAGCTCCAACGCGCCTCCGCCCGACGCCACCGATGGTGCGCCCGAGCAGGAGGTCGCGGCCCACTTGCTGAAGGGGTTGCGGGCGCAGATCCCGGCGAGCGTAGCGGTGCGAGGCATCGAGGTGGAGGTGGGCGTGACCGTCGACCTCGACGTCGGTGCGCTGCAGGCGGCGCTCTGCGCTGTGCTGCCGGGGGTCGAGGTCCGCATCCGGCGGGTAGACGTGCTGTTCAAGTGCGCGGACTGCGGGGCCGAGTTCCCGGCGGACGAGCACCCGTGCCCGGTGTGCGGGTCGGTCCGCGTCGCGATGGTGCACGGGGACGAGCTGGGCATCTCCCGCGCCTGGGCGCACGAGGCGACCTGACCGCCGTGGCGGACGTTACGAGGGCTTGATGCGAAACGTGTTGACCGAGCTGCTGGACCTGCTTCGGCTGGAGCGAATCGAGCAGAACCTGTTCCGTGGGCAGAGCCAGGACTTGGGCTGGGGTGCGGTGTTCGGTGGCCAGGTGTTGGGGCAAGCGCTCTCCGCTGCCGCCCAGACCGTGCCAGCCGACCGGAGCGTGCACTCGTTCCACAGCTACTTCCTGCGCCAAGGGGACGTGCGCGCGCCGATCGTCTACGACGTGGACTGCATCCGGGATGGCGGCAGCTTCACCACCCGGCGGGTCGTGGCGATCCAGGGCGGGAAGCCGATCTTCAGCATGGCGGCGAGCTTCCAAGCCGCGGAGGAGGGGTTCGATCACGGCGACGTGATGCCCGACGTCCCGGGGCCCGAGGGGCTGCTGTCGGAGCTGGAGGCGGCGCAACGCATCGCCGATCGCATCCCTGTGCACCTGCGGTCGATGGCGCTGTCCGAACGCCCAATCGAGATCCGGCCTGTGCAGACCTCGAACCTGCTGTCGCCGAAGGTCTTGCCACCGCGGCGACAACTCTGGTACCGCGCGATGGGCCCGTTGCCCGACGACCCGGCGGTGCACCGCTACCTCTGCGCGTACGCGAGCGACTTCAACTTCCTATCCACGGCGCTGCAGCCACACGCGGTGAGCGTGATCAGTCCGGGGCTGCAGATCGCGAGCTTGGACCATGCGATGTGGTTCCATCGCCCGTTCCGGTTCGACGAGTGGCTGCTCTACGACGTAGACAGCCCCTCGGCGAGCGGCGGGCGCGGCCTGGTGCGTGGCCGGTTCTTCCGACAAGACGGCACGCTCGTCGCGACGGTGGCGCAGGAGGGCTTGATCCGGGACCGTCGTTCGGGATCGGCGGGTGGCGCCGGAAAGAACCCGGGTTAGCCGGCCAAAACGAACCCGAGCCAACGGACACCCGGACGCCATGGAAATCCACCCCGCCCGTCTCTCCGTCTTCCCGATCTTCCAAGGCGTCAGCCTGGCCGATATCGTCGCGCTCGTCGCGGCTGGACAAGGGGAGACAGTCCACCGTGGGGACGTCGTGTTCCGCGAGGGCAAGCGGGCGAAGGACGCGTTCCTGGTCGTCCAAGGGCGGCTGGGGGTGTACCTCGGAGAGGGCGCCGGTGAGCGGGTGATCGGCGAGGTGCGCGGCGGGGAGGTGGTCGGCGAGGCTGGACTGATGAACCTCTCGGCGCGGCGAAACGCCACGGTGCGCGCGCTGGTGGACACCGACTTGATGCGGCTCACGCCGAGGACGCTGCTCGAGCTCTCGGGGAACGCCGGGATGGTCGCGATCGAGATGCACATCTTGGCCGCAATGGCGCGCCGGATTCGGGCCGCGAACCTCCGGCTGGAGGAGGCGCTGGCGCCCGCGGGGGCCACGCGGGCCACGCTGCCGCCCACGGCTACGACCGGGCGTTCGCTCCCGCCGCCCGTCCCCGGGTCCACGTTGCCGCCAGTGGCTCCGCGCCCGAGCATGCCCCCTCGCCCGAGCATGCCCCCTCGCCCCGGCTTGACTCCGGCACGGACGACCGTGCCGCCGCCCGAGTCGGCCGAGGCCCCCCGGGCGGAGACGCTCACACAGGCCCTTCTGCGCATCCTCGGAGGGAAGTGATGGCTTCCGACGTCGTCGTTATCGCCCGCCGCCTGTGCGAGGCTCACCCGTTCCTCGGGGTGGACCCGCGGCACGTGATGGCCTGGTTGGCGCTCTGCGCCGAGCGGACGTTCCGGCCGGAGCAGCAGCTCTGCAAAGAGAAGACCTACGGGGAGGAGGCCTACGTGGTGACCGAGGGGCGCTTGATCGTCTCGCGGCTCGACCGCAAGGGGTTCCCGCAGCGGCTCTCCGTGCTCGAGGCGCCCGTGCTCGTCGGGCAGCTCTCGCTGATCGACCAGGCCATCCGGAGCGCGACGCTCACCGCCGAAGGCACCGTCGTCGTGCGGGTGATTGACATGGCGCTCTGGCAACGCGTCGCAGGCTCGCCCACCCCCGAGGGCTCGGCGCTCCGCCGGGTCGTGATGTCCAGCCTGCAGCAGCAGCTCTTCCGCACGCACCAGCAGATCTCCGAGATCGCGAACGGCGTTGGCGCGGCGGCGCCCGCTGCCCAGCCTGCGCGCCTCATCCCGGTCGTGCGGCTGGACGAGGACGACTTCGCCCCCGACCACGTGACGGACGACCTCACGGACGAGCAGAAGATCGCTGCGATAAACCCACATAAGTACTGATCGATGCACCCCTCCGCCTCGGACGCTTTCCCCGGGTTTCGGCCCGTCCCCCGCACGGGTGTCATCTACGTGATGAGCGAAGCCGCCCGGCGCGGCTTTCACTACGGCAGCAAGGACTGGGCGAACCTTGGGCAAGGTGCGCCGGAGACCGGCGTGCTCCCCGGCTCCCCCGAGCGGGTTGCCCGCGTGGACGTCTCCCCGGCGTCGCTCGAATACGCGCCGGTGGATGGCCTTCGCGAGCTCCGCGAGGCGGTAGCCAACCTGTACAACGCCCGCTACCGCAAGGGGAAGGCGTCACAATACACGGCGGATAACGTCTGCATCTCTCCGGGCGGTCGCTCGGCGCTCACGCGGATCGCGGCGTCGCTCGGCCCGGTCCACCTCGGTCACGTGCTGCCCGACTACACGGCGTACGAGGAGCTCCTCGGGGTGTTCCGGGACTTCGTGCCGATCCCGATCCCGTTGCACGAGGCCGACGGGTTTCGGCTGCCCGTCGAGGCCCTGCGGGAGCGCGTCGTGGCGATGGGCCTCGGGGCCGTGCTCTTGTCGAACCCGTGCAACCCGACGGGCCACGTCGTCGCGGGAGACGAGCTCTCTCGCTGGGTCGCGACGATGCGGGAGCTGCGCTGTGTGCTCGTCCTGGACGAGTTCTATGCGCACTACGTGTACGATCGCGACGTGCCGGTCTCGGCCGCGGAGTACGTCGAGGACGTCGACCACGACCCCGTCGTCATCGTGGACGGGCTCACGAAGAACTGGCGGTACCCGGGTTGGCGGCTCTCGTGGACGGTCGGCCCCACGTCCGTGATCCGCGGCCTGGCCTCCGCGGGGTCGTTCCTCGACGGTGGCGCCCCGCACCCGCTGCAGCAGGCGGCGATCCCGCTGCTCGAGCCGGCCGTGGCAGACGCCGAGGCGGCAGCGATCCGGGCGTGCTTCCGGGCAAAGCGGGCGCTGGTCGTGGACCGCTGCCGGCGGATGGGGCTGGAGCTTCCGACGCCTCCCGAGGGCGCTTTCTACGTGTTCCCCGGGCTCGGGCGCTTGCCGCCGAAGCTGCAGGACGGGCTCGCGTTGTTCGAGGCCGCGCTCGACCGCCAGGTCATCTGCGTCCCCGGAGCTTTCTTCGACATCGATCCCGGGAACCGGCGGTCCGCGTTCGGCTCCCGCCTCGCCTCGCGCGTGCGGCTCTCGTTCGGGCCCGACGTCGAGACGCTCACGCGCGGCCTGGATCGCCTCGAAGCGCTGGTCACCGGCGGGTAGTCGCCGCCGGGCCCGGGCTGCTCGCCTATGCCGACGCTCGACAGACCTCTGCGCGTTACGACTGCGGCGTGGTCCCTCTCCTCGCTCTCCTGCTCGCGGTGCGTCCTGCGGGCGCGTCGCGGCCG
>CALQBK020000150.1 GCA_943328795.2 Bifidobacterium breve
CTCCTGGGCTAAGTTGTTCTGCTTCGCCCTGCTTCCTTCGCCGACCCCGCACAGAGAAAAGGCGCACCCTGCGGGTGCTCCCTTTTCACACAGGGGGTCGGCGAAGGCGGGCGAAGCGAGCGCCCAAATTGCGCGCTGCGGCTGCGCCTCGCGCACACTTTGGGCTAGTCGGCGAGCGCCACGACCCGGCTGGCCGCCCGCCGGGCGATCACCCAGTCGGCGGGGAGGAACGCCGCGAACTCGTGGCGCAGGAACCGCTCGCACACGAGCCAGACCGAGCCCTTGTCCGTCGCCGAACGGACGACCCTGCCGGCGGCCTGGACCACCTTGGTCATGCCGGGCTGGACGTACGCGAGGTCGAACCCCGCGTCCCACCGCTCCTCGTACCAGGCCTGGACTAGGCGCCGGTCTACGCTGGGGGGCGGCATCGCGGGGCCGACGATCACGACGGTCGAGAGCGCGTCGTTGGGGAGGTCCACCCCCTCGGAGAACGCCCCGCCGAGGACCGTGGCCAACAGCACGTCGCGCCGGGCTTGGAGCTCGGCGACGACGTGCGCGCGGGCGTCTTCGTCGCTGACGCCGGGGGTGGGGCGCGCCGGCAAGAGGACGCGGCGCCGCCCGACCTCGAGCCCGGCGCACAGGTCGTCCCTCTGCTCGTAGCTGGCGAAGTAAAACGCCACGTTCCCCGCGGGGAAGTCCGCCACGGGGGCGGACGACGGCTCGGCGAGGATGCCCTCCAGCACTTGCCGCAGCATCGACCGCTGCTTCTCGCGGTCCTTAAAGGCCGTGGACACCCCGTTCACGACCGTGACCCGGCGGTTCCCCGGCGGGAACGGGCTCGCGATCGGGAGCTCGTCCACCCGCGTCGCGTCCATGCCGCAGCGCTCGCGGTAGAACCACGTTGGCGCGAGGGTCGCGCTCATCGAGACGCTGGCGACACACCGCTCGAAGGTGGGCTTCAGCACCGGCGCCGGGTCCCGACACAGGAGCCGCAGGCCCGAAGCGCTCCAGAGCACCAACGTCTCCTCCCCCGCGCGCTGCAGCGCGTCGGCGAAGCGGATCACCGCGAAGGCGAGCTCCTCCCACGCGAGGTGCTCCGCGGGGTCCACGAGCCCACGCAAGCGCGCGTGATCGACCGCCAGCTCGTCCACGCGGTCCCGCAGGTCCGCCCAGTCGCCCTTGGTGAGCTCGACGATCATGTCGGCGCCTTGCCCATCCACGCTCGCCAAGCGCTCGACCGCTTGCCAGCTCGACTCGTCGATCCGCCGGTGGAGCTCGACCGAGAGCTCTTTCATCGCGTCCCAGCGCCTGTCGACGAAGCCGAGCACAGGGGCGGTCAACGCGAGCGGCAAGGCCGGCGAGCCGTACCCCATCGCGCGGTCCGGCAGCTGGTGGGCCTCGTCGACGACGACCACCCAGTCGCGCTCGTCGAACATCCGGCGCAGCGGGCGAGAGGGCTCGAAGGCCTGGTTGTAGTCGCCGATCACCAGGTCGGCGACGGCCCCGAGCTCGACCGCCAGCTCGTACGGGCAGACGGTGAAGCTGGCCGCCGCGCCGTCGACGCGCTCCGCGTCCGCGAGCCCCGGCTGCAAGCTGGCTACGACGCCAAACGCCTTCGTGTTGGCGACGTGGCCCGCGGCGAAGCGACAGGCCTCGGGCGTACACTCGACCAGCAGGTCCTGGCCGACGCGGTTGCAACACGCGCTCTCCCGGGAGCGCAGGGTGACCGCGCGGACGGGCGTACCGCCGGCGATCATGGCCTGGACGGTCTTCTCGACGATCCAACGCTGCGTGCCCTTCGACGTCGCCCAGTACACGCCGAGCCCTCGCCGTGCGGCCCCGCGGAGGACCCCGGCGAGCACCGCGGCGGTCTTGCCGACCCCGGTCGGCGCCGTGAGCAGCAGGTGTCGCCCCCCGTCCACGGCCGCGCGGCTGGCGGCCTCGATCGCGTCTTGCCCTTCCCGCCACTCCGGGTGCGCGGGCGCGACGCGTCCATCGCGGCGGACCCCTTGCCACGCGAGCCACGTCTCCCGCTCGAACACCCACTCGTCCAGCACCTGGGCGATCGCGGCCCCGAGCGCCGGGCTGCCCGACGCGTCCACGGTCCACGTGCGCTGCGCCCCGTCCTGCAGCGACACGACCCGCAGCAACCCGGTCGGCCGCGGCCAACGCAGCTCCCCGGCCATCCAGACGTAGAGCCGGAGCTGCCCCTCCCACTCGGGGAACCCGCCGCTCACCGCGAGGTCCGGCCCGTCTAGGGCGGTGGACTTGACCTCCTCGATCAGCGTGTAGTCGTCGGCCTCCTCGACGCCGTCCATGCGCCCGTGGAGGGTACACGTCCACCCGCGCACCACCACCGATACCCGGACCGTCCGCTCGCTCGACCAGGTCGGGTCGCGCTCGGCCTCGACCGCGGCGTGGACCTCCTGCCCCGCCCGCGTGCGGCCGGTGAACGACATAGCGAGCCCACGCCCTCGCTCGAACCGCCCGTCCCGCCCGCCAAGCACGTCGCGGACCCCGAGGTCCAAGGTACGCTCGACGTCATTCCAGCGAAGCACCGGGGGGTCGTAACCCGGAGCGCGTGTTCAGGTGAGGGGGCGTCGTTATCGCTCACGCCCGTAGAACACCGACACTGTGTCCATCGCGCCACCCGTGCGGCCGAGCACGACGTCCGAGCGACCATCGCCGTCGTAGTCCGTCCCTGGGGCGAGACAGTACCCCGACTCCGAGATGAAGCCGGAGCCGTCCTCCAGCGGGTGTACGCCCTCCGAGAGGTCGTAGACGATCCACGTGCCGCCCAGGTTCCATGGGCCGCCCACGAGCAGGTCGGGCCCGCCATCCCCATCCACGTCTCCCGCTGGGGCGAGGGTGTACCCGGGGACATGGCGGAGGTCTTCGTCGCTCGGGATCCAGCTCGCCCAGGCGTCCTCCACGGTGTACTGCTCGAGGATCGGGCCCCGGAACAGGTAGGCCCCGTGGCCGTCCCCGACTGCGAGATCAGGGTACCCGTCGCCGTCCACGTCCCCGACAGGCGCGTTGTTCTGGCCAAGCACCCCCGCCTGCACCCCGTCGATGAACCCGTCGGCGTCCTCCTCGGTGAGTGAGCCGGTGGCGGCACCGTCGAACACGAACACCCGGCCGTAGTTGTTGGCGCCGCCGTATTGGTCGTATTGGTCGAAGTCCGGCACCCAGTCCGATTCGCCCACGACGAGGTCGTCCAGGCCGTCGGCGTCGAGATCGCTGGCGCTCACGTCCGCCCCGAATTTCCAGAACGTACCGGCGATGGTGAGGTCGGCGTCTGCCAGAGTGAAGTCTCCCGTGCGCGCCGTGGAGAACACGTAGACGAACGAGGGCGGCGCCTCGGGGCTGGGCCAGCCGTTGTGCGTACACGGCACAGCCACACGGGTCGCCTGCGCCACCCCGGCGGTCCAAAGCCCGGTGGCGTCCAGCCCGAAAAACTTGCACGTTGAATCCACAAGACTGTAAGCGAGTTGGGCCATCGGGGTGAACTCAAGCGAGTTGCCCAACTGTCCAAAAGAGACCGTCGCGGACTGAACCGCATCCGTGGCGATACTCACCGCACCATGACCGCCCTCATCGTCCCCCAGACTCCGCAGCACAGAGGCTTGGTCCAGCCCCGCCAACTCCTCGGAGACTCCGACGGCGACCGCCTCGCGCGCTGAAATATCGAAGAACTCCAACCCATGCAAACCGTTGGGCACCGCCAGCACGGTTCCCACGGTCGCCCACTGGGAATTGCTCGACCCCTGCCCCCCATCCGACATGGGGATCTCCAGATCAGCGCTAGCCGGGTCCCACTCCCCGACCCAGGCGCACCCTTCGCTCTCGGCGTCGGTCGAACCGTTGCAGTCATCGTCCACCCGGTTGGCGCAGACCTCGCTGGCGCCGGGATGGACGGTCGCGTCCTGGTCGTCGCAGTCAGCATCAGCGTCGTAGCCGTCGCCGTCCACGTCGGGCTCCGTCGTCCCATCGACGAGCGTCGGCCCGCCGGGGGTCACCGTTCCGCGGTCGCAGGAGAGGAGGAGAAGGGAGAAGAGGGTCATGGTGTGCTCCCGAGCGACATTTCGAACGGTACGATGTTGTTTGTGTTCTGCTTAAAGAAGGTCGCCTGATCCGTCAGCACGCTGCGCCGAACCGCGACGGACTGGTTGGCGCCCTCGGGCTTGTCCGTGCCGTTTGGCATCACGATGGAGGCCTGCTTCGTCCCGGTGGTCAGCGTCGCATCCCAGGGCTGGAGCTCCGGGCTGTTGGATGCGCAGCTCGCCTTGTCAGGGGCCATGGACTCCGCGGTGCCGCTCCCGCTCGTGTTCCAGCTCTTGATGCTCCCAGCGGGTGAGTCGGCGCCGCCAGCCTTGTTGATGGCGACCGCGCGGACCCCGTAGCCGAGAACGTCCGGGTTCGTGGCCCCCGTCTCGTCGAACGTTGGGTGGAAGTACCGGGAGAGGGCGTTGCTCGACACGTCATACGTCGCGACCCCGGTGCACTTCTTGCCGGCGGAGGCGCCGCACGGCGCGACGTTCTGGGCATCAGCGGCCGTGGTGTCAGCATTCGTCCCCGTGATGCTCGTCCAGACCAGGTCATTCGTCCCGTAGTTGAAGTCCAACGCGGTCCCGATGCTCACCCCGTGCGGCGACCAGGCGATCCCCGTAGAGCTGCTATCGCATGGCACGGTGTACGCCGTGCCGTGGATGGTTAGGTTCTTCGTCCCCACGTTGACCCATCGGCCGAGAGGCGAGCCGGTGGAGTTGCTGGCCAGGAACGCGCGATCTGCCGCTCCAGCGACTCCACTAACCAGGACCAACACCGCAAATATCGCTCTTCGCCCCGACGGACTTTTCGGGGGGGGACGGAGCGACATGCTGGGCGGCCTCACCTGAGGTGTGTGTCAGATTGTGCGCGGGCTGTCAAGCACGGGGGCAGGTCGATCGTGATCGCCAAGGCCAGCAGTTTGGGTGACCGCGACCGCTCCCCGACGCGTCCACGGTCCACGTGCGCTGCGCCCCGTCCTGCAGCGACACGACCCGCATCGGGTCGCGCTCGGCCTCGACCGCGGCGTGGACCTCCTGCCCCGCCCGCGTGCGGCCGGTGAACGACATGGCGAGCACACGCCCACGCTCGAACCGCCCGTCCCGCGCGCCGAGCACGTCGCGGACCCCGAGGTCCAAGGTACGCTCGACGTCATTCCAGCGAAGCACCGGCGGGTTGTAACCCGGAGCGCGTGTTCAGGTGAGGGGGCGCCCTCCCGGTGATCTTCCCGATCGGGACGAGATGCGCCCCGCCCTTCGTTATATTCCCGATCGGGATGACACGCGCCGCGCCCTGCTGTATCTTCCCGATCAGGAAGACCCGATGCCGACCCCCACTGCACTACCGCCGAGCGCCGCTCCGCTTCGCCCAACGCTGGTGCGCGACCCCGCCGACGTGGGTGCCGTGGTCCGGGCTGCGCGGTTGGAACAGGGGGTCGACCAAGCGGAGACCGCTGGGCTCTCCGGCGTCGGCGTCCGGTTCCTCGGCGAGCTCGAGCGCGGGAAGGCGACCCTGCGGCTCGGGTTGGTCCTCCAGGTCCTCGGGCGGCTGGGGATGGACGTGTGGATTGTGCCGCGCGGGCAACGGCCGTGACCATAGGGCTCGAGGTGTGGTTCGAGGAGCAGCGGGTCGGCGGGATCCTCGTCGCAGGCGAAGGCGACTTCAGCTTCGAGTATGACCCGGCTTGGCTCGGGAACCCGGCCGCGTTCCCGGTGTCCGTTCGTTTGCCTCTCCGCGCGGCGCCATGGACCGGGGCGGCGGCTGCCAATTGGTTCGGCAACCTGCTGCCGGAGGGGCCCGCGCGGGAGGCCGTGTGCGGTCGCCTCGGGCTCTCCGTGGGGAACGACGTGGACCTGCTCGCGGCGATCGGAGGCGACTGCGCCGGCGCGCTCCGGGTCGTCCAGTCCGGGCCGGCCCCCCCGGGTCCCGACCTCGAGGACACCTTCGAAGCGCTCGCCCCTCGGAGGCTCGCCGGCTTGCTCGAGGGCGGCGCCGCGCCGCTCCTCGTCGGCGGACCGCTGATCCGGCTCTCCCTGGCCGGCGCCCAGGACAAGCTCCCGCTGTGCCTCGTGGACGGGAAGCTCGCGTTGCCAACCGGGTCGACCGCGAGCACGCACCTCCTGAAGCTCCCACACGCCCGGTTCGCGCACCTGCCAATGAACGAGGCGTACGTGATGGGCCTCGCGGCCCGGATCGGACTCGATGTCGCCAAGGTGGACGTCTACGGCGGTACGAGCCCGCCAAGCTTGCTCGTGGAGCGCTACGACCGACGCGCGGGAGTTGGGGGGCGGGTAGCTCGCCTGCACCAAGAGGACCTCTGCCAGGCCACGGGTCGGCCGGCCGCCAAGAAGTACCAGCAGGAGGGGGGGCCCTCGCTCGCGGAGTGCGCGGACGTGGTCTCACGGCACAGCTCACGCCCGTTGGTTGACCTGCGGCGCCTGGTTGAATGGCAGGCGTTCAACGTCGCCGTCGGCAACTCGGATGGTCACGGCAAAAACCTGTCCCTGCTCTACGACGGCGTAAGCGTTCGGCTTGCGCCGTTCTACGACCTGCTGTCGACCCGGCACTACCCAACGCTCGACCGCGCGCTCGCGATGGCCGTGGGTCCGCGGCGGGACGCAGACACGCTCTCCCGGGAGCATTGGGAGGCGTTCGCCGAGGATGCGAGCCTGGGTCGAAAGCTCGTCGTGGAGACCGTCCGAAGTGTGCTCGACCGCGTGGCGCAGGCCCAGCCGAGCTGGACCTCCGACTTTGCCGCCCGGCACGGGCGTCACCCCATCCTCCAAACGCTGCCGCGGTGGATCGAGAAGAACGTCCGGGCCAGCGCGCACCGGTTGTAGCGGCGCGGGGGTCAGCTCCCGTGGTCCCAACCTCCATCCATCAATCGAGCCATGGTACCTCCGTCCACCAGTTGCCATCGGGCCCGCCGAACGCCCCGAGGTCGTTCGGCGAGCCATCCGGATCGGGATCGCCCATGCCCGCGTCGACGCCCGGGCTCGACGGGTCGAGCGCGTACGTGCCGCGCCCCGGTGACGTGACGAACATTGGGTCCTCGTCCGCGAACCCGGCGGCGAAGAGCGGATCGTCGCCGTAGTCGTAGATAGTATCGTCCCACTGGTTCTGGAAGTCGTTCGACTTGCACTCGACCCAACCGGCCGCGTCGACATCGTAGCCGATGTTCGCGAGAAATGGGACGGGAATCCAACCCGAGCAGCCACCGTTCGTCGGACTGTTGTAGCGGATATCGAACACGTATGCGCTTCGGTCGGACATCGCTGCGACGACGTTGTCGTGGAACGTAAGGCTCGACCAAGCGGCCGCCGAGGCGGCGTCGTAGCCTTCAATCTGGAAATAGTTCCCGTCTGCGAAGGTGTTGTTGTAGACATGAACGTCCGTGGGGGACTCGGTGAAGACATTTGAGGCGCTTGGCTGGTCGAGCGCGCCGCGGGAGACGTCAGTTCCGCCAGACCCTGCGGGGACCGGCGCGGGAGGGGGCCAGCGAGCGTCTCGCTTCGAGCGATTTCAGTACGTTGGAGCTTCCATGTTTGCGCAGCGCTGGGGCTGGCCCCCGCCATCGTGCGCCGATTGGGAGAGGGGCGGATTCGGCCAGGAGCGAGGCCCTGGCTCAACCCGAGCAATAAACCCCCGCGTCCGCCCCGTCGATTGTCACGTCCGCGCACCCATCGCAGGCGTCCGCGCCCTGCCAAGCAATCGTAGCAGGGGTGGACCCCCACAGCGACATCGCGTCCTTGGACTCGAGGTCGCACTCGTCGAGCGCGTCGATGTCGGCGGCGACACAGAGGTCGCCTGTGGCCGAATCCCCTGGCAGGCTTTGAATGTCGGCGCGACCCTCCACGGTCCCCTGCCCCGCGGCCCAGAAGGTGATCACGGTCTGGTAGCTCACGACGGCTCCGGGGAAACCGGACGCGGCAGCGCTGACGAGGCTCAGGGTGAGATCGAAGCTGAACACGCCGTCGTGGCTCTCCCACCCTCCGTCCACCACGTAGCCCTCGGACGTGTACCCATCGATGAACTCGAAGTGCGAGTACGAGGAAACGTTCGATCCATTGATCCAACTGAACGTCGCCGCGCCAGCGAACACATCCCCAGCCGCAGTCGTGCAGTCACCCGCGACGCTGACGACCGCCCCATCCTCGGACTCGGTCACGGCCAGGCAGGTGTCGCCAGCCGCCACCGCGGCCACGGCAAGGTTGCTGGCGTCTCCGTCCAGCATGATGAGCTCCCCGATGCCCGGATACGCGAGCGCCCCCGCCAGCGCGACGTCCTCCACGGCGTCCATGGCCCACGGTTGGGAGAGCGCACACGGCGGGGGATCAACCGCCGGCCCCGCGGCCGCGCTGTCGCCGTCGTGCGTGCCAACGCAGCCGAAGAGCGTGGCGGGCAGGAGTAGGAGGGCGACTCGCACCATTGCTCGAGGCTATCTCGGCCGCGGTTCGGCGGGCCGGAGGGCCTGCACAGCCGCCCTGCGACGCCGACCTCCGCCCGATCTACCAAAAGCTCCGTCGGAGGTTTTGGAACATGGGGGAGGACGGCTCGGGGGGCCGGCCCGGGGGTGGCGAGCGTCGGCATCGGCGGCACCTGTTAAACGCGCGCCATGCGCGTACCCCTCTCCCGCCTGCTGCACTTCTTCGACGACGCTCACCGCCTGGCGGAGGTGCCGCTCGCCGACCTCGCTCGCACGCTGAACGCCCGCGTCAGCGAGGTTGAGCACCTGCACAAGCACCCGCTGCCCGGCGCGTTCGCCGACGTGCGGGTGCTGAAGGTCATCGCGGCGCACGAGCGCGCGACGACGGGATCCGGCGAGGCCTTCACCCGCTGGGAGATGGTGTCCGGAGACGGCACGGTGCACGTCGTCGTCGGGGACAAGTTCGGGATCCGGGCGGGCGACACCGTCGCGGCCGTGCTCGCTGGCGGGACGGTGCCCGATGGCACGGTGATCCAAGCCCGGGCGGTGGCGGGGCTCCAGAGCGACGGGGTGTTGGTCTCCGAGGCCCAGCTTGGCGTTGGAAAGGACGCGACGCGGCCGCTCACGTTCGACCCCGACGTCCACGCAGACGCGAGCCCGTGGGCCGCGCTCGGCGGCTCCGAGGTGGTGCTGGAGTTCGACCTCGAGCCCAACCGCCCGGACCTGTTCTCGCTCGCGGGGGTCGCCCGGGACTGCGCGGCGGTCTGGGGGCTCACGTTCCACCCGCCCGGCGGCCCGGCGCTCGCTGCGCTCCCGGCGTTGGACCTACCGATCCGCATCGAGACCCCCCGCGCCCGCCACTACGCGGCGCTGCACGTGCGGGGTGTGAAGGTTCGCCCCTCCCCGCAGTGGCTCCAGAACGCGGTCCGGGCGTTCGGAATGCGCCCGATCAACAACGTGGTGGACGCCGCGAACCTCGTGATGCTCGAGCTGGGTCAGCCGGTCCACACGTTCGACTACAACCGCGTCGGGCCCGGCGCGATCGTGCTGCGAATGGCCGAGCCCGGCGAGACCATCACCACGCTCGACAGCGTCACGCGTACGCTGACCGACGAGTGCTTGTTGGTGTGCCACCAGGCCGCGGGCGCCGAGCGGGCCCGCCCGATCGCGATCGCCGGCATCATGGGCGACGGGTCGACCGAGGTGCACGCAGACACGACGGAGATCGTCATCGAGTCCGCGGCCTTCGACATGGCGGCGGTCCGCCGGGCCTCCCGGCGCTTGTCCCTTCGGACCGAGGCCAGCCTGCGGTTCGAGAAGGGGCTGCCAATCTGCGGCGTGATGCCCGCGCTCACGCGGCTCGCGGCGTTGCTCCAGGAGCTGTGCGGCGCCGAGCCGGTCGCCCTGTCGACAGCGGGGCAGCCCGCCCCGGCTGCGACCGCGATCCCGTTCGACCGAAACACCGTGCGCTCGCGCCTCGGGATGGACGTCACCAACGCCGAGATGGACCGGCTCCTGGTCGCCTCGGGCCTCGAGGTTGGCGCCGACTACGTGCTCGCCCCCGAGTTCCGGCCCGACCTGCGGATCCCGCAGGACCTGCTCGAGGAGATCGGCCGACTGCACGGGTACGAGCACGTGAACTCGACGGCGCCGACGCTGCCGTTGAAGGCCCCGGCGCTCGCTCCGGTCGTCCGCCTGGCCCGCGCCAGCCGGCGGGTGCTGACGGCCGCTGGGTTCGACGAGGTGTACCTGCCGGTGTGGATTGGGGAGGAGGAGGTCAGCCGGTTCCAGCTCGACCCCGAGCGGCTGGTCCGCTTGATCAACCCGCTCGCGTCCAACTTGTCGTTGTTCCGCACCACCGCGATCCCCGCGCTGGTGGAGGCGTGCATCCAGAACAAGAAGGACCTCCCGACGTTTGGGCTGTTCGAGGTCGGGCGGGTGTACCGTCGCGTGCCCGGGGACAGCACGTCCGGGGCGATCGACGAGCGCCAACACCTGGCGGGGATCTCGGTTGGTCGCGACCTGCTGGAGGTGCGTGACGTCCTCGTCGAGCTCGGCCGGACGCTTGGCGCCGGGCTCACGGTATCGAGGCCGTCCACGCCGGACTTCGCGCTGGCGGACGTGCTGCACCCCGGTCGGAGCTTGGCCCTCGGCGCGCCGGATGGCCGGACCTGGGCCACCCTCGGCGAGCTGCACCCGCGGCTCGTGCGCGCGTGCGGCCTGCGCGAGGCGCCGCTGGTGTTCTGGGCTGATCTCGAGAGCCTGCTCGGGGTTCACCCGGCGCCGGTCCGGTTCGTCCCGCCGCCCCGACACCCGTCCGTGGTGCTCGATCTCAACGTCACGATCGGCGAGCGGGTCGAGGCCGGGAGCGTGCTCGGCGCGCTGCCGGACCTGCCCTACCTCGTGGCGTCCGAGGTCGCGGACGTGTACCCGCTGCCCACCGGCGCCCGGCTGACGCTGCGCTTCACGTGGAACGGCGGGGACCGCTCGCTCACGGCCGAGGAGACCAACGCGTCGCTGCAAGCCGTGCGTGATGCGCTGGCGGCGCAGGGCTTCGCGGTCTGATAGCTGCGCAGATGCGCATCGCCTCCTTCGCCGAGTTTTGGCCGTTCTACATCAGCCAGCACCGCGACGTTCGCTGCCGGATCGTGCACTTCATCGGCACGAACGGGTTCGTCGCGCTCACGTTGGCGTGCGTCCTCGCCCGCCCGACGTGGATGGTGCCGGCGCTGTTGCTCGACGTGGTCGTGTTCACCGCGGCGTTCAAGATGGAGGCGCGGCGAAACGCTGCCCCCGCGCTCTTGCTCGGGGTGGCCATCGCGGTCGCGGCCAACCCCGCGATGCTCGGCGCCATCGTCTTCGCCTACGCGTGGGCGTGGGTCGGGCACTTCCTTATCGAGGGCAACCGCCCCGCTACGTTCACCTACCCGCTCTGGTCGCTCGCGGGCGACTTCCGGATGTGCGGCGTGATGTGGACCGGGCGGCTCTGGTCGGGTCGCGGCGAACAGATCGCCCCGACCTGAGGCCGGCTCTTTACGCGCTTCAAGCGGCGCCATACGTCGAGCGACCACCTGGGTCCCCATGTCCGACGCCGCTTCCGCTCAAAGCTACCTCGACATCATCTCCGCGCGCAGCACCGTCGTCAAGGCGCTGCTCGGCAAGGCCGGCGCGA
>CALQBK020000151.1 GCA_943328795.2 Bifidobacterium breve
CCGAGGACGAGGGCTCGTCTGGCGGCATCGTCGACGTCTACGTGAACGACCAGTACGTCCGCCGGCTCCAGAGCGGCTCGTCGCAGCTGCTGATGGACGTGTCGAGCTACGTCCGCCGCGGCGCCAACAAGGTGCAGTTCGTCGTCCGGACCGCGCCCATCGGACGGCTCTCGGCCTACGTCGGCGTCGGAGATGACAGCACCGGCGCGATCCGCATCGACGCGCCGCCGGTGACGTGGCGCTCACCCGGGTCTCCGCAGGTCCAAGAGTACACGTTCACTGCGCAGTAGGTTAACTAGGGCTCCCCCCGGGCGTTTCCCAGCGTCCAACCTCAAGGAGCCCTCGCTTTGGTACCCTCCAGCCACGGGCACCCGCCCGGCCGTCGCACCTACCTGCTCGACACCAACGTCTTGCTGTCCGATCCGAACTCGGTTTTCGTGTTCGACGAGCACGAGCTGATCCTCCCGATCACGGTGATCGAGGAGGTCGACAAGTTCAAGCGAGAGCTCACCGAGCGCGGCCGCTGCGCTCGGACGATCAGCCGTACGCTGGACGACCTGCGCACGAAAGGCCAGCTCTCGAAGGGCGTCGCGTTGCCCAACGGCGGCACGCTGCGCGTCGAGCTCGGGAGCGCCGGCGACAACGCCGAGCTGTTCGCCGGCGCGCTGGACTCCGCAGACAACGTGATCTTGCGCATCGCGATGCGGCTGCACGAGGCGCTGGTAGCTGCTGGGAGCGGGCTCATCGTCGTGAGCCGCGACGTGAACATGCGGCTCAAGGCGGACGCCCTCGGGATGGTGGCCGAGGACTATGAGCACGGCCACGTCGAGATCGACGAGGCGTACACCGGCGTGCTCGAGCGCGACGTCACAAAAGACGTCGTGGACGACATCCACGCCCGCGGCGTGCTCGCCGACAGCGGGGAGGGGCTCTGCCCACACCAGTTCGTGATCTTGCGGAATGAGCTCAACCCGCAGCAGACGGCCATGACCCGGTACGACGAGCGGCAGAAGCAGCTCAAGCTCGTCGGCAAGCACCGCGAAGGCATCTGGGGCATCTTCGCGCGCAACCGGGAGCAGCTCTTCGCCCTGGACCTCTTGATGGACGACAGCATCCCGCTGGTCACGCTCGACGGGCGTGCCGGCACTGGGAAGACGCTGCTGGCCATCGCGTGCGGGCTCAAGCTGGTCGCAGACGACAAGCGCTATCGCCGCTTGGTCGTCGCGCGTCCCATCTTCCCGCTCGGCAAGGACATCGGGTTCCTCCCGGGCAGCCTGGACGAGAAGCTGAACCCCTGGATGAAGCCCATCTTCGACAACCTCGAGCTCTTGCTCGGCGGCGAGGAGACTACCGAGAAGCCTGGGCGGGGCCGGTCGAACGGCACGCCGAACTACCAGACGCTCCTCGACCAGAAGATCGTCGAGGTCGAGCCGCTGACGTACATCCGCGGCCGCTCGTTGCCGCGGCAGTTCTTGATCATCGACGAGGCGCAGAACCTCACGCCGCACGAGGTCAAGACGGTCATCACCCGGGCGGGCGAGGGGACCAAGGTCGTGCTCACGGGCGACCGGTACCAGATCGACAACCCGTACGTGGACGCCACGTCGAACGGTCTCTCCTACGTGATCGAGCGCTTCCGCACGAGCGCGATGGGCGGGCACGTGACGTTGCGCAAGGGCGAGCGGTCGGCGCTCGCGGAGTGTGCGGCCAACGTGCTGTAGCCCGCGGCGGGGCAGGTTTGCCCCGCTGCCTACCCGGTGAGGTCCGCGGGCGCGGTGAACACGCGCTGACGGAGGAAACGGGCCACCCGGTGGTGGATGTTCTCCGGCTGCTCGATGAGCGCGGCGTGGCTCGCGTCGGCCAGCACCAACATCTCAGCACCCGGGATCGTGTCCACGATCTTGCGAGAGAGCCACATCGGCGTGAACGCGTCGTGCTCGGCCGCCACGATGAGCGACGGCACGGTGATGGTCGGCAGCACGTCCCAGGCGTCGTGGGCCTGCACCTCGAGCACGTTGTGGAGGAACACGCGCAGGTCGAGCCGGGCGATGTGTGCGAGGTACTTCACCATGTCCTCGCGGCTCGCGTACATCGGGTCCACCAGGTCGAACCGCCAGGTGACGAACCACGCGAGCGGACTGCGGAGGATGGGGCGAAGGATCGCGTGGGCGACGGCGCCCTGGCTGTCCACCGCGCTCGACGCGAGCTTGAACAGGCGCGGCGACCCCGCGTAGTCGAAGAACGTCTCGAGCGTCCGGCCCGCGCTGCCCAGCATCGGCACTAGGCCGAGGACACGGGCGGCGTGCGCGCGGTAGTACTCGAAGATGACCTGGCATCCCATCGAGTGGCCGATCAGCACGACGGGCTCGTCTCCGCACACCGCCGCGATGACGTGGTGGAGGTCCGCCGCGAGACGGGCGATGGACATGTCCGCGGTGCGCCAGTCGGGGAGCCGGTCGCTGCGCCCGTGGGCACGGTAGTCCCAGACGACGACGGTGTAGTCACGCGCGAAGGCGTCGACGAAGTAGCGCCAGAAGTACGTGCTTACGCCGACGCCGTTGTTGCAGACCAGCACCGGCCCGCGACCGACCGCGCGCCAGTACAACCGGATGCCGTCATCGGCCTCCGCGAAGCCGGATCGAATTCGGGTGTCGGGCACGCGGGCTCCGGACGGGGCGCGGGGCGGCGGGAGAGGGGGGTGGAGAAGACCGGAATCGAACCGGCGACCTCCGCATTGCGAACGCGGCGCTCTACCAATTGAGCTACTTCCCCAGCGAGCGCCCAACTACTATCCGGGGTCCCGGCGAGCGTCAAGGCCTTCGCGAAGACTCAGCTTACGGGGGCGCGGTGCCCAGGTGCGCTACGGCGTCGACGTTCGCGTAGTCGCCGTTCACCGTCCCGAACGCCATGCCCCGGAACGCGCGCTTGACGCACGCGAGCGCCTCGGGAGAGAGCCTGGGCTCAATCACGGACACGCTGCGGGCCATCCCAGACGCGTCGACGATCGCCTTGAAGTGGGCGTCCACCGGCGTCTCGTGGACGATACACGCCGAGAGCTCAGCCGCGTGCTCCTGGACGATGCGCGGACCGTCCGCGAGCGCGACGCCCTGGGCGCCCGCCGGGGGCACCCACTCCATCGCGTCGGCGAGGTCGAGCCGAATCTTCCGCTCCACGCGGTCACCGGCTTGCAGCTGCACCAGCTCGTCGTGCGGGGAGAACCCAGCGGCCTCGATGCGCACACGCACCGGCGCGTCCGCGTCGCTTGCCCGGTACTCGACGACAGCGCCGCTGCCGACCTCCGTGTTGTTCACGAACACGTGGTCGGCCGGCGGGTCGATCATCAAGGCGAGCACGGCCTGCTTCGACGACGACGAGTAGACGAACGCCAGCACTGCCACCGCCAGGAGCCCGACGACAACCACGCCGCCAACGATCGCCGCGCGTGGCCCAGCCGCGCCACGCGCGACCTGGAACGTGATGACCCTGCGCTCCCCGTGGTCGGTCACCACCGTGAGCGTCGCCGACCCGGCCCGCCACGGCATCTTGTCCGCGTGCACGGTGACCTCGACGACCTGCGTGCCCGCCTTCGGGTCAAGCTGGGGCTTCGCGATCTCGAGCCACTCGTGGTCGGCCACGACCCGGCCGGGCATTTTTCCCTCGGCTAGGTTCCGAACCAGGAGCCGGTACCGCACCCGGGCCTCCTTGGTCTTCAGGACGACCACGTCTTGACCGTCGACACCGAGCTTCGGACCACGCGTGCGCGTGGTGACGTTCGACTCGCCATCCCCGGTGGTCGGCCCGAGCCGTGGCGGGGGCGGGGCAGGGGGAGCGGTCCCGACGCGACCGGCGTTGGTGATCTCCAGCTCGTCTGGCGGGGAGGCGTACCGCGGTGAAGAAGAGGGCCGCGCAGGCGGCTCGGTGCGTGGCCCCGTAGAGCGGCGCGGGGCCAGCGCCGGCAGCGGGGGCATCGCCGGCGCCCGCGGACCGTCACGGCGGTACGCTGGCGTCTGGCTGGCGGCGTCCTCGGCGGTCTCAGTCTCGCTCGTGTGCTCGGCGGTCCCGGGCAGTAGACCGAGCACGCCCGAGGCGGAGGGATCCGTCGCACGGTGCCACACCGTGCGCCGCGCGTCGTACCGTGCCCGGCGCTCGGGATCGCGCAGCACGGTCCACGCCTGGTCGAGCTTGTTGAGCATCTCCGCGGACATCGCCAGGTCGTTCAGGTTTCGCGCCCAGCGATACCGCGCCCGGTACGCCTGTTCGAGCCGGTCGAGCGGCGCGCTCGGGTCCGCCTGCAGCACGTCGTAGAAGTCGATGGTGCTCGGCGCAGGCGTGGGGTCTGCCTCCGCCTGGCGGCGCACGCCCGCGATCGCGAGCGCATCCTCGATCTGTTGCCCGACGAGCGTGTCCGGCAGGTCAAGCTCGCGCCCCTGTCGCCGCACCGCGGCCTCCGCAGCGGCCGGAAACATCCCCCCGCTGATCGACCCCCGGATGAACACTCGGAGGCTCTCCACGTTGCGCTGCACGTGGTTGGAGCGGATGTGCGCCCGGTAGGCGTCCGGCTCCTCCATCAAGGCCTTGCGGATCAGCGCGTTCTGCTTGATGATGAAGAGCGCTTCTACCTTGTACTTCGGGTTCGACTGTTGCCCCTGGGCCCAGGCCCGGCGCTTCTTGACGAGGGTCTCGACGTCGAGCGGCGGAGCGTCCTCAACCATCCCATAGTACGAGAACAGCGAGGCGTGCCCGACGGCAGCCAAGAAGCGGTCGATCTCTTCGAGTTCCCGACGTTCCATTCTAGACGCCCTGTATCAACAAAGCGGTCGGCTCAGTGGACGTTCGCCGCTGCTACGCGCTTCCTGGCTGCCTCGAAGCCCTCGGCCGACAGCGCACCCTTGAGCATGATGCGCGCGCGACGCGAGACCCGGGTCTCGACGTCGGTGATGTCGACCTCGAGGATCTGGTTGACGGTGTAACGGTAGACGACGTCGATGGGCGTCCCGCGGGGCCGTGGGGGCAAATTGTCGAGGATCACCTCTCCGATCACGGTGACCTCGTCGCGGCTCGACCCGACCCCCTCCGTCACCTCGACGCGAACGGCGGTCATGTCGTCGTAGGCATACGCGAACCGCCCCCGCTTCTCGCACGGGAGCGGGGTCAAGTCGGGGATCAGCGTGACGATGCGCTCGGTGAGCGACGTGTCGAGGACGACGATGCCCAGGGGGTGCGTCGCGACGTCCGAGATCCGGACGCCCGGGAGCCCCGGCGCTTCGTCCTCGTCCGCCGGGGGCGACGCGGGCGGGAAGGAGGTGTGCGGGCGCGCCGCGGCGTGGTTCGGGTTGGAGACCTGCTTCTGCGCCTGCCGGGCGGCCTTTTGCCGCCACTGCTTGATGGCGGGGTGCTTCGGCTGGTGCCGGAAGATCGCGGCGAGGGACGCCCCGAGCGCGACGCACTCGTCGGGGTTGACGCCCGCGACGGGGGACCTGCCCGAGAGCTTCTTCAACATCTCTTGGACGGCTGGCATGCGGGTCGACCCGCCGGCGAGCAGGACGTCGTCGATGTCCCGCCACGTCATCTTCGCCTTCTCGAGCACCAGCGCGCAGGTGTCCGCGCACTGCACCAGCAGGTCCGCGGTGATCGACTCGAACTCCTCCCGCACGATGGGGACGACCGTGCGGTACCCGCGGTAGTTCACCGGGACGACCGCCCGCGGCTTCGATGACAGCGAGATCTTCGCGTGCAGGCAGCGCTCGTAGAGCTCCTGGTACGTCTGCGGGTCGTCCCGCGGGTCAAGGCCGAACTTCTGGGAGAACTGGTCGGCGACGTGGTCGAGCAGCCGGTCGTCCCAGTCCTTGCCGCCGAGCTCGGCGTTGCCGTCCGTCGCGATGGTGCGGAGCGTCGTGCCCTTGATCTCCATCACGGTCACGTCAAAGGTGCCGCCGCCGAGGTCGAACACCATCAGGTGACGGTCGCCGCCGATCCGCTCGACGCCGTACGCGATCGCAGCTGCGGTCGGCTCGTTGATGATGGAGAGGACGTTGAACCCCGCGAGCGCGCCAGCCTCCGCGGTCGCGCCGCGCTGCGCGCTGTTGAAGTACGCCGGCACCGTGATCACGGCGCTCTTCACCTCGCAGCCGAGGGCCTCCTCGGCGTCCTCCTTGAGCTTGCGCAGGATGAACGACGACAGCTCTTGCGGCCCGTAGCTGCGGCCGAAGAACTCCATCGCGTAGCCATCTTCGCCCATGTGGCGCTTGATGAACCGCACCACGTTGGGAGCGTCGACCACGACCATCTTCACGGCTTCTTCGCCGATCACGCAGGCGTCCCGGTCGTAGAAGTGGATGACCGAGGCCGTCGTACGCTGGCCCTCGGCGTTCGGCTGGATCAGCGGCTTCCCGAAGGTGTCCACGTAGGCCATCGCCGAGAACGTCGTCCCCAGATCGATGCCCAGAATGATCCCTTCGTCAGCCATCTCGGGCGCCTACTCCTTCGCGGCGCCGTGGGCGCCGTCCGGCCGGGCGGCTTCAACTTCGGCCTCGGCCCCGAACCTCGCTACGGCGACCTCCTCGGCGCGAAGCTGCTTGTCCCCGCGCATGAACCCGCGCTTCAGCACCGCCTGGACCTTCCAGTCCTCGCCCGCGCTGGTGGCCGGGACGACGCGCACGGCCTTGTGCATCTTGCGGTCGAACCGCTCGACGCGCTCGCAGGGGACGACGTCCCGCCGGTAAAGCAGCTCGAGGAACTCGTCCAACAGGTACTGGAAGCTGTCCGTGATGACGTCCGCGCTCATCTCGTTGCGCTCGAGGGACTGCTGAAACCAGTTGAGCGAGTCGTAGAAGAGCAGCAGGTCGAGCAGGAACGGCTTCTCCTGCTGGAACACGAAGTCGTCCTTGTACTGGCGCAGCTCCTCGTAGAGCTGGTCGAACGCCTTCTGTTGCACGTCCTCCTGGCGCATGCGGTCCGCCACGAGGTCGTGCAGCGCCTGCACCTTCTCGTGGAGCGCGGCGGTGCTGCTAGGGTCATCCGGCATTTTGGCCTCCCGAGAGCTCGGTAGCGAGGTTGATGAACGTGCCCTGCAACTCCACCGACTCGTTGCAGAAGTGGTAATCCTCTGGCCGGGACGCGAGGCTCTTCAAGAAGTCCGGCCGCACCTGCGTACCGACGCCGATCGTGATGACGCGCCCACCCGACGTGCGGATGCGGTTGACCTCGGCCACAGCGGACTCGGGGTCGTCCGGGTGCCCGTCCGTGAGGACCATGTAGATGCGCTGCACCCCGGCGCGGTTCTTCATCAGCTCCCGCGCGGCGAGCAGGCCCTCGGCGAGCGGGGTCGACCCGATCGGCGTCAGGCCACGCACCGCGCTCTCGAGCTTCGCCTCGTCCGAGGTCAGCGGGCAGATCACGCCACCCGGGAACGCGACGACCGCGATCTGGCGGTTCGGCCCGAGCGACCGCTGAACGAAGGACAGCGCGGCCTTCCGCGCCTCTTCGATGTTCGCGCCGTACATCGACCCGGAGCAGTCGACGAGCAGCACGACGCTCATCGGGGCGCGGTTGCGCGCGAGGTCGTCCAACGTGACCGCGCCGGCAGCCAGCCGGTGCGCCAGCGTTTGCCCCGTGTCCAAGTCCATCGACTCGACCTCGACGATGCCGTTTGCGTTGTACCGGAACGTGACCGAGAGGCGAGACTTGCCCGCCCCGCGGATCGGGATGCCGTAGAACTCAAAGTGCCCGAGCACCGCGCACTCCAGCGGGTCGACGTTCTCGCCCTGCACCAGCCAGAGGTCCATCGTGCTCTGACCATCGTGCGTGGTCACGTAGTCGTCGCGCGTGCGCTCGCAAGGGATGCGCGAATTACGCTCGATGATCTTCGAGTTGTACAGCTTTCCGTCCCGGTACACGACCATGCCCAACGAGTGGGACGTGACGTCGTGGGTGCGGATGTCCACCGGGGGTGCTTCCCCGCTGGCCCGGCTGGCTTCGATCGCTGCGGTGAGCGCTGCGCCGAGCGCGACGCACTCGTCCGGGTTCATGTCCGTCGCGGCGTCGCGAGCGAACACGTTCTTGATCATGTCGCGCACCATCGGCATGCGCGTAGACCCGCCTGCGAGCACGACAGTGTCGATGTCCCCGTGCTGGAGCTTCGCGTCGTCCAACACGTCCCGCGTGAGGGCTTCGCACCGGGACATCAGCCCCTGGGTGAGCTCCTCGAACTTCTCCCGCGTGAGCTCCAGCCGGAGGATCTTGCCCTTGAAGTCGTAGAACAGGTTGACCTTCGGGCGCTTGGACAACGACAGCTTCGCGCTGGTCGCCTTCGACCGTAGGTCATGGTACGCCGCGAGGTCGTCCAGCGGGTCCAGGTTGTGCCGGGCCTTGAATTGGTCCGCCGCGTATTGGATCAGCGCGTCGTCCCAGTCCTTTCCGCCGAGTTGGGCGTCGCCGGTGGTCGCGAGGACCTGGATGTCCCGGCCGTTGATCTCGACGATGGACACGTCGAACGTGCCGCCGCCGAGGTCGTAGACGAGCACCTTCTTGCGCTCGCCCATGTTCGACAGGCCGTACGCGAACGCGGCCGCCGTGGGCTCGTTCAACAGCGAGAGCACCTTGAGCCCGGCGTACTCGCCCGCGCGGATGGTCGCGCGCCGCTGCTTGTCGCCGAAGTACGCCGGCACAGTGATAACCGCCTGGTCGATCCGGTGCCCGAGCCGCAGCTCGGCGTCGTGCTTGAGCTTCGTGAGGATGAAGCCGGATAGCCGCTCGGGGGAGTACGACTCGCCGCGGTACTCGAACGTGTAGTCCTCGTCGCCCATGTGGCGCTTGATGAACTCGACCACCTGCTCCGGGTACGCCACCGCGGACTGCTTGGCGTACGTGCCGATGATGACCTCGTCCCCTTCGAACAAGATCACTGACGGGGTGATGCGCTCGCCCTCGGCGTTGTGCAGGATCTCGGGGACCCCGTACTTGTTCACGTGCGCGATCGCGGAGAAGGTGGTGCCGAGATCGATCCCGACGGCGCGGGTGGACATGCGTGCTCTCCGAGAGGCGGCAAGAGCACACCTGCGGGGGCGCAGGCAGGGCTCAAGCCGTGGGGAACGTATCGCGTCAAGGTGGCCGGGTCAGGCCCCTTGAGCAAGATCTGCAAGGGTGCCGAGCGTCGGCATCGGCCGGGCGGATAGCCGGCGGCATGCACGTGCCCTTCCGCGTCGTCCTCGCTACGGCCTCCCGCTGGCGCGCCCAGCTCCTGGCCGACACAGGGGTCCCCGTAGAGCTCGTACCGGCCCCGATCGACGAGGAAGCGATCCGGGCCGGAGACCCCGTCGCTCTCGCGTTCGCCCGGGCCCGGGCCAAGGCCGACGCCGTCGCTGCGCTGCTCGGTGCTACGTTTGAGGGCGTGGTCATCGGGGCGGACCAAGTCGCGCACGTCGACGGGGTGGCGTTTGGAAAGCCCTTAAGTCCTGCCGATCACCGACAGAGGTTGCGGCAATTGAGGGGGAGGGGCCACACGCTCTCGACTGCCGTGGCGTTCCGGGGGCCACGCGCCACGCAGCTGGCGGTGGCGGCGGACTTCGTGGAGCACACCGACCTGCACTTCCGAGCCGACGTAGCGGACGACGAGATCGACGCGTACGTCGCGACTGGGGACGGCTCCGGCTGCGCCGGCGGATACCGTGCAGAGGGGCCCGGGGCCTGGCTGATCGAGCGGATCGACGGCGACGGATCCAACGTCATCGGGCTCCCGGTGTTCGGGGTCCTGGCGCGGCTGCGGCGTCTCGCTGCCGGCTGACGCGCGTCACCGGCGGCGGCGCCCCCAGAGGCCGGGGGCCCCGGGGATGACGGCCATCCCGAGGTCGCGGAGCGCAGGCCCCGGGTCAGGGAGCCGTGCGGTCATCGCCTCGGGAGCGACAAACGCGCCGGACCGGGCCCGCCCGCGCACGTCTGCGGCCCAAGCCTCGAACAGGTCGACGCGCACGGCGTCGGGGCCGAGCCGCACCATCCCGGCGAGCGGCCAGAACGCCGACGGGGCCGCGCGGTCCACCGCGGTGGCGACCTCGCCGTCCCCGCAGTCGGGCACCGTGTCCAAGCCAACAGCGGCCGCGGCCAGCACCCTGCGCGCGGGGTCGAACATGCGGTTGGACCACGCCCAGCTCACCCCGAACCGCACGCCTTCGCGCGCCAGCTCCCGCCGCTCGTGCTCGGGCAGGCTCTCGCGCACCGACGCGACCCGCTCCGCCGGGACCGTCCCGAGCCCCGCCTCGAGCAGGTAGCAGACCCCGCCTTCGTGGGTGCCGCCCGGCCGGAGCGGCGCTAGCACTGCGCCAACGAGGTCGCGGAGGATCGCCGTCAGCCTGCGCTCGACCTGCATCTTGTCCGACGGCCGCAGCCACTCGGTGCGCACCAACTTCAAGCGCGGCTCGGCGGGGACCGCCCCAGGCACGAGGCGAGCGACGAGCGCCCCGCGCCAGAGCAGGCTGGGCTGCTCGCCAAGCGTGAACGCGGACGACGGGTCTCCGAGCAAGCGATGCACGCGCTCGGCCACCGCCGGCTCGACGGCCGCGCGGACCGCCGGGGAGGCCACCGCGCCGTCGAGCGTCCGAAACCCGAGGCCCTCGACGACCCCAACGACCCGCTGCCCCACGCGCACCTCGTCGCCGGTCACGACCCCCGCGGGCTGCGACGAGCGCGCCTCCGCTCGCCGGTCGACGAACCGCGCCTGCAGCTCGGCGTGGAGCGCGTCCGACAGCCGGTCCTCGACGTCGCGGGCGTGGTCACGCGCCCCGGCGGCGTCCTCGACCCAGTCGCTGCGCTGCGCGAGGTACGACCACGTCCGTATCGACGCGAGCCGCTCGGTCAGCACCTCGATCCCGGACGACCCCGCTTGCTCGCGGTCGCCGCGCTCCCCGGGCGCCGGCCCGCCCGTGTCGACTCGGTCCAAGGCCTCGACCGAACGGCCGATCCACGACCGGCTCATCGTGTCGTGGTCCACGAGCCTCAAGAATACTCGCAGCAGCAGCTCGGCGTGCTGTTCCGGGAGCTGTCGCCGGTAGTTTGGGGTCCGACACACCTCCCACAAGAGCTCCACGCGGTTCGGGTGCGTCGCGCGGGCAACCACCTCCGGGTGCCGCGCCAAGATGCGGAAGACCAGCTCGTCGTCGTCGTCCTCGCGTCGCTGGAACGGCGAGTCGGGCGCGGGCGGGGCGAGCAGCGTCCGCTGCAGCGCAGCCAGCGAGCTAAAATCGAGCCGGGTCGATCGCCACCACAGGCGGTGCACCGCGGGGATGCGGTGCTGCTCAATGGCCTCGGCGGTCTGGGGGTCGATGGGATCGCTCGCCTCGGTCACCCCGAACGAGCCGTCGGTCTGGTAGCGGCCCGCGCGCCCGGCGATCTGGGCGAGCTCGCCGACGTGCAAGCGGCGCGCGCGGACGCCGTCGAACTTGTGCAGCTGCGCGAACGCGACGTGCTCGCTGTCGAGGTGGAGCCCCATCCCG
>CALQBK020000152.1 GCA_943328795.2 Bifidobacterium breve
CGGGGACGAGAATACGCTCGCAGCCAGGAGGGCTCGTGATCGAGTCGTAGGCGAGCTCGGGGTCGTCGTTCGCGTCGCCGGACGTGCCCCAGTCCGGGGCGAGGCTGCAGAAGTTGCAGTCATGGGGGGTCTGGAAGAGCGTGTCGGGCTGGTCCATCAGGTGCAGGTCGAGGTCCACCGGATCGGACCACGTCAACAAGATGGAGATGCCGCCGACGAGGCCGTAGGGGCGGCACAGCTCGTCCGGCGTGGTGCCGGTGTCAGTGCTCGTGTCGTGGGTGTCGGTGTCCGGCGCCGAGTCGCTGTCGGTGCCGTCGGCGGTGTCGGGCGTGCCGTCGCCGGTGTCGCCAGGGTTGGGCGCCGTGTCGACCGGCGCGCCGTCCTCGGACGAGGAGCGTACCGGGCTAGCTCGCCCGGGCGAGGGGGTCAGGGTGCAGGCGGGGACGAGCAGCATTGCGAGGGCGAGGGTGTTCACGTGGGCTCCAAGCTGAGGATAGGGGAAAAGGGTTGGGCGCGCAAGCGAAATCCGCCTGCGGCATGTCGTGCGGATCCAACTCCTGCGACTGCTCCCGGTGCACGCGGCGCTGACGATGGTGTACTTGCTGGGCGCCTGGGGCACCTGCGCGGTCCGTTGGCCGGCGTCGGTCCAGCGGGCCAGTCGCCTCGGCCGCGGTGTAGTGAAGGTTACGTCCCGGGCGAGTGCGGCTCCCGACGCCCCTGGCGCGTGTACTCCCTGTGGGAGTCCAAAAAAACCTTGTCCTCCTTCGGCATCTACCTCATCGGCTTCGTCATCCTCATCGTGGGGCTCTCGTACGGCGCGTTCCTCGCGGGCCTCTCGGCGCAGTGGATCCTGGTCGGCGCGATCTCGGCGTTGGGCATCGGCGTGCTCGCCGGCGTCTCCACGATGCGCCGAAGGGACCCCGGGTAGCCAACGCCGCGTGTTGGGCGCAGCCGCTATTCGTCGGGATCGCCCAGGGCGTCCATCAGCTGCTTCACGCGGTACGCGCGGCGGGTCCCCGTGTTCTCGTCTTCGCTCCCCGGCGCGGTCGTCGAGAACGCCATCACCCGCAGGTCGCCGTCGGGCCCGTGCCGTAGCTCGCTGTCCTCGTGGATCCCGGCGTCTTCGCCATACGCCTCGTCTCGGATGGACGAGCCGAGGGCGCTAAGGTCCTGGCCCCAGTCAGCGCCGGTGTTCGACGTGCGGAGGACGGCGATGCACGGGTACTCCTCGCAGTTCATCGAGAGCAGCTCGACGCCAGGCTTGCCGCGCAAGCCATCGCGGACGTTCCGCTCGAACTCCGCGGGGCTGAACGCCGCCGGCAGGTTTGCCGGGAACTGGACCGGCGTGCCGTTCACCCCGTTGAGCTGCGCCTGCTGAAGCGCGCGCTGCAGCTTCAGGCCGGTCAGCTCGGCCTCGAGCGCCGCGATGCGCGGGTCATCGCCCTGCTTGGCCGGGGCGGGCGCCTGGGCCTGCGGGGCGCCCACCGTTCGCGTCTGCCCCGTCGCAACGGTGACAGGCTCCTCTCCAGGGGCTGTCAGGACCGCGGTGCCGGAGTTGACGGTGAGTGAGACGGCGGCGCCGACGAGCGCCGAGAGCAGGTGAGAGCGGTCCATGGGTACCTCTGGTCCGGCATCACGCAGCAGACCCGCCGAAGGTTCCACGGTGATCACAGATTCTCCGTCGACGGTGATTCGGAGGTCCCCGACCAAGGCGTCGACGTGCCCGTCGACGACGGACGTGCCGGCGTCCAGCACGAGCTCGGGCCGCTCCCGGGGGAGGAGCAGGGCGGCCCCGAAGCCAGCGGCGAGCGCGGTGAGCACCCACCCCGCGGTGCGCGAGCGGCGAGGGGATGCAGGCCGCGAGAGCGTCGGCATCGGCGGGGCCTCGTCGGGCAGCGCGGCGAACGCTGCGGGGAGGCGGTTCATCGCGGCCCACGCCTTGGCGACGCCCGGTTCGGCGCGGATTCGCGCGTGGAGGGCGGCGGCCGCTTCGGGGTCGAGATCGCCGTCGAGCAGCCGGGAGAGCGATTCGTGCAGGGTCATGGGGACTCTCCGAGGGCAAGGGCGAGCGCGGCGCGCGCCCGGTGCAGGCGGGACTTGATGGTGCCGAGGGCGACGGCCTCGTTGGCAGCGATCTCCTCGAGCGAGAGCCCGTGAAGGTGGTGCAGGAGCACGACCCGCCGGTGCGCCTCGGGCAGGTGGCGAAGCGCCTCGTCGACGTCCCCGGAGGGTGGCACCGTCGGCACGTCGTCGTCGAACGGGACCTCGTTTCGGACCTGGCGGCGCCGCCAGCGATCCACGAGGTGGCGGTGAGCGATCGTCGCGATCCACGCGCGGATCGGGGAGCCCGCTTGGTCAAACCCCGGCAGCGCCCGGAAGACGCGCTCCCACACCTCCTGGTAGGCGTCCTCGGGGTCGTCGGTCAACCGGCGGCAGAGCGACCAGAGGCGCGGGCCCTCTCGGGAGACGAGCAGGCGCTGTGCGCCGGGATCGCCGGTGGAAGCGTGCGCGACGAGAGGATCCCCGGGGGGAGCCAGCTCCGGGACGCGAGCCATCAGAGCGGCAGCAACCCCTCGCGGAGGCCCGGCAGCGCCCACCGGCCCTCGACCGTGCGGACCGCGGCTGCGTACTCTCCGCCGGCCGCGCGCAGGGCGCTGATGAACGGGCGGAGCGCGGCCCCGGTGCGTTGCCCAGCCCGCGCCGGGAGTCGGACCAGCACGGCTTGGACCTCCGGCCCCGAGACGGTGGACAGGAGCTCCGCAGCTTGCTCAGCGCACCCGTCCTCGTTGAACAGGAGCGCTGCGGCCAGCGCCTCTTCGATGCGGTCGCCCGCGGTGGGGCGAGGGAAGAGCCCCGGGTGATCGAGGACGAGCTGGCACCAGTGAGGGACCGCCCGGCGAGGCAGCGCGACGTCGGTCAGCCGCCAGCACGGCACGCGCTGCGGGGGCGAGGCGAGGTACGCGGCGATCGCCGCCTCGTCCGTGCCGCGCAGGGGGAGCATCGCCGCCTCGGGCAGCGGGTTCGCGGCCCACTCGGCGACGAGCGGCTCGTTCTCCCGCGACCACACGGGGATGTCCGCGTGGCAGCTCGGGCAGCGCAGGATCGCGTAGTGCTTGCCTTCGATGACCCGGGTGCGACCGGTGAACGTGGCACGTTCGGAGCAGGTATCGCAGGTGTCGGACAGGTCGGAGAGCGTCATGGTTCCCCCGTAGCACGCGGGCGGGTCCAGGACCGGGGCCGCCTCGATGCGGTCGGTCCTACTCCCCCAGGACGATCGAGAGCTCCTGGTCGCTTGCCAGCAGCGCATCGGCGAGACCGTCGCCGTCCAGGTCGCCGATCCAGCTGGCCTGGGTGTAGGCTGGGATAGGCGAGTCTACTGCGCCCCAACGCTCGTCGACACGCACCGCGCACGTGCTTGTTTCGGTGCCCGGCAAGTCGGACAGCGGGCCAGACAGGAGCGCCGCGCCGCCCACCAAGAGGTCGGGGACGTCGTCCCCGTCGAGGTCTGCAACGCCGTCGGGCACGGCGACCGGGATCGCGAAGCGGGATGAAGCGGCTGCTTCGCTGGTGAGCGGGCCGAGGAAGAGTTGGGCCTCGACCCGCTCGAGCGAGAGGTCGTAGCCGACGGTGACCAGGTCGAGATCGGCGTCGCCGTCGACGTCCGCCGCCCAAGGGAGGATCGGCAATAGGCCAACCCCGTCCACGGCCAATCGGACCGGCGCGTCCTCCACGGACACCTCGCCTCGGCTGACCGGGCCAGGGAAGATCCGCACGTCTCCCCAGGCGAACTGTGGGGTGTAGCAAGGGTCTGAGAACAAGGTGCCGCCGAGCAAGACGAGGTCCCCGACCCCGTCGCCGGTGAGGTCGTCGGCGGCCGACGACGCCCAGACGACCGTGCCGGAGGTCGCGCGGACCAGCGTGTCGGTGGCCGGGTCGAAGGGCGTGTCGGTCGTCACCGGCCCGTACCTGACCCACGGGCCGACGACCAAATCCTCGACGCCGTCGGCGTTGAGATCTGCCGCGCTGAGGTAGCTCCCATGGGGGTAGTAGGAGAACCACGGCCCTCCGCTACCCTTGAGCTCAACGTGCGGCGTGTCCCAATCTACGAGCCCAGCCACCGGTCCGGGGAACACCACGACCTGCCCCGCACCGTGGTCGCTGTCAGGGAGGTCGATAGCGAGGTCGAGGAGGCCGTCCCCGGTCAAGTCGGCCAACAGCGGGTAGCCGATGGAGCCGCCCTGCCAAATCACGGTGTTGGCAGCCCACCCTTCGCCGTCTAGTCGGGTCACCGAGTCGCCGGTGCCCAAGTAGATCTGCGGCGTCCCCGACGCCGCCAAGTCGCCCACGTCGATCGACGAGACGCTGGCGCCGAGCGGGATCCCCGGCGTCAGCTCGCGCTCTGCCGTCCACGTCACGCCGACCCCGGTGTCACAGACCTCGGGGTTCACCGAACAGTCGAGCGGCGTCGCGGGCGCCCCACCCCCGCAGGCGAGGAGCAACGTCGTGAGGGAGAAGCTGGGCGAGTTCAAAGCGCTCTTGACTCAGACGGATTCTACCCGATCGCTGGCGGCGCGCGAGGAGTAGACTCCCCCACTTGTGTGCGCAGCGCCCGGGCTGGCCCCCGTTCAATCGCAGTCCGCCGCCCGGAAGGTGGTGGACGGATCCGGGTGCGGCGGCACCGCGCCGGAGGTCGTAGACGCCGTGATCGAGAACCCGTGTTGGTTCCAAATGGTGCCCGCCCGCCGAAAGCCAGCCGTGTCTCGGAGCACGCGGACGTGGGCCCTGTCCACCTCGGCGCTCACGTACACCAGGTCGGCTCCGCCGTCCCCGTCGACGTCCGCGACGAGCGGGCCCTGCGCACAGTAGGGTGACGACGCCGAGGTGGCGGCCCGGACGTCCCCCGTCCGCCCGTCGAGCACCTCCACCCCGTCCTCGGAGGTGAGCAGCACCTCCGCCGCGCCATCCCCGTCGACGTCGAACGCGGTCACCCCGTTCGTCCAGTACGGCGTGCTGTTGGTGCGGTGACTCCACAGTTGGGCGCCTGCGGCGTCGAGCAGCACGACCCGATTCGCGAAGGGAACAGCGATCTCCCGGGCGCCGTCGCCATCAAAGTCGGCGACCGCGGGGGGCCCGCCGCCGTCGAGGTCAAGCGACCACACCTCGCCGCCTTGGGCGTCGAGCCGGACGAACGCCTTCGCGCGCGCGACGAGGATGTCTTGGCGCCCGTCATCGTCGAGGTCGGCGACGGCCGGGTACCCGTCGTCCTGGTCGCCGCCCCAAAGCGTGTTGCCGTCGGCATCGTACGCCGCGTTTCCGACCACGATCTCTTGGCGGCCGTCGCCGTCCAAGTCTGCCGCTACCGAGATCGACGCGTCCCCGGGGGTGCTGGTCCCCCACCCGGATCCCCCCTCGGCCCGCTCTGCCCCGGTCTGACCGTCCAAGATCAACCGTCCGAAGTACACCTCGGGCGTCCCGTCGCCGTCCAAGTCCGCGATGCCCGCTGCGCCGCAGCTCGGCTTTGAGCCCCCGGGTGCCGCGGCCGTCCACAGCCTGCTTCCATCCCCGTGAAAGGCGAGGATGCCGGCGTCGCTGGGCACCACGATGTCGGGCGCGCCGTCGCCGTCGAGGTCGCCAAGCGCGGGCACGGCGACCTCGGTCGTTTGTCCCAGGCCGTGGTGCCACAGCTCACTGCCGTCGACGCCGTCGTACGTCGTCAACCCGCTGCCGGCGGTGGCCACGACCACCGCTGGCGGGCCACCAACGCTCAGCGGCCCGACCACGACGCCGCCGAACGGGACGCTCAGGTCCAACCGCTTCGCCCAGCTCGCGTCGAGCGCCCACGCCGGCTCCACCGGATCGCAGCCCTCGGACACGGCGCCCTCCGCGCCGGTGTCCCCCGGCGGAGCCCCGACCGCCCCGGCCAAGCGGTTGTCCAGCGCGCATCCCGCCGGGCAACAAGCGAGCAGCAGCGAAACCGCAGCGGTGGGTGGCTTGAACATGCTCGCTCCTCGCGCTGATCATACCCCGGTCCCGAGCGAGGAGTAGACTCCCCCCATGCACCTCCGCCGCCGCCGATGCCGACGCTTCGCCCACCTCGCCTCGGCCGGCAGTTGGCTCCTGCTCGCGTTGGCGCCCGGCTGCTCGGACTACCGGCTGCATGCCCCGGGCGCTCCCGTGCCCGCAACCTCCGACTCGGACCGGTCCGACGCCGCCTGCTTCGACGCGGACTGGCCGCCATCGGCCGTGGATGTCGATGACGACTGCCACGCGCCAGCGACGCGCGGCGCGTTCCAGGCCACGGCGAAGTGGAGCCGGAGCCGCTGGACGGCTTACCCAGGCTCCAACCACGTCATGATGTCCCCGGTCGTCGTCTCGTTGACCGACGACAACGGGGATGGTGCGGTCAACGACGCTGACGTCCCCGACATCGTCGTCGTCACCTACCAGTCAACCTCCGACGCGATCGTCGTGCGGGCGGTGTCGGGGGCGGATGGCGCGGAGCTTTGGGACTATGCGGACGATCAACTGGACCCGTTGGGCTTCGTGGCTGCCGGAGATCTCGACGGAGACAGCGTTGTCGAGCTCGTGGTCACGAGTCAGTTGGGCGTCGTAGTGCTGGAGAACGACGGCCAGCTCGCCTGGGACGCGGACGCGCCACGGAAGCCCGCCACCTCGGCGACCCCGGCGATCTCGGACATGGACGGCGACGGCAGCCCCGAGATCATCATTGGGCGCACGATCCTCGACGCCAACGGCGGCCTCCGGGGCGAGGGCGATCTCGGCATGGCCAACATCGCCGGGAACGCGGGCAGCAGCTCGCTCGCCGTGGACCTCGACGGCGATGGTCACCAAGAGGTGGTCGTCGGGGACGCGACCTACTCGGTGTACGGGACGACCCTCTGGTCGAACGGCGAGGAGGATGGGCACGTCGGGGTCGCAGACTTTGACGGCGACGGGCAGGGCGACGTGGTCGTCGTCGCGCAAGACGGGGTGCGGCTGCAAGACGCGGACGGAGACGTGCTCTGGCGCACGACGCTCCCGACGCCGGGCACCGGCCCGCCCGTGATCGCGGACCTCGATGGCGACGGGCTGCCCGAGATCGGGATCGCCGGGGCGGAGAGCTATTTTGCGTTGGACACGGACGGCGCGCTGCTCTGGACGGCTCCCGCCCAGGACCTCTCGTCTGGGCAAACCGGCTCGGTAGCCTTCGACTTCGACGAGGATGGCGCGGCAGAGATCGTGTACGGGGACGAAACCGCGGTGCGCATCTTTGGCGGGGTGGATGGCGCCGTTCGGCTCGAGTTGCCCCACAGCAGCGGGACGCAGGTCGAGTACGCGACAGTTGCGGACGTCGACAACGATGGCCACGCCGACATCGTTGTCGCGAACAACAGCTACGGGGACACCGAGCTCGATGGGCTCGTGGTCTACGAGGAGGCCGACAACCTCTGGCCCGCCGCGCCTGTCACCTGGAACGAGTACGCGTACCACCGCACCAACGTGAACGCGGATGGCACGATCCCGAGGGTGGAGGAGCCGAGCTGGGAGCGGCCGAACGACTTCCGAACAGCCCACGGTCCGTCGCAGCCTGTGCTCGCTGCGATGCCGGATCTCGTCGCCCGGGTGCTCGACACCTGCGACGATCGCTGTGTTGGGGACGGGCTCCGCGCCTGGGTGCAGGTGGAGAACCGCGGGAAGTTGGACGTCACGGGCGACATTGGGGTGACGCTCTGGGGCGAGACGGCAGAAGGGACCGTGCAACTTGGCCAAGCGACCGTGGCTGGGTTGGCGTCGGGCGAGGCCACTGGGGGGATCACGATGGACGTCCCGGCGGAGGACGCGGCGGGCCTGCTCGGGATGTTCGTGGAGGTGGACGGGGACGACGCTTGGCCGGAGTGCGACGAGGCCAACAACACCGGACGGTCAATCGGGCCGGTGTGTCCGGAGAGCGGCCAATAGTGGGCCACCCCCTCAGCGCGTCGTCGCCCGCCCGCTGATCACCACCCTGTCTCCCGCGTGCAACATGTGCACGAGGCCTCCGCGCGAGGAGGCTTGGAACGCCCACTGCTGGGAATGCCCAAACCGCGGCGCCCAGAACGGCGAGAGCGCGCAGTGCGCCGAGCCCGTCACCGGATCTTCCGCCTCGCCGGCAGCGCGGAAGTACCGCGAGACGATCGCACAGGGCCCCGAAGAGCGCGCTGTGACGATCACAGCCTGGCCGACGAGCGCGCGAAGCGCGACCATGTCGGGCTCCAGCGCGCGCACCGCCTCCTCCCCCTCCAGCTCGACGAGCAGGCGTCCAGACGCGTCGTGGGTGCTGACGACGTCCGCGCCAAGGACGTCCGCGAGCCCCGGCGGGGTGTCGATCGGGCGCACGGCGAGGGCGGGCAGGTCCAGCGACACCAGGTCTGGGCGGTCCAGGCGCCACGCGGTGAGGGCGCCGGCGCGCGTCCTGAACTTCACGGTGGTTCGCGTGCCGGGCGGCAACAGCACGTGGGCGGCCGCCAGCGTGCCGTGACCGCAAAAGTCCGACTCGTCGGGGGTGAACCACCGGACGTGGTGCTCGTCGCGCCCGACCTCTTGGACGAAGACGGTCGCCGGTTGGCCCGACTCCGACGCCAGCCGACGAAGCCCGTCGTCCGGCCCGAACGCGTGCATGCGGGCGACGGCGGCCGGGTTGCCGAGCGCTCCTTCTCCGACGAAGGCGTCTACCACTGTGTACTTCATCGGTACCTCCACCGACGTCTGCCGGTTGTTGGCCCCCATACCCGCCCCGGTTAGCCCCCGCCTATGCAAAACGCCGTGAACCTGGGCCGCAAGGCCGCCGCTGAGGCGCTGATCGCGGCGGAGACGGGCGCTCACGTCGAGGACGCGCTGGCGCAGCTCGCCCCGCACGAGCCCGGCGACCGGGCGTTGGCCTGGAACCTCGCCCTGGGCGTGCTCCGCCGCCGCGATGCGCTCGACGCCTCGATCGTAGCGGGCGCCAAGCGCTCGCTACGCACCATCGACCCGGCCGTCCGCGTCATCCTGCGGTGCGCGCTCTACGAGCTGGCGTTCACGCGTACGCCCCCGCACGCGGCCGTCGACCAGGCGGTCGCCCTCACGCGCCGCTTGAACGTCGGCCACGCCGCGCCGTTCGTGAACGCCGTGCTGCGGAACGCCCCGCCGGCAAACCCCGACATGCCCGGCTTCCCCGACGTGCTCGTCGCCCGCTGGCGCGCGCGCTGGGGGGCTGGGGCCGACGCCTGGATGGCCGCGTGCAACCAGCCGGCGCCGCTGTTCCTGGTCCCGAAGGAGGACGAGGCGGGGCTCTGCCGTAGCCTGCAGCACGCCGGCATCGTCGCTACGCCGGTCGGAGAGCCCGGCGTCGGTCCGCGGGCGCTGTCCGTCCCTCCCGGGCCGGTCACGGGGTTCCCGGGCTTCGCCGAGGGCCGGTTCTGGGTGATGGACCCCGCTGCGCTCGAGGTCGCCGACCTGCTCGCTGCCGCGCTGCCGGCCGGGGCCACGGTGCTCGACGCCTGCGCGGCGCCCGGCGGCAAGAGCCTGCGCCTCGCGAGCCTGGGGTACCGGGTGACAGCCACCGACTCCAGCGTCGACCGCCTCCCGCGCCTGTACGAGAACGCCCAGCGCGTCGGCGTCTCGCTCGACGTGTCGGTCATGGACTGGACCGCGCCCACTGGCCCTGGCGCAGAGCGGCTCTACGACGGCGTGCTCGTCGACGCCCCGTGCAGCGGGCTCGGCACCGTGCGGCGCCACCCCGACATCCGCTGGCGCAAGTCTACGCCCGCGCTGCTCGCGGGCCACTTGAAGACGCTCGCGACGCGCCAGGCCGCGCTGCTCCACCAGCTCAAGCGCCGCGTGAAGCCAGGCGGCGTGCTGGTCTACGCGGTGTGCTCGCCGGAGCCGGAGGAGGGCGAGGCCGTCGCCCGCACGCTCAGCTGGGCGATCGAGGCCCGCGTGGACTCTACGCCCGGCGCGGTGGACCCGTCCCTTGGCTCGGACGCCCACGTCGCGTTCCGGTTCCGCGCGCCGGGGCTTGGATGAGCGGCCTCGACACGCCGATGTTCCGCCAGTACTTGGCGATCAAGGCGGAGTACCCCGACGTCCTCTTGTTCTACCGGATGGGGGACTTCTACGAGCTGTTCGGCGACGACGCGCGCTGGACCGCCGCCGCGCTCGAGCTCACGCTCACGACGCGGAACAAGGACGCCGCGGACCCCATCCCGATGTGCGGCGTGCCGTACCACGCGGTGGACAGCTACCTGCGGCGGCTCCTGGACCTGGGGAAGAAGATCGCGGTCGCCGAGCAGGTCGAAGACCCCCGCGTCGCCAAGGGGATCGTGCGGCGGGAGGTGGTGCGGGTGCTCACGCCCGGCCTCGTGGTGGACGGCGTCGACGCGCACGAGCCCGCGTGGCTGGTGTGCGCCGCGGAGCACCAGGGGCGGTTCGCGCTCGGGTTCTTGGACGCGAGCACGGGTGACCTCCGGGTCGCCGAGGTGGCGGACGCGAACGAGCTCGGGCTCGAGCTCGCGAAGGTCGACGCGCGCGAGATCCTGCTGTGCGGGCGGGTGCCGGCGTTCACGGCGGTGTGCGTCACGCAGGTGGAGCTGGCGCTCCTTGACCTGAAGAAGCTGCACGGGCGCTTCGGCCGGGTGTTCAGCGCGCTCAGCATGGTCGCGCAGGGGGCGGTCGCGACGTTGCTGACGTACGCGGAGGCGCACCTGAAGTCGTCGCTGACGCACGTGGACCGGCTGATCGTCGAGCAGCCGGGCGGCACGCTGGACATCGACGACGCGACGCGGCGCAACCTGGAGGTGTTCAAGCCAACGCGGGGGACCGGGCGCTCCGGCACGCTCGTCGGCCTGCTGGACGGGTGCAAGACGGGGATGGGCGGGCGCCTCTTGCGCGAGTGGCTTGCTGCGCCGCTGCTGGACACCGAGCTGATCAGCGCGCGGCAGGACGCGGTGCAGGCCTTCGTGGTGGACGCGGGGGTGCGCGAGGCGGTGCGGGGCTTGTTGCGCGGGGTGTCCGACGTCGAGCGGATCTCCGGGCGCGTCGCGCAGCGGACCGCGAGCCCGCGGGACCTCGGCGCGCTGCGGGACACGTTGGCGCGCTTGCCTGAGCTGCTTGGGCTGTGTGAGCGCCCCGAGCTGGCCGTGCGGATGCCCGCCGACCAGGCCGAGGACGTGCGGGCGGACATCGACTACTGGCTCGTGGACGAGCCGCCCGTCGCGAGCGGGGAGGGGGGATTGCTGCGCGAGGGTGCGGATCCCGAGGTCGACCGGCTGCGTGGCCTGTCGTTCGACGCGAAGGGGGCGATCAGCGCGATGGAGGCCCGGCTCAAGGAGCAGACGGGCATCCAGAGCCTGAAGGTCCGC
>CALQBK020000153.1 GCA_943328795.2 Bifidobacterium breve
AGAACCAGTCCGACCGCGCCCCGCCAGCGACGGCGAGCGTGACGGGCCCGCGCGCCCACAGCGCCGTCGCGTCCGGCGCGAACTGGAAGCCGCCGCCCGCGCTCGCGAGCAACTCGGTGCGCGGTGTGTCCCCGGCGAGGCCGATGCCGAGGCGGAAGTCGCCGAACGCGTGCGCCAAGCGCATCCGGACGTGGCCACGCCCCAGCGCGGCGCCTTGCCACGGCTGCAGCGAGTCGGGGTCGTACCCGTCGTCGCCGAGGACAATAGGCAAGCTCGCCTCGAGCGCGACGCCGAAGCCGAGGTGAAACGCGGCCGCGGGCGTGATGACCGCCCGGTTCGAGACCGGGACGCCGTAGTCGGTCGTCCACGACTGCACGTCGTCCTGGAACCACACGCCGCCGTCGAGGCTGGTCGCAGCGGGCGTAGCGAGCCCGTCCGTCGCGCCGAGCACCGCGAGCGGCGATGGCCGGAACGTGTCCAGCTCGGGAGGGTCAGAGGCGTAGGCACGGCCGGCGAAGGCGCCGACGAGCAGGGACAGGAGCAGCGGGTGCCGAGGCATACACTCCCAAGTTAGCCCCCTCGCGCCCAGGCCGCCCGAAATGCCCGCTCCCGCTCGTCACCAGCTCGCCATCTTGTTGCTGAGCGACGACGTGGACCAGCTGGTCGACCACATGCGCGGCCGCGGCCAGCTGGACGGGGACGGCCCGGGGACGGTGCAGGTGGCCGGGGGCTTCCTCCGCGCGCGGGTCATGCGCTTCGATGCCGAGCAGTTCGTGAGCTCGGGCCAGGGCGGCTTCCGGGTGCGGTGCCCGGCCGGCGCCGGGAACGTGACGCGGGGGTTCGTGCCGGCGCTCGAGGCGTGGCGAGCCGGCGGGGCGCGTGAGCTCGCGTGCCGCTGCGGCGTGACGCACGACCTGGCGGAGCTCGAGTACGCGCCGGCGTGCGGCTTCTCCCGCGAGTGGCTGGAGCTCGTGGACGTCGGGGAAGCGACGCCACCGGCGGGGCTGCCCAGGGGCGTGCGGGTGGTGCTGCGGCGGGGGTGAGCGGGGGCCGATCTACCAAAACTGCCGACGGAGGTTTTGGTAGATCCGGCGGGAGCGAAGGTGGCCGTCGCTCCCGACGCGATGAGCGGCAGCGCTTCGCCGTATGGTACGCTGGCTTCACACCGGACGCGTCTTTATGCGAAGCTCCAGCAGCACCTGCACCCCTGCTCGCGCCCCCCGCCTGCCCATGACGCGCGCCCTGGCGCTGCTCCTTGCGACAGGATGCCTGGGGGACACCGGCAAGGCGGACCTTGGCCAACACGACCCGGACTCGGCCACCTGTGGCGCGTGCGAGCACGCCCCGCTCGCGCCGAGCGAGGGGATGGCCGACGCGCAGTGCATGGCGCCTCGCGAGCCTGTGGTGGACCCGTTCCAGCTCGGGGTCAAGACCGAGCTGTTCGTGCCGGGCGCGACCTCGTACCAGGCGACACACGGCCAGCCGATCGTCGTGGACGTGGACGGCGATGGGGACCGGGAGATCGTGCTGTACGGGGACGCCGGGGAGGACCTGCTGCTCTCGGCGTTCGATCACGGCGGCGAGGTGCTGTGGACGAAGCCTGCGAGGTGGACCAACGTCTCCCTGGCCGGAGCCAATGTCGATGGACACGGCGGCGCAGAGATCATCGCCAGCACCTGCGCCGGTCTCGGCCGTGGCGCGGCGGTCGCCACCGACGCCTGGATCCGACCTTCGGGCCTTCGTGGCAAACCTCGGCGGGGTACAAGCTTCGGCGGGAGGTTGGGGTAGGGCTCGTGCTGATCCGCGCTGGAGCTTTTCTGCACCCAATCCCCCCTCCCCGCTCCGTGTTCTCCGCGCCCTTCGTGGTGGCCCTCCGTCGACCCAGACGCCGCGCGCCGGTCGCCACCGACACCTGGATCCGACCTTCGGGCCTTCGTGGCAAAGTCGGCGCGGGCCCGCGCCTACTCCCCGCCGAGCCGCGTGAAGTCCGCGAACCCGCCGAAGCGGTCCAAGATCGCGCGGAGCAGCCCGAGCCGGTTCGCCCGGAGCGGCAGGTCGTCGCACATCACCAGCACGCCGCCCTCCTCGGGGGGCGCGAAGAACCGGTCCACGACGGGCCGCAAGCTGCGAAGCGCCTCCAGCATCTGCGCCGCGCCGCGATCCGCGGACGGCAACGCGTGCACGGCGAGGTGGAGCTGGTACTCCGAGTGCCCCTGCAACAGGTCGAGGCTGTAGTGCGCAGACCCGTGGTCGCGCCCGAGCCCCGCGACCCGCCGGAACGTCGTCCGCACCGCCCCCAGCTCCTCCCTGGGCAGCGCCGCCATCCCGCGCACCCGCGCGGCGACCGATCGCAGGTCGGACCCGCCGGTCGCCATCACGGCCTCGACCAGGTCGGTCGGGTGCCCCTCTGCGAGCAGCACCGCCTTGAGGCGCGCCACCACGAACTCGGTGAGGGTCGCCGGCAGCGGCACCCCCGCCTCGGCGAACAGCTCGCCGAGCGTGCCCGTCTCGCCGGGCAGCCCGAGCACCAGCGCGACGAGGCCCACCGCCGCGCGGCGCAACCCCTGCGGGTCCGCCGAGCCCTTCGGCTCCATCTCCGCGCTGAAGCACCGCGAGAGCAGCGTCATGCGCTCTGCGAGCGCGAACGCAGTGCCCTCGGGCGTGCTCGGCAGCTGGTCGCCCGAGTAGCGCGGCAACCACGCCTCCTCGATCGCGACGGCGTCCGCGTAGCCCTCCGCAGCGGCGAGCAGGTGGCCGACGTGGCCTTGCAGCTCGGGGAACTCGCCGACCATCAGCGTCGCGAGATCGGCCTTCAGCACCGTGCCGAGCCGCCGGAGCGCGCCCGGGTCCGCGCCTGTGCTGCTGGAGAGGCGCACCGCCGCCGCCGTGATCTCGGCTTGCCGCTCCGCCATGTTGCCGAGCCCGCGGATCCAGACCGTGCCAGCGAGCTTCTCGGCGTGCACGGCCAGCGGGCGCTTGCGGTCCTCCGCGTAGAAGAACTGCGCGTCGTGGAACCGCGCCGCGAGCACCCGGCCGTTGCCTTGCGCGATGAGCTCGGGGTTGCCGTCGGGGTTGTTCGTCACAACGAGGAACGCGTTGGACAGCGCGCCGGCGTGGAACAGCGGGAAGTACCGCTGGTTCACCTTCATGGACTCGACCAGGAGCCGTGGCGGCAGCCGCAGCAGGTCCTCGGGGAAGTGCCCCAGCACGGTGCGCGGGCTCTCGACCAAGTCGACCACCTCGTCCAAGAGCGATGGGTCTGCCTGCAGCACGAGCCCCGCAGCGTCCGCCGCGGCCTGGAGCTGCCCGGCGACGCGGCCGTGGCGCTCGGCGCGCACCGCGTAGACCCCGCGCTCCCGCAGCGCCTCGACCCAGCCCGCGGCGCTCGACACCAGGAACGGCGCCGGCGACAGCAGCCAGTGGCCCACGGAGTGCGCGCACGTCGCGATCCCTGCGACGGTGGCGTCCACGCGGGCGCCATCGAGGAGGCACGCCACGTCGTGCAGCGGCCGGGCGAAGCGCGCCGGGGCCGAGCCCCACCGCATCGTCTTCTTGAACGGGATGCCGAGCACGAGCGCCTCGAGGCCGGCAGCGACCACGTTCGCGGTCGACTCCCCGCCTTCGACCGCGCGGATCGCCGCAAAGCCGTCGTGCTCGAACAGCGCGGAGGCGTCCCCGCCCCGCTTCTTCGCAAAACCGAGCGCCGCGGGGCTCCACGACCCGTCTGCGGCCTTGGCCTGGGCCAGCGGCATCCCGGTGATCACCTTCTGCACCGCCGCGCGCCCGGGCAGCACCTGTGCTGCGAGCGCGAGCCGCCGGGGCGTCGAGTACGGCGTGATCTCGCCGACCAGCAAGCTGCCAAGCAGCTTCTGCAGCCCCGCGGCGAACCCTTCCATCGCAGGGGCGACGAACCGCGCTGGGATCTCCTCACAGCGGACCTCGATGAACAGCTCGACGGGGTTCATGCTACGCTCCGGCCGGCTTCGACGCGGCGTTCGTCCAGGGTCATCGCGTCCTTCCGGACGTACTCCTTGCCAACGACGATCGCGAGGTCGCGCACGCGTTTGAGGTACTGCGCCCGCTCCGCCACGCTGATCGCCCCGCGCGCCTGCAGCATGTTGAACGTGTGCGAGCACATCATCACGCAGTCGTACGCGGGCAACGGCAGGCGCCGCGCCACGAGGTCCCGCGCCTGGGCCTCCCAGACCTCGAAGCCGCGCAGCATCTCGGGCACGTCGGCGTTCTCGAAGTTGTCTTGCGCCTGCTCGAGCTCGTTCCACTCGAACACGTCGCCGTAGGACACCGGCGCCCGCTCGCTGCCGTCTGCGTTGGTGCCCTTCGGCACCCAGACGAGGTCGTACACGCGGTCCACCTGCTGCAGGTACATCGCCAAGCGCTCGAGGCCGTACGTCAGCTCGACCGGCGTCGACACGAGCTCGACCCCGCCGCACTGTTGGAAGTACGTGAACTGGCTGACCTCCATGCCGTCCAGCCACACCTCCCAGCCGAGCCCAGACGCCCCGAGGGTCGGGGACTCCCAGTCGTCCTCTACGAAACGCACGTCGTGCTCACGCAGGTCGAGGCCGATCGCCGCGAGCGAGCCAAGGTAGAGCTGCTGGATGTTCGGGGGGCTCGGCTTCCAGATCACCTGGAACTGGTAGTAGTGGCCGAGGCGGTTCGGGTTCTCGCCGTAGCGGCCGTCCGTCGGCCGGCGCGAGGGTTGCACGAAGGCGGCGCGCCAGGGCTTCGGGGACAATGCGCGCAGGAACGTCGCGGGGTGAAATGTCCCCGCGCCCATCGGCATGTCGTAGGGCTGCAGCACGGCGCAGCCCTGGTCGGCCCAGTAGCGCTGGAGCGTGAGGATCAGGGACTGAAACGACTCGCGGGCGGTAGCTTCCATGGCCCGGCGGCTATCGCGCGGCCACGCCCGCCGGCAGGGCTACCCGCGGCGGATCAGAACGCGCTGCCGATCGTGAAGTCGAACACGCTCTTGCGCTCGTCCTCGTAGGGCGCGATGGGGAAGCCCCACTCGAACCGCAGCGGGCCGATCGGGGAGAACCAGCGCACGCCGAGGCCGTACGAGCACCGCAGGCCGAGCGGGTCGATCCCGCCGTTGCCCCAGGGGTCGCCAAACGTGTTGCCGGCGTCGAAGAACGCGACGAGCGAGATGCTCGCGGCCTTCACGATCGGGCTCTCGAGCTCGAAGTTGTTGATCCACGTCTCAGTGCCGCCCATGACCAGCTTGTCATCCGCCGCCGAGGGGTCGTCCGATCCGTAGGTGCTGGTGCGGGTGTTCGTGTAGTCCTTCGACCCGGTGATGCGGACCGTGGGGCCGAGCGAGTAGGGCTCGTAGCCGCGCACCGACGTGATGCCGCCCGCGCGGTACCGGTGGATGTACGGGACGATCGTGCCGTCCGTCGACTGGATGTGCCCGAGCGACGTGTTGAACCGGAACACGAGCCAGTCGCCCTTCTTGACGAGGGGCTGGTAGAAACGGAAGTTGGCTTTCGACTCCCAGAAGTTGAAGTCGCCGCCGAACAGCGACAGCACCTCTGCGTCGTTGATCCGGAGCCCGCCAGCGAGCTGTGTGGAGACGGTGGCCAAGAAGCCGCGGGTCGCGCTGATGCGGTTGTTGCGCTTGTCGACGCTGAACGACAGCCCCACCTCGCTCGCGAGGCCGTTGCGGAACATCTCGCCGCCGTAGAGCCGCTCCTTGTACTCGTCCAGCGAGAGCAGCCCGACGTCTTCGAGGGTGTAGTCCACCGCGAGACGGACGTCGTCGCGCTTGTCCAAGTACCGGCCGACCTCGAACGAGCCGCCGCGCTGGAACTGCTTCTCGACGTACTGGTAGTCCTGCTGGTTGTAGTAAGCGTCAACCCGCATCGTCCACTGGCTGTCGAGGAAGTGCGGGTCGTAGAAGCTGACGTTCGCCTGCTGGGACTTCGCCGAGATGTTCGCCGACAAGCTCATCAAGTAGCCGAGGCCCAGGAAGTTGGACTTCGACACGCTGGCCGTGAACAAGAAGCTCTCGGCCGACCCGTAGCCAGCCCCGACGGAGAAGCTGCCGGTCGGGCGCTCCTTCACGTCTACGTTCATGTCGAGCACGTCGTCGCCGTCGCCCTTCGGCGTAGCGATGTCGACCGTCTCGAAGAACCCGAGCCGCTGCAGGCGCTCACGGGCCTCACGAATCGCGGAGCCGCGGTAGGTCTCGCCCTCGTTGATCGGGATCTCCCGGCGTACGACCTTGTCATACGTCGGGTCGTTCCCCGTGATGTTGATCTGACCGACGCGGACCTTGTCGCCGCGCTGGATGTAGAACGTGAGATCGACCGTCTTCGACTCGGGGTCCGTCTTCGGGTCCGGCACGACGTTTACGAAGGCGTAGCCTTGGTCCCCGTACAGGTCGTTGATGCGCTGCGCCGCGGCCTGCAGGTTCGTGAGCTTGAACCAGTCGCCTGTCTTCAACGGCGTGCCGCCGCCGGAGAAGTCGAACGGCCGACGCTGCACGCGGGGCACCCAGGCCTCCCCGATCGTGACGCCCGCGGCCTTGTCGCGCTCGAACGCGCCCTGCACGTCCTTCAGGTTTTTCCCGTCCACCAGCGCGCGCGCCGCGCCTTCGGTCAGGCCTTCGCCCGGGACGAAGTCGCCGGTGATCGCGACCTTGCCGATGCGGTAGCGCGGGCCCTCGGTCACGTGGATGTCCACGTAGATGTACCGCTTGTCGGGCGAGAGGTAGACCTTCGGCGGGTCCACCGCGGCGTCGACGTAGCCCTCCTCCATGAGGACCTGCCGCACGATGTACACGTCGTTGTCGAGGTTCTCCTCGACGAACGTGCCGGAGTTCGTGAGCCAGGGCAGGATGCCGCCCTGCTTTGTCTGCATGAACTTGCGGATCTTGCGGTCAGGCACGCCGTCGTTGCCGGTGATGTCCACCTGCTGGACGATGACCTTCTTGTTCTCGACGATCTCGAACGTGATCTCGACGAGGTCGTCCCCGACCGGCTTGAGCACCGGCGTGACGGTGGCCAGGTAGAAGCCCTTCTCGAGGTACTTGTCCTTGATCGCCCGGATGTTCTGCTGGATCTTGGACTCCGACGGCACCGTGAACGGCTCGATCGTGAGCAACTCCTTGATGTCGTCCTCCTTGATCTTCTTGGCCCCGGTGATGCGAACCTCGCGCACCGCGGGCTTTTCCTTCACAACAAAAATGACATCTTTGCGGCTCACGTCCGAGGGCGGTGCGCCGTCGGGTGTACCCGGAGCGTTCGCGATCCGAACCTCCACCGCGTCCACGAAACCGGTACGCCAAACCGCCCGAATGTCGCGCTGCAGCTTCCAATCCGTGAGCGGTTCGCCCTCGCGCAGCAGGATCGCGTCGAGCAGCGCAGCCTCGTCGACCCGCTTGAGCCCTAGGATCTGCACCCTGCCAACCACACCGCTCATGGCCGCCGGGGGCCCCGCAGCGGTAGACGCAGGGGCAGCAGCACCCGCCGCTTCCGCAGGAACATCAGGATCTGCGAAGGCTTTGGACGCGAGCGCGAGGAGCAGGAGCAAACGACAGGCCGAGGAGCGGCGGCAGGTAACCGGTTGAGCGGGGTCCGGGTCGCGGCCCGGGGCGGTTCTGTCGTGCGCTCCGGGGTACCAGCGGGGATGCTCACCCGCCTCCGGAACCGCCTCGCCGCCCAGCACCTGCTGCGCCGGTCCCGGCACCCGTACACCGTCGACACGCGCACGGGGCCGCTGCTGGTGCTGCCCGGCGTGCTCGACCCCGTCGCCACCAAGGTCGGCGCATGGCTCGGCGAACGCATGGCAGCGGAGGTGCGCGCAGGCGAGGCGTGGGCCGACATGGGCTGCGGCACGGGCGTGGTGGGTGTCGCGATGGCCCAGCGCGGGGCAAGCGTGACCTGCTTGGACATCGACGCGGACTGCGTGCGGAACGCGAGGGCGAACGCTGCGCTGCGGTGCGTCCAGCTGGACGCAGTGGCGAGCGACCTGTTCGCAGCGGGCCCGGGGCAGCTGTACGGCGTGGTCTACAACGCGCCGTTCTGGCCAGGCGACGGCGACGGGCGACCGTTCGGGCGGGCGATGTACGCGGGGGGCGCGTTCGAGGCGATCCACCGCTACCGGGCGGAGGCGGACGCGCGGGGGGTGACGCGGGTGCTGCTCGCGCTGTCGGAAGCCGGCCCTCGGCACGCAGAAGCGCGAGGCGCGTTCGGGACGCACGACGTCCGGGCCCGGGAGCACGTCGGGGGCGAGTGGCTGGTGTTGCTCGAGGCGCGCCGGGCGTAGCGCCGCTCCCGGAGCGCCCGGGGTGGAGGTTACTGAGTGCGGCTGGAGGCTCGCTTGTTGCTCTTCCTCGCCGCACTGGTCGAACCCGCGTCCGCAGGCGGCTGCCGCTGGGAGGGCGAAGCGGACGACCCGTTCACGCACGACGATGGGCGGTACCTCTCGAGCACCCTGCCCCTGGACAACCGCCGGGCGCGAGCGGGCCTCAACGTCCACCACGCTGCGGGCGACTTCGTACGGATCGGGCTTGGTTTCGACGAGCCCGGCGCCACGACCCGGCAGGTGGACACCACGATCCAGCTCCTGCTCGACGACAGCTCGGTCGTGGACCTGCACCTCGTCGAGTCGAGCCCACCTACGCAGGGCCTCAGCACCTGGGACGCCCAGCCGACCTGGTCAGGGTACTCCGTCATCCCGTACCACACGACGCACCTCGCGGTCGGCAAACTCTCGATCGAGGACGCCCGCCGGATCACGTCCGGCACCGTCGCGTCTCTTCGCCACGACCTGTTCAACACGGGAGCCACCACCTTCACCGTCTCGGCCTCGGACAGCCGGAAGCTCGCTGGCGCCCTCGCTTGTGCGCTCGGCCCGTGATCGTCCTCCTCGCCGCGCTCCTCGAACCCGCGGCCGCAGCCACCTGCCGCTGGGAAGGCAGCGCGGATGACCCGTTCACGCACGAGGACGGACGGCACTTGGCCACCGAGCTGCCGCTGAAGAACCGACGGAGCTGGGCGGCTGTCGACGTCCGTCACGCCACGGCCGACGTCGTGCCCATCACGGTCAGCTTCAGCGAGCCCGGCGCGTCCGGCCAGCTGGTGGACGCCACGCTCAAGCTCTTGCTGGACGACGGCTCCGTCGTCGACCTCCGGGTGGTCGAGCCGACCCCGCCCGTTCAACGCTTCAACACCTACTTCGGGACCCTCGACACTCGACACGTCGCGGCCGGTGAGCTCTCGGTAGCGCAGGCCCAGGCCGTAGCTTCCAGCACGATCACCGCCATCCGCCACGATCTGTTCAGCGCGGGAGGGATCACCCTCGACGTTGCCGCGTCGGCCAGCCGGAAGTTCGCCGCGGCCCTCGCCTGCGCGACAGGGCCGTGACCTGGTAGCCTGGACCGCATCCAGCGCGGATCGCCGCCTTAGCGGCCCCAGGGCATAGCGGCCCGCGGCGGCCTTGAGTATAGTGCCGCTTCACACACCGTGCGCACCGCGCACGGGAACCTTTTCGAGGCATCCAAGATGAAAATCGCGCTCATCAGCCCGACGCCAATGGACCACTACAGCCCGTGCATCCGCACCCTCACGGGCTACCTGAAGATGCACGGACACGAGGTCCGGCAGATCTTCCTCCCGGCAGACACGTACGGCAACCGCTTCAAGTCGTCGTGGAAGTCCAACACCTGGTCGCACATCATCCAGATGCCGCAGCCGATGGTGGACGACCTGGTCGAGCTGGTCAAGGACGTCGACATGGTCGGCGTGAGCTTCCTCACTGCGATGTTCGACGTCGCGGTGCAGGCCACCCGCGCGATCCAGAAGGCGTACCCGAAGAAGACGATGCTCTGGGGCGGGTTCCACCCCACCACCATGCCCCAGCAGGGCCTGGAGTTCGTGGACATCGTGCACGTCGGCGAAGGCGAGCACAGCTTCCTTGAGCTCGTCGAGCGCATGGAGGACGGCAAGGACTACCACGACGTGCGTAACTACTGGTTCCGCAAGCCGAACGGCAAGGTCGTCGGGAACCCGCACCGCCCGTTGATTCAGGACCTGGACTCCTTGCCCTACCAGGACTTCAACTTCGACGACGACTGGACCTACGACTTGAAGAAGGAGCACCTGGTCCGGCTGGACTGGGACTTCTACCGCCAGATCATGCCGACCTACCCGGACCGCCAGGGCGAGCTCCGGCCTGCGTACAAGACGATGATCACGCGCGGCTGCCCCCACAAGTGCAGCTACTGCGGCGTGGCGTTCAACCACGACCTGTACAAGGGCCAGAGCTACCTGCGCCGCCGCTCCGTCGAACACCAGATCGGCGAGATCAAGCAGGTCATGCGCAAGTTCCCCGACATCGGCATCGTCCACTTCCAGGACGACGTGTTCTTCAGCACGTCCACCGAGGAGATCCAGAAGTTCTCCACGGTCTGGCAGAAGGAGATCGGCATGCCGTTCCGCGCCCAGTGCTCGCCGACCACCATCAACGAGGAGAAGTACAAGGCGCTGATCGAGGCGGGCTTGTGCTTCACCGAGCTCGGGATTCAGACCGGCTCGACCGAGACCATGAAGATGTACAAGCGCGGCATGACCAACGAGCAGCTGCTCAAGGCCGTGAACATCATCAGCAAGTACAAGGACCACATCCAGGTCCCCGACTACCACATGATCCTCGACAACCCTTGGGAGTCGACGGAAGACGTGATGAAGGGCTTGCGCCTCCTGTGGACCCTGCCGCCCCCGTACAACCTGCTCCCCAGCTCGCTGATCCCCTACCCGGGCACCGAGTTTTACCACAAGAGCATCGAAGACGGCTTCGTGACGGACGAGTACAATCAGGTGTACCGGCGCGGCTTCCACACGCCGAACGGCAGCTACCTGAACTTCTTGTTCTTCTTGACGCTGTTCAACAACTTGCCGAAGGAGTTCGTCCAATTCCTCGCGAACGACCGGTTCGTGCGGCTGTTCAACCAGCGCAAGTACGACTGGCTGTGGGGCAAGGCCTACCAGTACGGCGAGTACGTGCGCCAGGCGCAGAAGCTCTCGACGTTCGCCGTCCGCGGCAAGCTGTTCGAGATCAAGAGCGTCCGTGAGCTCAAGCGCGTCGCCAACCAGATCAAGTAGCTCCGGATCGAACGAAACTCGTGGACTGAGCCGCGTCACATCGGCCGGTGCCCGAGCCATCGGTCGGTCGCTTCGCGGTCGGCGCGAGGGGTCGCC
>CALQBK020000154.1 GCA_943328795.2 Bifidobacterium breve
CCTCGTCGCGGGGTTCAGCGACCTCTACGCGTTTGACAACGACGGGTCGGGGGTGTTCGCGCCGCGAGCGTTGGGCCTGCCGGCGCAAGGCGGGGATCTTGCCGTCGCGGACGTCACCGGCGACGGGCTGGCGGACATCGTTGGCGCGACCAATCAGACGACGTGGATGGTCGCCGTGTACCCCGGCCGCGGAGACGGCGAATTCGACGAAGCGGTTGCATGGACCTACGGGGGCGAGGGCCTCCAGGGCGCCCTGTCGACGGGCGACTTTGACGGGAGCGGCACGACGGGCGTCGCGGTGCTCGGGTCTGGGAACAGTCCGGTAAATATGTACATTTTCACGGACGGCGCAACCCAGGTTCTTTCGAGCTATGACCTGCCAACCTCCGTGGCCTCCGAAGACCTGGATGGGAATGGGCTCGCCGACATCGTGGTCGGGCACAACGCCTGGGGGGAGGTCTCGGTTCACCTCCAGGGCGCCGAGGGAATGGGAGGGGCCGTCGCGTATCCGACGCCCCCGAACGGTCAGCTCGGGCGGGACTCGCTCGCGCTCGGGGACGTCACCGGAGACGGGTGTGTCGACGTGGTGGTCGCAGACTGGGTGTATGGCTTGTTGGTGCTCCCCGGGGAGCGCTGCGGGGAGGAGCTGCCGCCGGATGCGGATGGCGACGGGGTGCCGGACGAGGACGACGACTGTCCCGATGCGGAAGACCCGGACCAGGACGACGCGGATAGCGACGGCATCGGGGACGCCTGCGACGAGGCGCCGGCGGACACCGCGGACACCGGGACCGCAGACAGCGGGGGAGTCGACAGCTCCGACTCGGACACCGGGGGGCGCAGTTCGAATACCGGCTGCGACGGAGGTTGCGCGGCGCCCACCGGGGCCGCGGTTGACGACGCGGTGCTGCTGCTTGGCATGACTGCGCTGCTCCGCAGGCGGCGCGAATGATGCTCTTGCTCGCGACCATGCTCGCTCCCGCGGCCAACGCGACCTGCGTCGCCGCCACCGACGGCCGATACTCGTTGGCGCCTTACACCGAGTACACCGAAGCGGAGAACGCGAGCTCGCTCGCGGTCGGCGACATGAACGGCGACCTGCTCGACGACGTGGTCACGGGGATAGGCCTTGGAGGCCTCGATGCATCCTCGGTAGTGGTCTTTTTGCAGCAGTCGGACCACGCGTTGGTGGCGAGCCCCGCAGTCGAGGTCCCGGGTCGCACAGGCATCGGATCCCTCTCGGTCGGAGACCTGGACGAAGACGGCGACCTCGACGTCGTGACGAGCGGCGAGGAAGGCGTGTACACCCTATGGAACGACGGGCTCGGAGCCCTCTCGGAGGCCGTGCTGCTCGGTGGCACGGTGGACATCGGCGTGCGTGTCATCGACCTGGACGAGGATGGCCACCTGGACATCCTGACGCTGGCCTTCGATTCGGTCGGGATCGCCTGGGGCGACGGGACTGGCACGTTCGCGGTGCCCGCAGTCCTCATCGAGACGGACGGCTGGCCGGTCGACCCCGCGGCGCTGCATGTCGGGACGGATGTCCGAAACGATCTCCTCGTTGCTGAGCAGAACGCACGCGCCACGTCACAGTGGACGCAGGACACCCATCGCAGCTTCGTGTACGAGGCCGGGTACGACATCGACGCCGACTCGAACGGCGGCTCCATCGCAGCGGGCGACCTCGATGGTGACGGCCTCTCCGACATCGTCCGGGGCAGTTGGGGGGACCTGAGCCTCTTTTACCAGGATGGGGCCGGGTTCGCGCCTTTCGTGACGCTCCCGAGCACGCTCACGCCGAGCGACTTGCTGATCGCGGACGTCGACAAGAGCGGCGTCGCGGACATCCTGGTGAACCACGAGGGTTGCATTGGCGTGTACCTCCAGGACGAGCATGGCTTCGGCGCCGAGGACCTGTATGAGCTGCCGCTGGCGCACGGGTCCGGGTACGAGGAGAACGAGGCGATGGGCACCGGCGAGTTCAGCGGGGATGACTGCACGGACGTCGCCGTGGCGGTACCCCTGGCTGGGCTCGCAATCCTGCCCGGCACGGGGTGCAAGGACGTCTACAAGGACACCGATGGAGACCAGGTCCCGGACGCCGAGGACGGCTGCCCGGAGCTGTACGACCCGAGCCAGGGGGATCGGGACGCCGACGGCCTTGGCGACGTGTGTGACGGTTGCCCCAATGACGCCGACGACGGCACCGATACAGACGGCGACGGGGTCCCCGACGGGTGTGACGGTTGCCCCGGAGTCCCGGATGGCCCGGACTCGGACGGGGACCAGATCCCCGACGTCTGCGATGCCTGCCCCGACGTCCAAGATGACGGCGCCGACGGGGATCGGGACGGGGTGCCTGACGCGTGCGACGCGTGCCCCGAGGTCCCAGACGACGGCGCCGACTCGGACGACGACAGCGTGCCCGACGCCTGCGACGTGTGCCCGGACGCGGACGACCGGCTGGACTCTGACTCGGACGGCGTGCCCGACGATTGCGAGCCCGCGGACTCCGCGCCCCCGCTCGAGGACGACTCCGAGGTCGCGGAGGCCGCGCCGCCTCCGCCGGAGCCAGCCTGTGGCTGTGCTACGAATCGCGGCTCCGGAGCCCCAATGCTCGCGGCGGCGCTGTGTTTCTTACTCCTACGCCGTCGGACGGGCTGTGCGTGATCGACCCCGCCCCCCCCCGGGTCCGGTCCCGCTGCCCCTACGGCCCCCACCCACACCCCGTCGCCCCCGGCCCGCTGGACACCCCGTCGCCATCCCCATCCACCAAGATCGGGTTCGTGATCACCCGCGGCACCGCCCCCGCGTCGTAGTCCGTCAACCCCCGTGGCATCCCGCCCTCGCCGATCGCCACCACCACCACGTAGCTGTCCGAGCCTGTCGGCAGCGCCAACGTCGTGGTGGTGTCCACCTTCACGAGGCTGTCCGGCGCGGTCGCCGTGAAGCTCACGCCTGGGTCGCAGTTCACGATCACGTCCACCCGCGTCACCTCGATGGCCTCCAGCGCCTGGACGTTCACGGCCAGCTCGCCCTGGCCGCTCGTGATGGTCACCAGCTCGCCCGGCCCGGCGCCGTCCAGCGTGACCCGCGCGAACGCCCCTGAGCTGATCTGCGCGTTGCCGTCGAGCACGCCGGCCGCCATCTCGTCCGGGGTGAACGCCCCGATCGCGTCGTCGGCCACCGCTACGTAGGTCCTGGGCGTGCCGGGCGTGTCCATCCCGTGCTCGTCCGTCACCCCGACCCCGGTGGGGTGGTGACCGAGGTTGTAGAACGCGAACCAGTCGTAGAGCGCCCCGCTGCGCCGCGGGTCCTCGGGGTCCAGGTACGGGCTGCGCTCGCCGTTCAAGACCTCGAAGCTGTCGAAGTCCCAGGACCAGATCGGGCTGTCGTCGGCCAACCCGAGCGCGGCGGGGTCGTCCGTCGCCGGGTCGTCCGCCATCCGGTCCCAGTCCAGGATGCAGAGGATCCCGCACTCGCCGTTCACGCGGGCGTGGTTGAGCTGGATCACCCCGGCCCCGCGCTCGCGCTCCGCCGCGTAGATCCCGGGGAAGCCGAGCTGGTACCAGCGCACCGGGTCCCCGCGCCCGCCGTCGACGACCGGGAATGGCCACGCGTTCGTGTGCTCGGGCAGGCTCGCCGTCACTTCGCTCCCGAGCACGTAGAGCAGCTCGTCATCAAGCCCTTCGGCGGTCACCGCGGCCGAGAGGTCGACGATCGCCTCGTGGTCGGTCGAGATCATCACGTCGAGGCCGGACCCCGCGACGGTCTTCATCCGCGTGCCGGGCAGGACGGCGCTGTCCGGGCTGGGCCCGCAGTGCACGTGGCTGTCCAGGCTCGCCCAGCCCGCGGTGTCGATCACGTGCGCGAGCGTAGCCGAGAGCTCGACGGAGCCATCGCTCGGCACGTCGATCCCGACGGTCACGGGCTCGTACTCGTAGCCGCGGGTGACCCACGCGGTCCAGTGGCCCGGCGGCACGTCCAAGTCCGGCGCGGCGGGGGTCGCGTACTCGACCAATACCGTGCCGTCGTCGCGCTCGAGCTCGACCCGCGCGGAGATCGCGACCCCTGCGTCGTCCACCGCCGCCACGTTCACCTGCCCGCGCGCCCCGATGTCCAGCGTGGCGCCCGTCGAGGCCGTCACTGCGCTGCCCGTGTCGCGCCCGGCTTGGTGCGCTTGCAAGGTGCAGCTCGCGGTGGTCAACGAGCGCCCGGCGAAGCTGCCGTCGCTTGCCGTCACGAACGTCGTGACCACCGCCGGGCTGCCCTCGGTGTCCGGGCACGAGAGGTCCACCGACGCCCCCGCCACGGCCGCCCCCGAGGGGTCGAGCACCGCGCCGCCAAGGTCCGTCCAGCTCGTGGACGTACCCGGGACCGGGTCCGCGAGGTGCGGCTCAAGCCCGGCCGCCGCGCTCGCCGCGTCGGTCGCGCCGACCGACAACACGAACGCGGTGTTCGCGCCGCCGTCCGCCACCACCAGCGGGACCGCCGACTGGTTCACGTCGATCAGCGCGGTCACCCCCGCGATCTCGGTCCGGGCCATGGCCGCGCCGGGCATCGCGATCGCCGTCGACCCCGTGGCGGACCCGCTCGCCATCCACGGCACGCCGGTGTCCAGCGAGACGCCCCCGAGCGAGAGGTCGCCCGACGCCCACGCGGTGGTCTCCGTGTAGTCGGATGGGAACACCACCGCCCCGACCAAGAACCCGTCGGTGACGGGCTGTCCGCCGAGCTCTACGTCCACCTGCAGCGCGGAGTCACCGGGCTCCAGGGTGTACCGCACGGTCACGTCGAGCCCGTACAGCTCGCCGAGCTCCTTCCGCCCGCCGCCCTCGAACACCCGTCGCATCAGCGTGAGCTCGATCAGCCAGAACCGGTCGTCCGTCCCGTGCACCTCGACCACCGCCGCGCCGCCGTCGCTCCCGTCGGCGACGACCTCGACGCTTTCGCCGCGGAACATGTGCAGCGTGCTCGTCTCGAAGTCGGCGAGGTCCAGCTGGCCTATCACGTAGCCGGCTTCGCCCAGGATCTCCGGGCCGGCCTGTTCGCAGCCGTCCACCGCGACCGCGTCGATCGGCGTGCCGCCGTAGTGGTAGTAGGTGCGCGGGTCGTCGGGGCCTTGGATGACGAACGCCGCGTGGCTGTTCATCAACAGCACGTCGCCCGGCGCCGCCAACGCGTCCGGCCCCCAGGGGGCCTCCGCGACGTCCACCAGCTCGCGCGCGGCGGAGCGCCCCGCGGTGGGGCAGCCGTGCAAGAACAGGCCTGTGCCGGTGCCCGCCGCGAATGGAAGCGGGGTGACGTCCCCCGGGGGCTGGCACGCAGAGAGCAACAGGACGGTGACGACGAGGCAACGACGATGCATCGGGCTCGACTATCCGTTTCTTGATAGCTCCCGGCGATGCCCGACCCGCACTACGACTTCGTCATCATTGGCTCGGGCTTCGGCGGCAGCGTCGCGGGCCTGCGCCTGTGCGAGAAGGGCTACCGCGTGCTGATGGTCGAGAAGGGGCGCCGCTTCGCGGCAGCGGACTTCCCGAAGTCCAATTGGAACTTGGTCGATTGGCTGTGGATGCCCGCGATTCAGTTCCGCGGGTTCTTCAAGATGACGTTCCTGCCGCACGTCACGGTGTTCTCGGGGGTCGGGGTGGGCGGCGGCTCGTTGGTGTACGCCAACACGCTGCCCGTGCCGAAGGCGGCGTTCTTCACGTCTGGCTCGTGGGCGGGCTTGGCGGACTGGGGTGCGGAGCTCGCTGTCCACTACGCGACCGCGAAACGGATGCTCGGCGCGGCGCGGTTCCCAGGGGTGACCCCGGGCGACCTGGTGCTGCAGGAGATCGCGCGAGACATGGGCAGGGCAGGGGAGTTCGAGCCGACCGACGTCGCGGTGTACTTCGGCGAGCCCGGCAAGACCGTCCCGGACCCCTACTTCGGCGGCGAGGGCCCGGACCGCACCGGGTGCAACTCCTGCGGCGGGTGCATGACCGGCTGCCGCTTCGGCGCAAAGAACACGCTCGACAAGAACTACCTGTGGCTCGCGGAGAAGCGCGGGCTCACGATCGTAGCGAACACCGAGGTCGACGGCGTGAGCGAACGACCGGGCGGGGGCTACACCGTGCGCGCGGCGACGAGCACGGGCTGGTTTGGGAAGCAGCGTGTGCACTACACCGCGGACAACGTTGTGTTCGCCGGCGGCGTGCTCGGCACCGTCGATCTCCTATTGAAGCTGAAGGAGGATCCGGCGGGTCTCCCGCGGCTCTCGCCCCGCACCGGGGACTTCGTTCGCACCAACTCTGAGAGCCTGATCGGGGTCACCAGCGCCCGGCGGGACACCGACTACTCCACCGGCGTCGCGATCACCTCGATCTTCCACACCGACGCGCACTCGCACGTCGAGCCGGTGCGCTACGCGAAGGGCTCGGGCTTCTTCCGGTTGTTGATGGCCCCGCACGCCGGGGGCTCCAACGCGTTCGTCCGGCTCGGCGGGGCGTTCGCCAGCATGCTTAGGGACCCCGTGGGGATGCTCAAGATGTACTTCGTGCCGGACTGGGCGCGGTACACGCAGATCTTGCTCTACATGCGCACGTTGGAGGGCACGCTCTCGTTCAAGCGCGCGCGCACCCCGCTCACGGGCTTCCGAAAGGGCCTGACGAGCGCGCTGGCGGACGCCAAGGCGCCCGAGGCGTTCATCCCCGAAGCGACCGACATCGCCCAGCGCTTCGCCCAGAAGGTGGGCGGGACACCCTGCAGCCTCGTCAGCGAGACGGCCCTCGGCATCCCGTCCACGGCCCACATCCTCGGCGGCGCCTGCATCGGCGCGACCGCCGCCGACGGCGTGATCGACGCGCAGCACCGCGTCCACGGCTACCCAGGCCTCTACGTGTGCGACGGCTCCGCGATCTCCGCGAACCCCGGCGTCAACCCGTCCTTGTCCATCACCGCGATGGCCGAACGCGCCATGAGCTTCATCCCCGAGAGGTCCCCATGATCCCCGCCCTCCTGCTCTCTGTCCACGCCGCCCTGGCTACCCCTTCTGGCTACACCGTGAACGTCGCGGCCTACGACGGGTGCGAGCTCTCGCTTGGGCCGACGATGTCCGACGGTGTCGTGCCGCTTCACGCAGACTGCTACTGGCCGGACGTGACGCTCGACCGCTTCAAGTCCGTCATGGGGGACCCCGTCAAGCACGCGGCCGTGTTCACCGTCATCGTGACCAGCGAGCTGCGCCGCCCGGCCTCCACCGCAGATGGCAAGTCGCTCGTCTACCAGCTCCAACGCTCGAAGGGGATCTCGGACCGCGAGGTGTTGCTGTGGATGTGGCACTCCGTCGCAGACGGCGCCGACCGCTACGCGTGGACCACTGCCTCCACCGAGGCGCTCACCCCGGCCGATGGCAACGTCCGCGTCGCGCGCTCCGATGGGTACTGGCAAGCGAAGGCAGACCCGCGCGGGGGCGTGCTCGTCTCCCACCAGCTGGAGTACGCCGCCGGGGGCAGCGTGCCCGGGTTCCTCGTGCATTGGTTCCAGACGTCCGGGGTCGAGACCAACCTCTCGGAAGTCCACGCGGCCACGAAGTAGTGCGCGTCCTGGGGCTCGCGCTGCTCGGCGTCGCGCCGGGCTGCATCCACTTCCCGGCGACCCCCGACGTCGCGGCTCGCCCCTCCGGCGCTGACCAGCCCGTGCTCATCCACGACGTGCGCGTGTTCACCGGCGACGCCGTGCTCGAGCACACGGACGTGCGCTTCGCCCGCGGCACGATCACCGACGTCCGCCCGACCGGCGCGCCGTCCCCGTCGGACGCTGTCGTGGAGGGCGCTGGGCGAACGCTGCTCCCTGGGCTCATCGACCTGCACGTCCACCTCTCGCTCGGCGCGACGCCGCCGTGGTTCTTGGTGTTGCCGAGCCCGGAGCACGCGGCCCAGTCGATGGTGTACGGCGGGGTCACGACGGTGCTCGACATGGCGGGGGACCCCAAGGTGATGAACGCCTTGGACGCCGACATCGCGCGGGGGCGCTGGCTCGGGCCGCGGATCGTGTTCGCTGGCGCCGGCTTGAGCGTGCCCGGGGCGTACCCGCTGGACCTGACGCGCGACGTGTACGGCGAGCTCGCCTACGCGTCGGTGAACGGAAAAGCGTTCATCGCGGCCGAGACCCTCGACGAGCTGCTCGCGGGTGTAGACGCCAACGCAGACGCCGGCGCCACCTTCGTCAAGCTGTTCGTCGCGACCATCCCGCCGGGCTTGGATCCCCCGACGCCGCGCTTGCCGGAGGCGTGGGTGAAGGCCGCCGTCGACCACGCCCACGCCCGCGGCCTGCGGGTCGCCGCGCACATCGACACCGCCGAGGACGCGCTGATCTGCGCGCGCTCCGGCGTGGACCTGCTCGCCCACGGTGTCGAGACCTCCGCGGTATCAGACGCTGACTTGGCCTTGCTCGTCGCGTCGGGGATCCAATTCGAGCCGACGTTGGTGAATTGGAACCGGTTCGACGAGCTGCTCTCGGCCTCGTTCACCCCGACGCAGGCCGAGCGCGCGACGCAACCCAAGCGAGCGTTGGACAGCTTCTCGGCCGACCAGCTCCAGGCCCACGCGGCGCTGCTCGAGGGCTCGAGCTTTCGGTCCTGGTCGGACGCGTTGACGGCGCACAAGGCTGACCGCGTGGCGAACACCAAGGCGATGTTCGACGCCGGGGTCCCGCTGCGCGTCGGCAGCGACTCGGGGGGCTCGATCGGCACGTTCCCGGGCGCGTTGCACGAGGAGCTCCGGCTGTTGGTGGAGGCCGGCGTCCCGACGCTCGCGGTGTTGGAGGCCGCGACCAAGGGAAACGCGACGTTCTTGGACCCCGACGCGAGGTATGGCCAGGTGGCGCCGGGGTACGAAGCGGACCTGCTGCTCGTCGACGGCGATCCAACTGTCGACATTGGTCGAACCGAGGACATCGTGCAGGTGTACGTGCGCGGGCAGCCCGTGCGCCCGCTGGTCAGCTCGGGGAGAAGATGAACGGGTAGGGGCCCGAGGCCCGCGCGAGGCCGGCGAACAGCGACAGGAAGATCGCGGTCATCGCCGTACTCTAACGGTCCGACCCGCCGGTCCCGAGGTCACCCCGCCGCGCCCACGACCGACACCGTGAACTTCATCGCGTCCTTGTTCTTCAGCGCGCCGAGGAGCGCGGTGAACGGGGCGAACCCAAAGTCGCTGGCGCTCGCGGTGAACCCCCCGCTCGCCGAGAGGGACTTGCCGTCGCCGGCGATGGTGAACGACGGCGAGATGCGCTTCGGGACCCCGTGGATGGACAGGTCCCCGGTCACCTTCACCTTGTCGCCGCTGGCCGCGCAGCCCGTCGAGCGGAACGTGATGTTCGGGAACGCGTTGGCATCGAGCTGACCCTTGGACACCATGTTCGCGCGCACCTCCGCCCGGTCCCCGGCGTCCAGCACGGTGTCGTACCCGACGCGCTTTCGCATGCTCTCCTCGTCGTTGACGAGCCCCGAGACCGGTACGTTGATCTTCACGACGCAGGCGGTGGGGTCGGCCGGGTCCCAGTGCACAGTCCCGCTCCAGCCCGTCGCCACGATCACGTGGTCGTGCGACAGGTTGGCCGCCAGCGTGTCGGTCTCCTTGAACACCTGGACGTAGATGCTGCTCTTCGCGGGGGTGAGCGTGTAGTCCGCCGCGGTCGCGACCGGGGCGGCGGCGGCGGGGGCGGGATCGGCCGGGGTGCCCTCAGGGCTCGCCGAGGTCGCCGCAGCGGGGGGCGGCGTCGTCCCGGCGGCTCGGGGCGGTACGGCTGTCGGCGTGGAGACGGGCGTCGGGGCGGCGTCGGGCGTCGGAGGCGACCCGGGCGCCGTGGGGGGTGCGGCCGCGGAGACGGGCGCGTCGGGGGAGGGCTCGGCGACGGCGGGCGCGGCCGTGGGGTCGACCACCCCGTCGGCGGGAGCGGGCTCGGCGGGCGAGACCGGGCTGGGTGCCCCGGCCAAGGGGGGCGCCGCTCCAGGGGACGGGGCAGGGGAGCCGCTGCAGGCCGAGAGGAGCAGGAGGGCGGGGAGGAGGGGGCTTCGCATCGTGAACTTCGGGTAACGCCGGCCGCCGGGGCTGGCCCCCCTTTGCACCGAGTTCATGTGTTGATTACACAAACGTACCCCGGAGCCCCGATGAGAACAGTCAAGGTCGCCGCAGCCTCTGTCAACCAGGTCCCGCTCGACTGGGACGGCAACCGCGAGCGCCTCGCGGCGGCGATCGCGGACGCGCGGGCCGCCGGGGTCGGCGTGCTGTGCCTCCCGGAGATGTGCCTCACCGGGTACGGTTGCGAAGACGCGTTCCACGCTCGCTATGTCGTCGACACAGCGTGGACCGAGCTCGCAAGGCTGCTCCCAGTCACGAAGGGCATGGTGGTGAGCTTCGGCCTCCCGGTGCGGCACCGGAACGGCCTGTTCAACGCGGCGGTGCTGGTCGTAGACGGCGTAGTCGCCGGGATCGTGTGCAAGCGACACTTGGCCGGCGACGGCGTGCACTACGAGCCCCGCTGGTTCAAGCCTTGGCCGGCGGACGTGCGGGCCGAAGCTCAGCTCCCTGCTTCCATCCCCGCGATCCGGGGCCCGGGCGGCGGGGTGCCGCTCGGCGACCTGCACTTTGACGTGAACGGGGTCCGCATCGGGTTCGAGATCTGCGAGGACGCGTGGGTCGCCCAACGGCCCGGCGGCGAGCTCGCCCGGCAGGGCGTCGACATCATCCTGAACCCGAGCGCGTCGCACTTCGCGTTCGGGAAGCACGAGGTTCGCCAGCGGTTCGTCACCGAAGGCAGCCGCGCGTTCGGCGTCACGTACGTCTACGCAAACCTGCTCGGCAACGAGGCGGGGCGCGTGATCTACGACGGCGGCTTGCTGGTCGCTTCCGGCGGCGAGATGCTCGCCCGCGGGCGCCGCTTCAGCTTCCGCGCGCACGAGCTGGTCACCGCCGTCGTGGACCTCGACCACAACCGCACGACCCAGCTCCGCAGCGCGAGCTTCGAGCCCGACGTCGTGGACCGCGGTGACTGCGTCCACGTCACGTTCGACGTCCCCCTCGCCCCGCTCGCGCCCGCGACCGGCGCCCCCGACGCCTGGGAGCTCGGCCCGCACGTGAAGGAGGAGGAATTCGGCCGCGCCGTCGCGCTCGGCCTGTGGGACTACCAACGCAAGAGCGGGTCGACCGGTTTTGTGCTCTC
>CALQBK020000155.1 GCA_943328795.2 Bifidobacterium breve
ACCTGCCCCGCGACAGCTTCACCGTGGCCAACTCTCGCGACCCGAGCACGTCCGTGATCGAGATGAAGCGCTGCTGGCGGTTCACCTCGAACGCGGCGAACGGGCGGGCGCGCTTTCCTGGCTTCCCGCGGCCGAGCCCACGCACGACTTGGTTGTGCAGCGCGAGCGGCCAAAGCCCAACGCCGTCGGCGTCCTTCGCGTAGCCGTCCTGGCACAACCCGAGCTCGCCGAGCGCGGCCCACGTGACGGAGCGAAAGTCCCCGTCTTGGGGCGACACCTGCCCGGACTTGTCCTCCATCGCGTTGCGCAGCAGCCAGAGTTGGACGGCCTCGAGCGCGTGGCCATCCCGCAGCGCCATCCGCGCGTTGTAGTACACCACCGTCGCGTCCGAGGGCTCGGGCTCGGGCGCCGCGATGGCCATCGCCACGAGCAAGAGCCAGGCGGTCAAAAGGCCAACCCAATGCCCAGCGAGAAGTCGCCCCAGAGCAGGAGGTCGGTGTTGCTCACCGGCGCGAGGATGGGGATCGCGAACATCACGCGGGGGGAGAGGAAGAACCCCTGCTTGAAGTACAGGTCGTTGCCGACCCCGACCATCAGCCCGTACCGGCCCGAGTCCACTTGCATCGAGTCCGGCCTGCGGTCGTCCAAGTTGTCGATCTCGTCCTGGCTCAGGCTCGGCGAGAGGATCGAGCTGAACACCTTGCCGGCCTTCATCCCCGCGAACGCGTCCGGGTAGAGCAAGTACCGGAACCCCGCGTAGCCGTTCAGCACCAGCTGCAGCGCGGGCAAGAACCGCGGGGAGAGCGTGACCACCCCCTCGGCGAGCGGGATGCCGACGTTGAGATCGAGCTCCATCCGGTCCGGCCGGCCCGGCTGCCGGTAGGGCGTGAGCGCGAGCAGCTCGCTGCTGGGCGTGTCCCAGGTGCGCACGTAGTACGCGCCGACCTCGACCATCATGTTGCCGCTGGGCAGCCGCGCCATCGCGCCCGCTCGCAGGCTGTTGAAGTTGTTCAGCTCGTAGAGTTGGTCGCCGGTGACCGCGACTTGGGCCGTGGACCGCCGCCAGTTGAATTCGACCGGCTGGGACGCCGTGCCGATCGTCCGTTCGGCGAGCTCCGCGAACGAGGCCCGGTGCGGTGCGAGCGGGTCGTCCGCGTCGCTGCTTGGCACCGCGGGGGCGCTTGGCGCAGCGGGGGACTCGCTTGGCGCAGCGGGCGCCTCGGCCGGCGCGGGGTCGGCTGCGAACGCCCCGGACACCTGCAAGAGCACTGACAGCGCCAGGAGACTAGGGATCACGGGGGAACCCCGAGTCGCCGGGTGCGGGGTAGTCCGGGAGGTAGCAGGAGTCGGCGTAGGTGGACCGGAACGGCGCCGACACTTGGTACACCCCCGCCGAGTCGAACGTCGGGTTGTCGCAGAAGCGGGTGCACTGCGTGAGCGCCTCTTCGAGCGAGAACGTGTCTTCCGTCCACATCGACGTCGCGAGGTAGCTCTCCCCGTCTGCGGCGAACCCGAACGGCACGCTGAAGCCGAACGCGGTCACCGAGCCGGCCGTCGAGGTCTCGTACTCCATGTGCAGCAGGAACGGGAAGTCCCAACCGAGCCCGAGCGCGTAGCTGGTCTCGCCGAACACGTCGTGCCACTGGGGCAGGACCTGGATCGGCAGGATGCCGAGCCCGGCGTAAGCGCAGTAGTCCCCCGAGATCGAGCCGTCTGCGCAGCCCGCGGCGAGCTGCGCTTGGAACAGGTCGCTCTGCAGGATGTCGGACCGGAACACGAACACGTACGGCTCGTCGGTGACGCAGTAGGAGAACGCGTCGTCGGCGTCGGCCGAGATCAGCTCGTCGTTCAGGAAGGTGGCGACGCCATAGTCGCCTACCTGGACGTGGTCGGCGGTCGTGGCGAACTCGGGCGTGCGGTACGCGAGGGAGGTGACCTCGCCGGCCTGGGCCTCCGAGTAGGTGTCGATGAAGTCGAGGTACTGCTCGCGCGACGGGAGAATAGGCAAGGCGCCGAAGCTGAGCGGCCCGAGCACGATGTCGGGGTTGTCGGGCGCGATCGCGCAGGTCAGGTTCGCGTTGCTGGGGAGGTCGGTGTCGGTCTCCGAGACCGTGGTGGGGCACCACAGCGTAGAGGGCTCGAGCTCGGGCAGGGTGAGCCCGCGGCCGTCGCTGTCGAACACGAACGCGCCTGCCAGCCGGGGGGAGGGCTGCAGGCGCTCCTCGGGCACCACCTCGGCCAGGGCGTCCTCGACGATGTCGGTCAGGCCGTGGTCCTCTTGCTGCAGGCCGACGACCAGCACCATGTCGTTGCCCGCCGGGCGCGCGGCCTCCAGGGCGTCGGTGAAGGCCGTGACCAGCTCATCCTTGAACCCCGGGGCGTCCCAGTTGTCGGTGCAGATCGGCGCGAGGTCGCCGACCTGGAGCCGCTGGCGCTGCATCGCCTCGTGCTCGGCCGAGATCACGCTCTCGCAGGGCTCGAGGAAGAACTTGAGCGGGGTAGCGTCGTGGATCGGGCTCCGGAGCTCCGGGAACGCCGCGCGCACCTCCGGGTTCTTCCGCGCGATGGCGCCGGTGGTGAACGTGCCGTTGCCGTCGGTCACGGTGGCCTGGGCGCACACCGTGGATGCGCTGGACGCCTCGACCGGGAGGTCGAACGGGTCGAACACCGCGCGCTCGTCGGTCTCGACGCCGGGGAGCCCCGCGGACGTGAAGCCGCCCGGGCAGTCCACGCCGTAGCCGTAGGGGTTGTCGCCCGAGGCCAGGTCCGCCGAGCCGTAGCCCTCGTCCCGGATCACGAGGTCGCGCCGCAGGCCGAGGTCCGACGCGTCCTCGTTCCGGATCGTCGGGAACTGGTTGCGCCCGCGCCACTGGACGCGCTCGTTCGCCTCGTCGAACACGCCGTAGACGATGTAGCTGCGGTTGGACCAGGGGTCGCCGTGGCCGACGACGTTGAACACCGTGTCCGCGTCGAGCGCCAGCTCCCCGTCGCGGTGGTAGCGCAGGCGCAGGTGGACGTCGCGCGGCTCTCGCTCGACGCGCACGCTCATGCTGCCGCACCGGGTGGTGGTGCCGCAGTCAACGTACAGGTGCGTGTGCACCGGCTCGAGGTCGGTGAGGGGGGTCCAGTCCACGAGGCCGTCGTCGGTCGTGTAGGTGATGTCGATGACGCTCTCGTCGTTGAGCCCTTGCTCGGCGTCCACCCGGTAGAACACGAACAGCGTGTCCTCGTCGGCGAACCAGGAGACGTCCGCGGTCGTGAAGCCCGCGGCCACGTCGTAGATCGGCACCTTGGAGCAGGACATGCCCAGGGCGGCGACCAACAGCGCGGCGGGGCGCAGGGTCACGCGCCGTCGTCCTCGTCCACGCGGCTCACGTGGGCGTCGCTGCCGACCACCCGCTCGAATGGGATCCGCGCGCGGGCGAGCTGCCCCTGGAAGCTACGGGCGAGCTCCCGCCTGCCGCGGTTCGCCAACGCGAGCTGGCGCGCCCGCGACGGGAACACCGACGCCGCCTGGATCGACGACCGGAACGACTCGGGCAGCCCGTCCAACAGGCGCTCGCGCGTGTCGGTCTCGACGAGCGAGAGCCAGGCCGCGAGCGGCTCGGTCTCGAGCTCGAGGAACAGGTCCGCGCGGGCCTCGCGCGGGAGCGCGAGCAGCATGTCGGGCGTGAGGATGCTGCGCATCCACGCGGGCAAGCTGCCCTGGTTGCGGCTGCGCGCCTCGTCGAACGCGGCGGCCCGCTCCGCCGGGGGCAAGCTCGACAGCAGCACGGCCAGCGCCCCGGCGGCGTCGAAGGTCGCGCCCCGGTCGGAGACGCCGGTCCCGGCCAACAACGCGTCCGCACCTGCGCCGCTCGCGCTACGCAGCGCCTCGAAGAGCGCGCGGGTCTCGCTCGGATCCATCCGGTTGGACCGCAACAGCTGGCCGCACAGCGCGGTCGCCCGGGCGACGGGCAGCAGGCGCGCCATCTCGTGCTGCTCCACCGGGGGGCTCAGCGCGAACAGCAGCGCGCCGATGCGGTCGGGCAGCCGGCGCATCAGCTCGACGAGGCCCGCGGCCCCGAAGTCCTCGCGCAGGCTGCGCACGATCCGCGCGTCGGGCTGCGAGGTGAGCGTCGCGGCCAACGCGTGGCGCTGCAGCGCGGTGAAGAACTCCTTGTCGCCCGGCAGGCTCGCGGCGTCGACGCCCTGGAGCAGCTCGGCCAGCTCGAGCTTCGCCGTAGCTGTCTCGCCGTCGTTCGGGAAGATCGCCGGGAATTGCTTCGGGAACCGCAGCACCGCCTTGGCCAGCAGCGGCAGGTCGCCCGCGCGCAGGCGCTCACGCACCAGGGCCTGCAGCTCGGGATCGGGGTTCGCGGGATCGATGCCGGCCAGCTTCTCCGTCCAGCTCGCCTCTTGCTCGGCGACGAACGCGTCGTCCTCGTCGTCCTGGGCCGGCTCCGCGCTCGCTTGGACGGGCGTCGGGGGGCCTGGGTCCGGCTGGTTGAGCTGGGCGAGCAGCGCCTGCTCCTCGATCGACGCGCGGCCGACCCGGCGGAACGCCCACGTGAGCACGATGGTGGCGAAGGTCACGAGCCCGAGCCCGATCATCCACGCGAAGTGGGGGAGGAGCGTGTCCCACAGCTCGTGAGCGGCGTCCTCGAAGGTCCACTCCTTGGGCGGGGGCGGCACGACGGGCTCTGGCTCCGCCACCTGCTCGGCTTCGACCGGGGGCTCTACGACCAGCGGCGGGAGCACCTCGTGGTCCACGCTGACCACCGTCCAGCCGCGGGTGAGGCGGGTCTGGAGGCGCCGGACGAGCGCCTGTGCCGTGGCGTTCGGCAAGCTGGACTCGTTCGCGAACGAGCACTGCGCCTGGGTCAGGTAGTGCTGCGCGTCCGTCGCGCTGGGGCCGGGCTCGGCCGCGAGGCCGGGCATCGAGCTCGCGCGGGGGCGATCGGCGACCGCGTGGTCTACCCAAGCGCAGCCCTTCGAGTAGCACACGTCGCCTGCGCAGTCGGCGGCCAGGGCGAGCTCGAAGCGGTTCTCGAGCTCCTGCAGCTCGACGAGCACCTCGGGGGGGATCTGGCGCGCGGGGACAGCCGACGGGGCGGCGCTCGCCTGCGGGGAGGCGAGCACGAGGGCGAGAAGCATAGCGTTCATCAGTAGATCCTCACGACCACGCGCCGGTGACGGGCGAGGCGCTCCTCGGGGGTGAGCCCCGCGAGGCTCGCTTCAGGCAAGGGGACGGTGTCCGCGTAGCCCTCGACGCGGATGCGCTTCTGCTCGACGCCAACGCCCTCCAGGTGCGAGCGGACGGCGTTCGCACGCGCGGCGGAGAGCTCCCAGTTCGACGGGTACGCCCCGCCCGGGGCGATGGGCGTGCTGTCGGTGTGGCCCTCGACCGCGAAGTTGTACTGCCCCGCGTAGGGCACCAGGGTGAGCAGCATCCGGTCGACGGTGGGCTCTTGGTCCGCGCGGACGGTGCCGCTGCCGGAGTCGAACACGAGGCCGGAGTTCAGCGCCAGGCGCAGGCCGTCGTCCTCCAGGTCGGTGCGGATCAGCTCCTGGAGCCCCTCGCGCTCGATCTGCGCGTCGATCTCCTGCTGGATGGCCGAGAGGCTCGCGGGCTGCTCGACCCCGGAGATGGTCTCCGCGATCTGCTGCATCCGCGTGCGGCTGATCTGCGCCGCCGACAGGATGATCGCAAAGAAGATCAGGAGGTTGGTGATCAAGTCGGCGTAGGACAAGAGCCACCCGTCCTCGCTCGCGTAGGTGCGGCGTTGCACGGGTCAGCCCCCGACCATGCTGGAGTCGCGGCCGGCGCGGGCGACCAGCTCGCCGACCGACTTCTCGCAGCGCTCGATCGCGCCCAGGCGCTCGTCAAGCAAGTTCCGCAGGTAGTGGCCGATCGGCCCGGCGACGCCCGCGCCGAAAGCGACCCCGTAGAGCGTCGCGACCAGGGCCAGCGAGAGCGCAGAGCCGAGGCTCGCGCTGTCCCCGCCCATCTTCTGGAACATCTGGATCATGCCGGTGATGGTGCCGACCATGCCGAACGAGGGGGCGAGCCGGGCGAGGATCTCCCAGTTGCCGATAGCCGGCTGCCAGCGCGAGATCTCGGCGTGGCGGAGCTCGGTGAACGCGGCCTGCGTGGTCTCCACCTGGGCGCGCCCGAGCACGAGCTGCAGCATGCGCCGCAGGACGGGCTGCCCGCTCTTCTCGGCCAGGTCCACGGCCTGCGACCGACGGCCGTCGAGCCAGAGCTCGGTGATCTTCGTCCGCTCGGCCTCGAGCGCGGCCGTCGACTTGCCGAGCGTGCCGAGGCCGGGCACGAGCTCGCGGACGCACATCGCCGTGCGGAGCGTCGTGATCGCGCTGGACGAGACCATCACGGCGGCGAGCGAGCCACCGAGCACCATCACGAACGCGTGCGGGTCGAACGCCGAGATGGTCGTGGCGGTGCGCTCTTCGAACCCGAAGGAGATGACGAAGAAGAGTAGAGCAAGTCCAACTAGTTGCATAGGATTCCCTTCTACCTGGGGGTGGAGCGTTGGAGCTCTTCGAGCTTCGCGCGTACGGCCGGGTCCGACTCTATCTCTTCGACCGCCTCGTAGATCTCGATGGCCTTCTCCCGCTCGCCGAGCATCAGGAGGATCGAGCCCTTCGCCCGTAGCGTCTCGGGGTGCGATGGGTACCGGGCGAGCACCAGCTCACACCACTCCAGCGCGAGCTGGTAGTTGCCCCCGGCGAGCGCCTCCTGCATCCGCGTCCGCGCGCCGGTCAGCGAGAGCTCGGGCGCGTCGCTGTTCACCTTCAGCCCGCGCTCGCGGTAGGCGGCGTCGAGCGAGCTGTCCGCGACGCTCGGTGGGGGCACCACGAGGCGCGTGGCGGGGATGGTCTCGACGCCCGTCGCGCCCTTCGAGTGCTCGATCACGATGCGCTGGCCGCTGGCCAGCAGCGGGATCTCCACCTCGGTGAGCAGCGTGCCGTCGTTCCAGCTCACCTTCATCGCGGTTGTCGACCCAAAGCCCATCGGCCGAAGCTGGGTACCGTCCTCTTCCTCAAGCGCCGGGTTCGTCGCCGGGGCGGGCTCGATCAGGTAGTGCGTGTAGTTGTGGGCCGCGCAGCCCCCGGCCAGGGCCAGGAGAGGCAGCAGGAGGCTTCGCAGTTGGGGCTTCATGGCAACACCGGCAGCAGGCTTATGTTCATCAACGAGATCCCGAACCCGATCTCGCCGTTCGTCGACGCGGTCAGGAGTCCACCGAAGTTGGAGCGACCGAACGGCACGCGGACGACCGCCGTCCCGGTGAGCAGCGGGTCGAGGACCTGGCCCTGTTGGCCCAGGCCTTGGACGAGGCCGGTCGGGATGCTCAACACCACCTGCCCGCCGACGAGCGCGTGGAGGATTGGCAAGCAGTAGTAGTGCACCGCCCCAATGCCCAGAACGGGGTCGAGGATCGTCAGGGTCATACCCGAGAATTGCTTGTTGTACTTGCCCCACTGGTCGGTCCAGTCGAGCGAGATGTGTTGCCCGGGGTAGATCGCGACGTCGATGAACGCCTGCGTGAGACCGAGTCCCCGCGCCCGGCGCTCTTGCTCCTCCGTCAACGTGTACAGCCGGTGGGTGTTCTTGACCTCCACCAGCGTAGGATCGACGTTCTGCGCGAAGATCACCCGCGACGTGCGCATGTCCACGATCCGAATGGACACGCCCCCGGCGCTCTCGTCCAGCCAGATCGCCGTCTTCGCCGGCTCGGAGCCCCCCCGGTTCAGGTCGTCGAGCCGCGCGACCTCGTCCATCCCGACGGGCCCGACCTGGTAGACCATCTGCCCCGAGTCGACGATCGCCCGCGGGGCCATGCACGCCTCGCAGACCCGCAGCCCGCCGGCGCCGAAGGCCTTCTCCAGCACCTCGATCACCCGCGTGGTGTACCAGGCCTGCGACTCGAGCGTTCGCGGCGCGGCGCTCACCAAGATCGCGGGCATCACGTCCTCGGACTTGAGCCGGCCGTCCTCGACCCGCAGCTCGAGCACCTCCTCCAGCCGGTCGAGCGAGTCCCGCGCGGTCTCAGCGCCCGCCAACGCGGGCTTCGACAGCGCGAGGAGCACGGCGAACGCGACGCTCAGAAGCAAAACGTCACCTCTGTCCCCAGCGTTTGGAAGGAGAGGCCGAGCACGCGGACGTAGTTCCCGAAGTTGTCGGAGTTGTTGCGGTCGGGGATGGTCTCGAGGAACGTCGAGAGGCCCACGCGGTTGCCGAGCCGCAGGTCGAGGCCGAGGTGCAGGGTGCCCAGGGTCGTGCGGGGCGAGTCGCCGTCCGCGGCGGTGAGCAGGTCATCGGCGGTCAGGAAGTCCGCCTGGAACGGCGCGGTTGCAGGGCCCCACACGGTCATCACGCTGCCGCCGACGAACAAGTACAAGTCAGGGTGCGTGAGCGACCGCGCGCGGCCGGTCAACAGCCGGCTGACGCGGGCCTGCAGCATCAGCCCCTGGTAGGCCTGGGGGATGAAGCTGAAGCCGAGGAGCAGGCTCGACGTCCACGCGCGGGCGTCCGAGGACCCGAGCTCGGCGCCGGTCTGCAGCCACAGGAACGGGGGCACGGCGACACCGGCGGAGTCGTTGGGCGGCGCGTAGGCGCGTACGCCCAGGCGGACGGGGATCGTGATCGGGCCGCGGTCGTGGAGCGCTGCGAGGTAGTCCTTGCGGGCGTCCTCGGCGGACTTGAGGTCGGTGCCGTCGCGGAGCAGCGCGGGCGTGCTGGTCGAGCTCGCGATGGTGCGGCTCCACACGATCGGCAGGTCGGGCGTCAGGCGCGTGAGCCGGGCGCGGAGGACGAGCCAGGTGCCCTCGGCCTCGATGTCGACGAACAGCGCGTGCTTGCCGGAGCCGGCGCCGAGCTCGGCGAGCACCGCCGGGTCGTCGACGCCGCGGGAGAGCACGGTCGCCTCGGGGCCCGAGTGCACGACGACGGCCGTGCAGCTGGGGCAGTGCACGAGCTGGATGTTGGTCCTCGGGTTCTCGCCGAGCACCGCGGCGAGGTGGTTCTCGACGAGCGCCTCCAAGCCCGTGCCGAGGCCGACAGGCACGGTGACGCCGGCCAGGACGACGGGGGTGGAGGCCTGGAACACCGGGTCGGTCTTCAGCCCGAGCACCATCTCGTCGACGAGGTCGTAGGCGGTGAGCTGCACCTCGTTCGCGATCTTGGCCCGCACCCGCTCGAGCTCCGCCCGCTGCGCGTCTTCTACGTCGGGGCTCGCGGCGTAGGCTGGCGCGGCCCACAGACCGAACAGGATCCCGAGCACAGCTGCGTAGGCCCTCACTTGAGCCAGCTCCACTGGCCGTCGGTGCACAGCCCCGCGTGCAGGATGGTCTCCCGCGGGTCGCGGCTCACCACGGCCAGCAGCGCGTCGCCCGCGCGCAGGCTGCCATTGTCGCTGTAGCGCCGGCATGCGGACGGGTACGCCTCTTGCGGCTCCATGCGCGTCAGCACGTCCACGTCCCCCGCGGAGAGCGTCGGCGTGCGGTCCGACACCTGGAGCCCGCGCTCAGCCAGCGCGTTCTTCGCGGCGAAGCTGAGCTTCGCGGACACCTGGCCGCTCGGGTAGAACGCCTCGACGAGCCAGGTGTGGTCTGCGAGCTCGGGGTGCAGGTCTGCCGCGGACGCCGTGAGGTCGTTCACCAGCGGGTCCAGGGCGTAGAGGATGGCCGCGTCCTGGTCCGTCCGCAGCCCGGGGCGCACGAGCCGCTCGGCGCAGACCAGCGCGCTGCGCTCGACGTACTCGCCCCGGGGCCGGCTCGGCCGCACCTGCCCCGGGTAGCTCCGGCTCGCGATCTCCGCCGTCATCCGCTCGCACTCCAGCGTCCTGGAGCGTGCCCGGCTCATCGTGAGCCCCGGCGCCGGGTCCTTGTGGACGAGCGTCGGCAAGAACAACACGCCAAGGACGACGAGCAGCACTACGGACGCCCACTGGGGTTGGGTGCGGTTGCGGGCTTCGCCTCCGCCGGCGGCGCGCTCGAGGTCGCCCGGCCGCCGGGCGTAGCCTCCTCGAGCACCTGCCAGCGCATCTTCGCGTTGAAGACGACCTGGCTTAGCTGCCCGTAGAGGTCGGACGACACCTCGGCGTACACCTGCTTCGTGGACAGCTCCTCCTCCTTCTTGCGCCAGACCCAGTCCAGGATCTTGTTGCCGGCCCACGTCCCGAGGCCGAACGTGCGGACGATCCGCCCCTCCAGCGTGTCCGACGCGAGCAGGAACCCCGTGCCGTCGCGGACCACGACGTCCTGGGCGAACGTGGACTCCGAGTAGGCGGGCACCAAGGTGGCGGTGCCGATGCACAGGATCCACGAGAGCGCGTCGTTGCTGTAGTGCGTCTGCCGCGTGCGCAGCTCGAGCACGAGATCGGTCGTCGGGGTTGCGGCCGCCTGCGTCGTCGCGAGCTCGTCTCCGAGGTCGTCGTCGACCAGCCCGCTCCCCGACGTCGTGGTGACCGTCGCGCCCTGCAGCTCGAACAGCTTGCCGACACGCTCACACAGCACCTCGGCTTCGCCCCGGCTCACGACCTTGCCCGGGGGGCAGATGACGGTCAGGCGCAGGTCTTGGAAGTTCGGCGCCTGCGTGTCGATCACGATCGGGCGGTGCAAGCTCGACAGCGGCTGGTACACGTGCACGCAGCCGGGGCCCAGCGCCAAGAGGCCGACCGCGAGCGGCATCGCCTGCACGGGTCTGGAGCGGGCGCGGGCGAGCATCGCGGCAAGGGTAGCCCTCAATCGGTGTTGGGGCGAGGTTTTCGGCGTGGCGGCCGCCGATGCCGACGCTCGGCACACCTCGCGTCGGCATCGGCGGTTCTTTTGCGCCGTTCCAAGGCACGGTCTGACGAAGCCGCCGAAGACGTCGGCTCCGCCAGACCCTGCGGGGAACGGCGCGGGAGGGGGCAGCGAGCGTCCCGCTTCAAGCGATTTCAGTAGGTTGGATCCAATGTGTTGGCGCAGCGCTGGGGCTGGCCCGCCGATGCCGACGCTCGGCACACCTCGCGTCGGCACCGGCGGTTGCTTTGCGCCGTTCCAAGGCACGGTCTGGCGAAGC
>CALQBK020000156.1 GCA_943328795.2 Bifidobacterium breve
CGGGGTGGCGGACGCCATAGACCGGCTGGCGGAGGCCGTGTGCCGGGACATCCGCGGCGCGTCTGTCCCCGTCGGGCTCGTCGGCATCCGGACGGGCGGCATCGAGCTCGCAGACCGCCTCCGGGCGCGCATCCTGGGCGCCGGGCTCCCCGCTCCCGCCCGGGGGGACCTGGACATCACGCTCTACCGCGACGACCTGTACACGGGCCTCGAGAAGCCGCTCCTCGGCGATACCGACCTCCCGTTCGAGATCTCCGGGTGCGGCATCCTCCTCGTCGACGACGTGCTGTTCACCGGGCGCACGATCCGCGCGGCGCTCGGAGAGCTCCACGATTTTGGCCGCCCCGCGTGGGTCCGCCTGTGCGTGCTGGTCGACCGCGGGCACCGCGAGCTGCCGATCCAGCCGGACTACGTCGGCCTGCGCGCCGAGACTGCGCTCTCGGACCGCGTGACGGTGGACTGGAAGACCGATACTGTGTGCGTCCGAACGGGCAAGACGGGATGATCGGCAAGGACCTCCTCCAACTCCGCGGAATGCCGCGCGAGACGATCACGGAGATCCTGGACACGGCCGAGCTGATGCGGGAGGTCGGGCGCCGGAAGGTAAAAAAGGTGCCGCCGCTGCGGGGGCGGCTCGTCGTGACGCTGTTCTTCGAGAACTCCACGCGCACCAAGACGAGTTTTGAGCTCGCGGCGAAGCGCCTCTCGGCGGACACGCTCTCTTTCAACGTGAACACGTCGTCGACGGCGAAGGGCGAGACGTTGATGGACACGGCGCGGACCATCTTCGCGATGCAGCCGGACGCCGTGGTGGTTCGACATGGCTGCGCAGGCGCGCCGCACCTGCTCGCGCGGAACTTCCCGTGGCGCGTGCTGAACGCCGGGGACGGGATCCACGAGCACCCGTCGCAGGGCCTGTTGGACATGCTCACGATCCGGGACAAGTTCGGATCGCTGGACGGCCGGCGCGTCGCGATCGTCGGCGACGTGCAGCACTCGCGGGTCGCACGCTCCAACATCTGGGGGCTCACGACGATGGGCGCCCGCGTGGTGGTCGCCGGGCCGGGCACGATGTGCCGCCGTGAGCTCGCGGGGTTGCCGGTGGAGATTCGGCACACGATCGACGAGGTGGTGCGCGACGCTGACGTGATCATGCTGCTGCGGATCCAGCACGAGCGCCTGGGCCGGGGCGTGCTGCCGAGCACGCGGGAGTACGCGACGTTCTACGGGCTCGACCTCCCGCGGCTGCGGATGGCCGGACCCGACGTGATGGTGATGCACCCAGGGCCGATCAACCGCGGGGTCGAGATTGGCGCCGACGTCGCTGACTCGGCCCAGAGCGTGATCCTGGACCAGGTGACCAACGGGATCGCGGTCCGGATGGCGTTGCTCTACTTGCTGCTTGGGAGCGAGACGCCCGGCGGCTCTCCGGGAGGTTTGCATGCCTCGGATTGAGAACGTCCGGGTGTGGGGCGAGAACGCCCCGCGGACCGTGACGCTCGGCAGCGACGGGCCCTCAGTCGCCGTGGACGGCACCGGGATGGTCCTGGCGCCGTCGCTTGTGGACGTCGGCTGCGACCCGGGGTTCCCGGGGTTCCCCGTGCGCGAGACCCCCGAGAGCCTCGGCAACGCCGCGCTCGCCGGGGGGTTCGGCGACCTGGTCACCCGCCCGTGCGTGGACCCCGTGCCGGACCAGCCCGAGCACCTGGCGGACCAGCGGCGCACGCTCCCGGGCGGGGTGCGCATCTGGCCGACGCCCGCGATGACGCGGGGGTTGTTGGGCCAAGCGTTGAGTGAGATCGGCCTCTTGTCTCGGTTCTCGATCCCGGGGGTCTCGGACGGCGGGGGCGCGCCGACGGACACGGTGATCCTCCGGAACGCGATGGAGTACGCGAACCGCTTCGGGTTGCGGCTCTGGCTGCGCCCGTCGGACCCGATGCTCGACGGCCTCGGGGTCGTGCACGACAGCCCGTTCGCCTCGGTGCTCGGGCTGCGCGGGAACCCCGTCGCGAACGAGGAGATCGGGCTCGCGCGGATCATCGCGCTCGTTCGCGGGAGCGGCGCCCGCGTCGTCGTCGGCCCGATCTCGTCCCAGGTGGGCGTGGACCTGCTCCGACGCGCAGCTGCAGAGCGCTTGCCGATCCTCGGGTACGTCGCCGCCCGCAGCCTCTTGCTCGACGAGCGGATCGTCGAGGGCGCTGGCCCGGGCCAGTTCCCCTACGACACGCGCGTCCGCCTGCACCCGCCGCTCCGGTCCTGGGACGACCGGCAAGCGCTCGTCCAGGCCGTCCACGATCGCCTCGTGATCGTCGCAGCCGACCACGCGCCGCGCGCCCCGGAGGAGAAGGAGATCGAGTTCGAGCGCGCCGTGCCGGGGTCCACGGGGTTGGAGTCGGCGTTCGCGGCGACGCTCACGGCGCTCGGCGGGGACCTCGCGGCGGCGGTGCAGGCGCTCTCGCTCGGGCCCCGCGCGCTGCTGCCCGAGCCCACGGGCGGGTGGGTGCTGCTCGACCCGGGTGCCGAGTGGACGGTGGACGCCGCTTCCCACCGGTCGCTCGCCCGCAACGATGCGCTGCAGGGCCAGCGGTTGCACGGGCGGGTGGTGGCCTGTTTCCCCTCCGCCGGTGGGATCTCGGGGGCGCGCGTGTTAGGTCCGGCGCATGAGTGAACGAATTCCCATGACCCCGGTTGGCTACCAGAAGTTGCTGGCCGAGTTCAAACACCACCGCGAGGTGCTGCGTCCGCAGGTGGTGCGCGACATTGAAGAGGCCAGAGAGCACGGCGACATCAGCGAGAACGCGGAGTTTGAGGACGCCAAGGAGAGGCAGGCCCACATCGAGGGCCGCGTGCGCGAGCTGGAATACCGGCTGGCGCTCTCCGAGGTCGTCGACGTTTCGAAGATGGTCCCGTCCGACGTCGTCGTGTTCGGGACCACCGTGGCGCTCGAGGACGAGGACACGGACGAGAAGTTCCGCTATCGGATCGTTGGCTTGGAAGAGGCGAATGTGCGCGAGGGGCTCATCTCCTACTCGTCGCCCATCGCGCGCGCCCTGCTTGGGCGTCGCGTTGGGGACTCGGTACGGTTCGAGACCCCGAAGGGAACACGCAGCGTCACAATCAACGCGGTGGTCTACCGCTGACGCAGCAGGTGTTTTCATGTCCTCCGAATCCGCAGTGGACCCGCGCGTTCACGCAGCGCTCGACGTGCTCGGTCGTACGCTCGGCTGGGTGTTGCGCGCCAACGATGGCCAGGCCTCCGTACACGTCGAAGGCTCGCTCGCCCGCTGGGTGACCGTAGGGGCGTCGAACGAAGAGCACGGCGCCCGGTTCGAGATGTTCAGCGCGTTGCTCTCCGGCATCGACACGTTGGAGGACGCCGAGCGCCGGGAGCGGCTCGAGGTGCTGCTGCAGGGGGTCACCGCGCTGCGGGAGACCCTCGGGACGCCCACGTTCGAGCGCGCGCCGCTGGCGCGGCTGCTGCCGGCGGACGTCGCAACCGAGCGCATCGTGCTGGCTCCGCCGCCGCCGAAGGCCGCCGTGCCTGTCGTGACCGCCGAGATCCGCGAGTCGGTGCGCGCGCTGCGGGAGGAGAGCGCCGCGGAGGACGAGCCCGCCGAACGGCAGGAAGGCGAGCCGCAGGCGCAGGGTCGCCGGGACCGGCCGGGCCGGAACGACCGGCCGGGTCGGGCGGAACGCGACGGGCGTGGGCCGCGCGAGGGGGGGAGCCGCGAGGGCGGCAACAGCCGTGACCGGGACGGGCGTGATGGTGGCAACCGCGACGGCGGGAGCCGCGACGGCGGGAACCGGGACGGCGGGAACCGCGAGAACGGGAACCGCGAGAACGGGAACCGCGATGGCGTCCGGCGCGACGCTGCCGAAGGTGGGAACCGCGATGGCGGGAACCGCGACGGCGGGAACCGCGATGGCGGGAACCGTGACAGCGCCCGGCGAGACGCGGCGGACGGCGGCCGCGACGCGGGCGACCGGCAGCGCGACGACCGGGACGACAGGCGCCCCGAGGGGAGGCGCCCCGAGGAGCGCCCCCGCGTCGAGGAGCCGCGCGAGCCCGAGGTGCGCGCGTGGGCGCTCGGGCACCCGGACCACACCGGCGCCCCGGTCACGGCGCTCGGCGTGTTCACCGAAGAAGAGGTGGCGGCGCTGCTCGCCGCCGACATCGAGGACGTCGCCGGCCTGCTGCTCCGCGCCCCGGTGGCGACGGAGCGCGCTGGGGAGCGCCTCGTGAGCGGCGTGCCACCCACCGGCCCGGTGATTGTCCGCGGCGTAATGCGGGCGCGCTGCACGCGCTTCTCGGCCGGGGCGCGGCGCTACGAGGTCCGCCTCCAGGGGGAGCGGGGCTCTGTCGTGTGCCGGTGGAGCGATCCTTCGCTCGAGGTGCGGGCGATCCCGGCCGGCGTGGAGCTCGGCCTCGCGGGGCGTTGGGAGCCAGGAGACGGCGAGGAGTCGGAGGGTGGGGTCCTCCCCGGCGTGGTCTACGACGCTGAGCTGCTCGGCATCGACGGGCGTGGCGGGGACTGGTTCCCCCGGTACGAGATCGAGGGCGTGGCGGACGTCCGCGTGCGGCAAGGGCTGCGCGTGGCGCTCAAGCGCTTTGCAGACGCGCTCGTCGACCACCTGCCGCCTGAGCTCATCGAGAAGCACAAGCTGGTCGGGCTGCCGGCCGCGCTGCGCGACGCGCACTTCCCGTCGAACGTCTCGCGCAAGGGGCGGGCCCGGCTCGCGTTCGACGAGCTGCTCCAGGTGCAGCTCGGCGTCGCGCTCATGCGGCAACGCCAGGGCCGGGAGCGGGGCACGTCGAACGCCGTGCTGCACGGGCTGCTTGCGCAGTCGCTGGCGATGGCCGGGTGGGAGTTCACGGACGCGCAGGAGAGCGCCATGGACGAGATCCGGCGCGACTTGCGGCGGAGCCAGCCGATGGCCCGGCTGCTGCAGGCCGACGCGGGTGCGGGCGCGCACGACATCGTCGCCGCCGCGCTGATCACCGTCGCGGAGGGCAAGCACCAGTCGCTCGTGCTGTGCCCAGATGCGCTCACGGCCGAGCACCGCTACTTCTTCGCCGAGGGGCTCTTGCGGAACGCCGGCATCGAGCCGGTGTTGCTGACCGGCCCCGCGCGCGGCGCTACGGCGGACGCCATCAAGAAGGGGGAGACCCTCGTGGTGTTCGGCACGCACACGCTCGCTGCTGACCCGCCGACGTTCCGCAAGCTCGGGCTCGTCGTCCTGGAGGAGCACGCCAACTTCGGCGGCGTAGACCTCACGAAGCTCGAGGACGGCGTGCGGCCGGACCTCCTGGTGTTCACCCCGACGCCGGTCGCGGCAGCCGTCGCGCTCTCCGTCTACGGGCACTTGGCGCTCACCACGCTTCCAGCGCCCCCGCCCCGCGTGGACGCCACCGTGTTCGGCAGCGACCAGCGCGCGGAGGCCTACGCGATCGCCCGTGACGCGATCGAGCGGCACAACCAGGTCCTGCTCGTGTTCCCGCTGCTCCGCGGGACCGACCTCCTCGCTTCGTCCGAGGCCCGTCGCATGGCGGAGACCCTGCGCGAGACCGCGTTCCCCGGCGCGCGGATCAGCATTTTCCACGGCGCATTGTCGAAAGAAGAGCGCTTCCGCGCCTTCGACGACTTCCAGCACCGCCGGGCCGACGTGCTGCTCGCGACGACCTACGTGGAGAGCGGCCCGGTGATCCCGAACGCGTCGGTGGTCATCATCGAGCACGCGCAGGAGTACGACCTGGTGCGGCTGCACGAGCTGCGCGCGCTGGTCGGGCAAGGGGCGCGCCCGGGGAAGTGCCTCCTCATCCTCGGCAGCGAGCCTGAGCCGCACGTCCAAGCAAGGATTGACACGTTCTGCCGGGAGACCGACGGGTGGCACATCGCCGAGCTGCAGGGCGCGCAGGAGGGCACGGAGAACCCGCCCGGGTTCACCTGGGCCGACCCCGCCCGGGACCGTGAGCTGCTGCTGCGGACGCGCCAGGACGCAGTCCGGCTGCTCGCCGTGGACCCCGGGCTCAAGCGCCGCGTACACCGCGCGCTGCTCGCCCAGGTGCGGACGCGCCTCGGGGAGGACGTCTCGCTGGACGGCGAGCCCGATCGCCCCGTCGTCGCCGCAGGCCCCGGTGCGCCGGCCGCGGTGGCCGCAGCCCAGAACGCCCGCCGCAAGCGGCGTAGGCGCCGCTGATGCCCAGCGCCCACGGCTCCGTCGAGATCGCGGCCTCGCCCGAGCGAGTGCGGGACGTGCTCGTCGACTTTGCCCGGTACCCGGAGTTCATCCCCGACATGGCCAGGGCGACGATGTTGCGGGCCGGCCCGTCCGACTGGACCGTGCAGTTCCGGGTGAGCGTCGTCCGCCCGATCGACTACACGCTCCGGCTTTGGCTCGAACCTCCGACCGCGGCTGGGGCGATCGCGCTTCGCTGGTCGCTCGTGGAGGGGCCGGTGTTCCGCGCGAATGACGGATCTTGGACCCTCACACGCACGGCGACGGGCACGCTCGCCACCTACGACCTCTCGGTGGAGCTCGCGTTGTTCATGCCGCGCTCGTTGCTGCGGCTCTTGACCGGCAAGAGCCTGCCGCGGATGTTGGACGCCGTTCGGGACCGGGTGCAGCGGGCGGACCGCGACAATTCGGGACAAGCGCCCGGAACCGGATAGCAGGTTCGGCTGGGAGGTCCAGTGTCCGAGTCCTACGTCGCTCCAGAGTGGTCGCCGATTGACATGCTTCAGCGCGCGTGGGACAGGGTGCTGCCGCACCTCGTCCTGATGGGCGCGATCACCTTCGCCGTGTTCGCGGTGCAGTTCGGCATCGGCTTGGTGTTCGGGATCATAGAAGGCGTGATCGCCGGCGTAGCGTCGTCGGTCGCCCAGGATCGCGGCGGGGACGCCGCCCAGCTCGCCGCGGCGGGCGTCCGCCTCGTCGTCTCGCTCGGGCGCCTGTGCATCACGACGCCGATCACGCTGATCACCACGGCGGGGCTCGCCCGGATGGGCTTGTCCGTCGCGCGCGGGGAGACGCCGGACCTCGGCGCGTTCAGCATGGCGATGTCGAAGTTCTTCCGGGTGCTCCTCGCCTCGATCCTCGTCGGCTTCGCCGCGCTGGTCGGCACGCTGTTCTGCATCATCCCGGGCATCCTGGTGGCGATCGCGCTCCAGTTCTACATGTTCGTGCTGATGGACACCGAGCTCGGGCCCCTGGACGCGGTGCAGTACGCGTGGAGCCTGGCCAAGGACCACATGGTGAACCTCGGCGTGTTCTTCCTCGTGCTCATGGGCATCTCCCTCGTAGTCACGTGCGGCACGTGCGGCATCGGCTGGATCATCGTCCAACCGGTGCTGCTCACCGCGCAGGGGCTCATCTACGTGCACCTCTCGGGTCGCACCCAGGACTACCTGCCCGATCCCCAGCTCACGTAGCGGCGTTGCGCTACGCCCTCGTGTCCGACCTGCACGTCGCGGGGCCTGGATGCCCGCGGCAGGAAGCGTTCCTGCGCTTCCTCGCGGGGCTCGAGTGCGACAGGCTCTACCTGTGCGGGGACGTGTTCGAGCACTGGTGGCACTGGGGGGACCGCCCCTTCACCCAGTACGCGCCGGTGGTCGACGCGCTGTCGCGCTTCTCCCTGGCCGTGCTCCCGGGGAACCACGACTGGCTCGCACCGGAGTTCTTTGGCAGGGTGCTCGGCGCTACGGTCGGGGTCGACGGCGTCTTGCGCGAGGACTGGGGCGGCGCGAGCGCGGTCGTAGCCCACGGTGACCAGGCCGACCGGTCGGTCGGCTACGGGTTTGCGTGCGCGGTGCTGCGCGGGCCCGTGTTTCGCGCCGTCGTGGACCGCATGGACAACGACCAAGCCTGGCGCTTCCTGGGGAGGCTGACTGGGCACGGGGACGTGCGGCCGAAACCAACGCTGATCGCGGCCCAGCTGGCTTGGGCTGAGCGGCAGGGCACCGACTTCGCGGCGTGGGGCCACACGCACGCGCCGAGCTCCACGCGGTTGGGTGACCGGGTGTTCGTGAACATCGGAGACGGGGTCGGCCACCGCACGTGGGCGGAGTTCGACTCCTCCCGGGATGCGTCCGATCGGCTCCGCCTGCGAGAATTCGCCAGTCCTTTGCAGGACCGCGCTTGACGCGATCCCGCCCTCGCCGGTAGGAAGCCCCGTCCAAGGAGTGCCTGTGTCTACCAAGCTCTGTCCGAACTGCGGTGCCGAAGTCCCCCAGGTCGCGAACTTGTGCAAGCACTGCTTCCACGACTTCAAGGCCCCGGTCGTCAAGCGCAAGTCGCCGCTGTTCTCCATCCTGCTGTTGGCGCTCGGCTGCGCGATCGTGAGCGCGATCGCCTTCGGGTACATGCAGGACCAGAACAAGACCTTCAAGATCTCGATCGATCGCGAGACCGAGTCCATCGTCTTCACCACCCGGTACGCAGACCACACCGAGGCGGACCGCGTGTACTTCAAGGACGTCGCGTCCGTCGAGTACGTAAAGAACACGCGTCCGCGGCCCTTCGAGGTCGCGATCATCACGGTCAAGGGCGACCGGTACGTGTACAAGCAGGGCGACGAGCCGTTGGACTTCCAGGCCCACACGCTGTCCGAGCTGATCGAGCGCCCCTACGTCGAGCGGGACGAGTCGGGCGCGTCGGTCCCCCACGGGCAGAACTGATCCGCTCCGCCGGGTTAAGCTTCCAGATCGCGTCGGTTCCTACCTGATCGCCCGCCTGGGCTCTGGAGTTTTGCGGTGCTCGAGCAGGCCCTCGGTTTCTTCTCGAACGATCTCGCGATCGACCTCGGTACGGCCAACACGTTGGTGTACGCGACCGGTCGTGGCATCGTCGTAGAGGAGCCCAGCGTCGTAGCGGTGCACCGCGGGCCAGGCGGTCACCTCGGGAAGGTGATGGCTGTTGGCACCGAAGCGAAGCGCATGGTCGGGCGCACGCCGGGCAACATCGTCGCGGTGCGGCCGCTCAAGGACGGCGTGATCGCCGACTTCGCGATCGCCGAGCAGATGCTGCGCTGGTTTATCCAGGCCGCGCTCGGGCGTCGCACGCTGCTCCATCCCCGCATGGTCGTGTGCATCCCGTTCGGGGTCACCGAGGTTGAGAAGCGCGCGGTCCAAGAGAGCGCGCGGTCCGCCGGGGCGCGCGAGGTGTTCTTGGTTCCGGAGCCGATCGCCGCGGCGATGGGCGCCCAGCTCCCCGTTCACGAGGCGGTCGGGAGCCTGATCGTCGACATCGGCGGCGGCACCACCGAGGTCGCCGTGACTACGCTCGGTGGCATCGCGCAGAGCCAGACGCTCCGGATTGCCGGCGACGCGATGGACGACGCGATCACGGCCTACATCCGCCGCCGCTTCAACACGCTGATCGGCGAGCGTACGGCCGAGGACATCAAGCTCGCCGTCGGGTGCGCCGCGCCGATCAACCCGGTGCGTACTCTCGTCGTGAAGGGGCGGGACCTGACGACCGGCGTGCCCCGCCAGATCGAGTTCACCAGCGATGACGCCGCGGAGGCGCTGTCCGACTGCGTCGCCCAGATCATCGAGGCCGTCCGCGTCACGTTGGCGACCACCCCGCCGGAGCTCGCGGCCGACATCGTCGACCAGGGCATCGTGATGTGCGGTGGCGGGTCGCTGCTCACGGCCCTGGACCAGGTGTTGAGCGACGCGACCGGCCTGCCGGTGCTGATCGCCGAGGAGCCGTTGCGGTGCGTGGCGCTCGGGGCAGGGATGATCCTGGAGAACCCCGAGTTCTTGAAGCGGGTCGCGCTGTAGCCCAGGATGTGCCGCAAGCGGCCCCTCCTGGGCTAGGTTGTTCTGCTTCGCCCTGCTTCCTTCGCCGACCCCGCACAGAGAAAAGGCGCACCCTGCGGGTGCTCTCTTTTCACACAGGGGGTCGGCGAAGGCGGGCGAAGCAAGCGCCCAAATTGCGCGCTACGGCTGCGCCTCGCGCACACTTTGGGCTAGCCCAGCAGGGAAAGCACCTGCTCGGCGTGGCCCTTCGTCTTCACCGGGTCGATCACGTGCGTCACTACGCCGGCCTCGTCGATCAGCACCGTGATGCGGGCGATCCCCATGTACTCGCGCCCGTAGTTGGTCTTCAGGCGCCACGCTCCGTACTTCTCGCAGAGGCTCCCGTCGTCCGCCACGAGGGAGAACGGCAGGCACTCCTTCTCCCGCCAGGTGCCGTGCTTCTTCACGGAGTCCTTGCTGACGCCGAGCACCACCGCGTTCTTCGCCGCCAGCGCGTCGTGGTGGTCACGGAACCCGCGGGCCTCTACCGTACAGCCTGGCGTGTCGTCCTTCGGGTAGAAGTAGAGCACGAGCTTCTTCCCCTTGAATTCGGAGAGCGAGACGGTGCCGGACTCGGTCTGGGCGGTGAAGTCGGGGGCGGGCTTGCCGATCATGGGGAGGCCTCCAGGGTGAGCGGGTCCGCGGCGTCCGCAGAGGACGGCGCCGGGGGCGTCGGGATGTACTGCAGGGCGTCGCTGGTGGCAACGAGCAAGCCGGGACCCGGGACGTCCAAGGTCCTTCGGAGCCGCCCGGGGAGCGCCGCCACCACGGATCGCGTCGCGAGGTCGACCACGAACGTGCCCGAGGCGGGCGGGGCGTCGCGGTCGCGCAGCACCTCGTCGCGACACTCGCCGTCCGGCTCGGGCCACGGCGCGAGCCGGTCCAGCGCGCCGGCCGGCTGGGCGCCATCCCCGTCGACCACCTGCTCCATGTCCGTCAGCTCGCCGACCAGGTAGCGCCCCGTCCGGTCCACGTAGAGCCCGTACGCGGGGTTCTCCAGCGGCAGCGTCCAGCGCGGCGCGAGGGTGGCCGGGTCCAAGGCGCGCAGCACGCCGTCGGGCCAAGCCAGGACGTACAGCTCGCGCCCGGTAGGGTGCAGCGCGAGCGCCGCGGGCCATGGCTGTTGGGCCTCGGGGATGCCGAGCCGCACCGCCTTGATCCCGCCCCCGGTGCGAATCAACGTCGACCCGGTCCCCGGGAGCAACGCGATCCGCGCGTCACCCGGAGGCACCA
>CALQBK020000157.1 GCA_943328795.2 Bifidobacterium breve
GCGCGTTCGCGGTGGACGCGCGGGTCGTGCGCCCCGAGCGCGCGTACACGCAGGCTGTCGTCACGCAGTGGGAGGCCGAGCGGCGGCACTTCCCCGGCAGGCCGGACACCGTGTTCTTCGGCGGCGGAACCCCCTCGCAGGCCGATCCCGCCGAGCTCGGCACGATCCTCGCGGCGCTGGACGCCGCGCCCGGCTCCGAGATCAGCGCAGAGGTGAACCCCGGGCGGCTGGACAGCGGCCGCCTGCGGGAGCTCCGCGCGCTCGGGGTGAACCGCGTCTCCCTCGGCGTCCAGAGCTTTCAACCCGCGGTCGCCCGGCGACTTGCGCGCGCGCACTCGGCGCGGGAGGGGCGCGAAGTGTACGACCTCGCCCGCGAGGTCGGCTTCCGCTCGGTGTCGGTGGACCTGATGTTCGCAGTGCCGGGGCAGTCGCTCGAGGACTTCGGGCGCGACCTGGACGCCCTCGCGCAGCACCCGCCGGACCACGTGTCGCTCTACGGCCTCACCATCGAGGCCGGCACGCCGTTCGCCCGCTCCGAGCACCGGCTCGGGATCGACCCCGACGCCGACGACGCCTGGCGCGACATGTACGACCTCGCGGTGGATCGCCTCGGGGAGCTGGGCATCGAGCGCTACGAGGTCTCGAACTTCGCCGCGCCGGGCCACCGGTGCCGGCACAACGAGCACTACTGGCGGGGCCGCGCGTGGGCCGGGCTCGGTGCCTCCGCGCACGGCTTCCGCCCCGACCGGTCGAGGACGCGCTGCGACGCGAGCGTAGATGGCTACCTCGCCAACCCCGTCCCCACCGTCGAAGTCGTAGCGTCGATCGACCTCGCCGCGGAGCTCATCGGCTCAACGCTGCGACACGTGGACGGCCTGGACCTCGGCCTCCTTCGCGAGCTGACCGGATACGCGATCGACGTACCGCCAGCCCTGTTGCGCCATGGCACCCTGTGCCAGGTTGGCGATACCTTACGAATTCGGAAGAAAGACGTCCCCTTGCTCGATTATGTTGCGGCGCGGCTGTGCGAGGGCTTACGTGCCGTGGCCCGCGTTCTGGCGGGGCCCCCTGCCGAACCGTTATCGTAGACTGCCCCCCCGCCCTGGACACTGAGAAGCCACCTCCCGATGACCGACCCGCACGACATCGACCCTGACGCCGAACGGGACGTGCCGCCCACGGCGACGGCAGCTGACGGCGGGGACGAGGAGAGCGAGCTCGACGGGAACCTCGCCCTGGAGATCCCGCTCGACCTGCTCGAGGCCGCGCTCGCGTCCGTCGACAAGGTCAAGCGTCCGCGGGCGAGCCCGCCAACGCATGCGGCGGTGGACATCGATCTCGACGAGCAGCCGGTGCAGGCGCCCCAGCCCCCGGTCGCGCCCCCGCGCCGTCCCGACGCCGCGGACGAGCGAGCGCTCAAGCTCCAGGCGAGGATCCGGGAGCAGTCCGAGCGCCTGCTCCGGCTGGACCACGAGCTGCGGGCGGTGGTCGAGGCCCGCACGACTGTCGAGTCCCAGCTTTTTGAGCTGCGCAACGCGTACCGCGTGCAGTCGGACGACTTCGATCGGTTCCGGCAGCGGGCCCGCAAGGAGCGCGAAGAGGCAGAGAAGGTCGGCGAGGAGCGCGCGCTCAAGGCGTTCATGGACACCGCGGCGAACGTCGAGCGCGCATGGCGGCATGTCGAGGCGGGCGAAGCCCAGCTGATGTCGGGGCTGCACATGATCGTCGAGCAGTTCCGCACCGTGCTGAAGCGCTCCGGGGTGGAGCGCATCCCCGCGCTCGCGGGCATGGCCTTCGATCCCGAGCAGCACGAGGCCGTGCTCCATGTCCCCACTACCGAGTTTGCACCCGGCCAGATCGTCGACGAGGCCACCCCCGGGTGGCGCCTGCGCGGCAAGCTGTTCCGGGCGGCGCGCGTGACCGTCGCGACGGCCCCTCCGCTAGCCGACCCTGAAACCTCCCGCGGCGTCGCCCTGTTGCCTGACGACGACTCCGCCCCCCGCGAAGGCGACCTCTCGCCCCGCGTAAGCCCACCCCCGGAAAACGAAGAGTAGCGCATGTCAAAGGTCCTTGGTATCGACCTCGGAACGACCAATTCCTGCGTCGCGGTGATGGAGTCGGGCGACCCGCTCGTGATCCCGAACGACGAGGGCAGCCGCACCACCCCGTCCGTGGTGGCCTTCGGGAAGGACAGCGAGCGACTCGTCGGCCAGATCGCCCGGCGCCAGGCCGTCACCAACGCCGCGCGCACCATCTCGGTCGCGAAACGCCTGATCGGCCGCCGGTTCGCCGAGCCGGAGGTGCAGACCAGCCTGAAGACCGTCGGGTACAAGATCAAGGAGGCCGACAACGGCGACGCCTGGGTCCGCGTGGACAACCGCGACTACTCACCGTCGCAGATCTCCGCGATGGTGCTCGAGCGGATGCGCTCGGTGGCCGAGGCGTACCTCGGGGAGAAGGTCACCGAGGCCGTCATCACCGTGCCGGCGTACTTCAACGACGCGCAGCGCCAAGCCACCAAGGACGCCGGGAAGATCGCGGGGCTGGACGTCCTGCGCATCATCAACGAGCCGACGGCCGCGGCCCTCGCGTACGGGCTCGGCCGGCAAGGGCACGAGCGCGTCGCGGTGTTCGACCTCGGCGGCGGCACGTTCGACATCTCCGTGCTCGAGATTGACAACGGGGTGTTCGAGGTTCGCTCCACCAACGGCGACACGTTCCTCGGTGGGGAAGACTTCGACAACCGCATCGCGCAGTGGATGTTGAACAAGTTCAAGCAGGAGTCCGGCATCGACCTCACCGGCGACGCCGTCGCGATGCAGCGCGTCAAGGAGGGCGCCGAGAAGGCCAAGCACGAGCTCTCCAGCGCGACCGAGACCGAGATCCACCTGCCGTTCATTTGCGCGTCCGCGAGCGGTCCGAAGCACCTGTCTCAGGACCTCACGCGCAGCCAGCTCGAGGGGCTGTGCGCCGACCTGATCGACCGGCTGGAGGGACCGTGCCGCCAGGCCCTGGACGACGCGCGGCTCACGGCAGACGATCTTGACGCCGTCTTGCTTGTCGGCGGAATGACGCGGATGGCGAGGGTCCAGGAGAAGGTCATCGAGATCTTCGGGAAGCAGCCCGAGCGCGGCATCAACCCCGACGAGGTCGTCGCCGTTGGCGCAGCGATCCAGGGCTCGGTGCTCCGCGGCGAGGTCAAGGGCGTGCTGCTGTTGGACGTCACCCCGCTCTCGCTCGGCATCGAGACCCAGGGCGGGCTGTTCGAGCCGATCATCGGCCGGAACACGACGATCCCGTGCCGGAAGAGCAAGGTGTTCACCACGGCGCAGGACAATCAGGACATGGTCCGGGTCCACGTGCTCCAGGGCGAGCGCGAGATGACCGAGGACAACAAGTCGCTCGGGTTCGTGGAGCTGCACGGGTTGCCCCCCGCGCCCCGCGGGATGCCCGAGATCGAGGTCGCGTTCGAGCTCGACAGCAACGGCATCCTGAACGTTCACGCGAAGGACCGCGGCACTGGGAAGGCCCAGTCCGCGAAGATCGTCTCGGGCTCGGGGCTCGCAGAGGCGGACGTCGTGAAGATGGTCGGCGAAGCGGAGCAGTACCGGAGCCACGACCGGGAGCGCCGCGCTGCGACCGAGGCGCGAAACCGCCTCGATGGCTTGACCTACACGACGCGCCGCTCGATGGATGAGTACGGCCCGCTGCTGTCGATGCAGGACCAGACCATCCTGCGGGACGCGCTGTACCAGGCGGACCGCGCGATGGACGGGAACGACCTGCGGCACATCGCCCAGGCGCACGAGGCGTTGGCGATGGCCTCCCAGCGCCTCGCAGAGTCCATCTACGCGGCGGCCAAGAGCGCGCCGGCGCAGTCGGACGAGGACGACATGGGGTTTGGCGGCCCGCTGGACGACATCCCCGCGCCCCGCCCCTCGCTCGACATCGGCACCGAGATCGTGGACGACGACTGACGCTGCCGGCGGGGTAAGGGCCCCCGCATGCCCCTGGCCGTCGACTCCATCCCCGTCCCGACCGCGATCGCCGAGGTCCGCTTTGCGGACGTGGATGGCGACGGCGTGGACGAGATCTTGCTGCTGAGCCACGGCACCGTGACGGGCCAGCCCGACTCGGCGTCCCTCACGGTCGTGAACGCGTCCACCCGGGCTGTCCGCACCGTCGTGCTCGGGAACCGCCCGATGTTCCTGTCCCCTGCCCCGGCCGGCTCGTCGGGGCTGTGGGCGCTCGGGGCAACCGCCTGGGAGCGCTGGAGCGTCGACCACTTCGAGAAGGCCGAGGCAGTCACGTCGCCCCTCGGCCAGCTCGGCCGGGCAACCCCGACGTTCGCAGAGCTGACGAAGGGCGTGTTCCCCGGGGAGCCCGCCCGGATCGCCTGGTCGGCCGGCAAGTACACCTGCACCCGGGTCGAGTCGCCGGCCGGCACGTGCGGCAGCGTCTCGGCGCCCGCGCGGGGCCAGCTGCAGCCGAGCTGGCAGCAGGGCGGCCAGGTGCTCGCCGCTACGCTCACGCCCCCGCCGCTCTCGGTCACCGACGCAGACGGCGACGGCCTCGCCGACCTGCTGATGCCCGACCACGCGACGATGGCGGTCTACTTCAGCGGGCCGACCGCGATCGGCGCGCGCGCGGCGACCTGGGGCTTGCCGGTCGACCTCCAGCCGCCCGAGGGCCCCCGCCAAAAGGGCGAGACGAAGCGGGAAGTCGGGGACGCGTGGTTCGACGACCTGGACGGCGACCACCGGGTGGACCTCGCGGCGATGCGGTACGTCACGAACGGCAGCTTCTTCGGCGCTACCGCGGAGTTCTTGTTCGCGAAGGGGACAGGGTCTGGCTTCGGCGCGCTGCAGACCGTGCCGTTCCCCTCCGCCGCGTTTGGCGCCCACCTCGTGGACATCGACGGGGATGGCGACAAGGACGTGGTCACCGGCCTCGTCGACATCGGGATGCGAAACCTCGCGACGGCGCTCGTGTCGCACGTGGTGCGCGCGGACCTGGTCCTGCTCCGGAACAACGCCGGCGTGTTTGCAGCCCCGTCGCCGCTGCACGGCGTCAGCTTCCCGCTCGACCAGCCCGACGCCTTCCACGTGGACTTCCAGGGCGACGTGGACGGCGACCACCGGGTGGACCTCGTGGCCGCGGAGGATGGCCGGGTGAGCGTGTACCGCGGGACCGCGTCGGGGATGGAGGCCGCGGCGGGGTTGAGCGCGGAGCTCGTCGTCCCGCAGGGCGACGGCACGCTCGTGACGCATGACTTGAACCACGACGGGCGCGCGGAGATCATCGCGTGGGGCAAAGACGCCGGCAAGGTCTGGATACTTCGCGGCTGAAGTGCAGCTTGTCGGCGGATAGCCGGCCGGATTACAGCCCCGCGATGTCGACATGGACAGTGGCTGTGCTCGCGGCCCTCTCGGCCTGCTCGCGACCCGAGGGCAGCCCGATCCTGTTCGTGACGCAGGTGCCGGCGGGTGCTCGCCCGCCCGTCGGGGAGGACCGGCGACGCGCCGACGTTGGCCCCGCTCGGCGCAACCCGCATCGCGGCGGACGGCTCGGTCGCCGCGATCGTGCCCGCGCGGCGCGCGGTGACGTGGCAAACGCTCGACCCGGCCGGTGACCCCGTGGTCCGCGAGCGCTACTGGGTGTCGTTCGCCCCGGGCGAGGTGCGGAGCTGCCCGGCTTGCCACGGGATCAACACGCTGTCCCAGTCCGGCGAGCCGACGCCCACGAACCCGCCGCTCGCGCTGCGGGAGCTGCTCGCCGACTGGGAGCCCTGAACCCGGTCCCGCCGTGCGGCGCAGGAGGTTAGCCCCGCTCCATGCGCCAAACCGCCCTGATCCTCCTCGCGCTCCTCCCGCTCTCTGCGTGCCAAGGCAACAAGCCCGGGCCGGACACGAGCCCGGACGCCCCGCCGCTTGGGATGGTGCTCGCGAACGACGACCAGCTCTACGCGGGCGTAGCGCGAATGGAAATCACGCCCGAGATCCTGGAGACCTACACGGACTTGAACGGCAACAACCAGTTCGACGGCTGCATGACCGACCCGACCGGCGAGCGCGCGGGGTGCAACGGCGAAGGCTACGACGACGCAAACGGCAACGGCCTGTTCGACGGCGTCTGGATCGCCGGGTACCAGTCCTACCGGGCCGCGCAGGGCGTACACGACCCGATCACGGTCGGGGCGCTGGTGCTGTCGCTGAACGAGGACTACGTCGCTATCGTGGGGATCGACGTGCTGGGGCTGCTCGAGAACCGCACGCGCGACGTGCGGGACGCGCTCGAGGCCGAGGGCTTCGACCGCAACCACCTGGTGATCTCGTCGTCCCACGCGCACTCTGCGCCGGACGTCGTCGGGATCTGGGGCATGGACACCGACCTGCTCACCGGGACCTACCCGCCGTTCATGGACGCCCTCGAGGGCAACATCGAGGACGTCGTGCACCTCGCCGCGGCCGACATGGTCCCCGTGTCGCCAAAGCAGGGCCTCGTGCACATGTCGGACGACCCGACGATGAACGGCGCGCCGTTCGGCGGTGTCAACCCCAACGACCGCATGCTCGGCGGCATCAACGACATCCGCGACCCGATCCTGCCGGCGGACGGCGTCTGGGCGCTCGCGCTCGACAACGCGGACGGCTCGCGGTTCGCGACGCTGGTCTCGTCGTCCGGCCACCCCGAGGTGTCCGGCAGCGGGCACAGCCTGCTCTCCGCGGACTTCGTCGGCTACACCCGGGACTACATCGAGCAGCACGACGGCGGCACGGCGCTGTACGTCTCCGGTGCGCTCGGCGGCATGCAGTCTGCCGGCGGGAGCACGCTGCCCGCGATCGACGAAGCCGGCGGCCGGATCCTGGACGAAGCCGGCGAGCCGACCTACATCGAGGACGCCGACGACTGGGAGGGCGCCCGCACCTGGGGCGTCGAGGTCGCCCAGGCCGCCCAAGCCGCCCTGGTCGACGCGACCGCGTGGGACGCGATCACCATCAAGCACCAAGACTTCCTGATCCCTGTCAACAACATCAGCTTCAAGCTCGCGTTCCAGACCCACCTGCTCGACACCCCCGACGAGTACGTGATCCAGGACTCCACGTGCCCGGGCTGGGGCACGGACACCGACCTGTTCGGCTGCTTGCCGGCTGCGGTCTGGCAGATCCAGCTGGGGCCGAGCACGCTGGCGTCCGCGCCCGGGGAGCTGATGCCGGAGCTGTTCTACGGCGTACCCGACGAGCCCGCGATGGCCGATGCTGCGCTCCGGCCGACCGACCGCCGGTGGGTGCAAGCGTCCGACGCGTGCGCGACCACGGACTACGCCGACTGCGTCGACGAAGAGACGGTCGGCGACTGCGACTGCCTGCACCACCACGCGACGCCGTACCGGATCAGCGACGCGGGCGCGGCCACCATCGAGTCGATGATCCCGGGCACGTACAAGGTGCCGATGGGCATCACCAACGCGTACTGCGGGTACATCGTGCCGGCGCCCGACTTCAACACGCACGTGTCCATCCTGACGGAGGACGGCGACCACTACGAGGAGACCAACTCCTGCTCGAAGGACTTCGCGCCGATCATCCAGGACGCGTGGACCCAGCTGGAGAGCCAGTGATGTCGGCGCACCGCGCATCGGCCCGCGCCGGGGTGAACCCGGCGGCGGGGGTCACGCCATGATCCTCACGCTGCTGCTCGCGTGCAACCCGCCTGCGCCCGAGGCGACCGCCCCGTCGGGACCTGCGCCGCGAAAGGCCGTCAAGGTCGCGCTGAACTGGTTCCCAGAGCCCGAGTTCGGCGGGTTCTACGACGCGCTGCTGAACGGCACGTACAGCGCAGCAGGGCTGGACGTCACGCTGGTGCCCGGGGGCCCGGGCGTGCCCGTGCTCGAGATGCTGGCCTCCGGACAGGCGGACGTCGCGATCTCGGGGGCAGACGACCTGCTGCTGAAGCGCGCGAAGGGGCTGGACGCCGTCGCGGTCTTCCCCGGGTTCCAGGACTCGCCGGTCGGGCTGATGGTGCACGCCGAGGCGGGGCTCACGGCCCTCTCCCAGGTCAAGACCGGCAACGTCGCGATCGAGGCGGGGTCACCGTTTCAGCAGTACCTGTGGGCGTCGCAGGGCTGGGACGGGAAGGTCGCGATGGTGCCGACGAGCGGGGGGCTGGGGGCGTTCGCCGCCGATCCCGCGCTGATCCAACAGGCGTACGTCACGAGCGAGCCGTGCGTAGCCGAGGGGCAAGGGGTCCACGTCAACTTCATCCCGGGCCGAGAGGCGGGGTGGAACCCGTACGCGTCGTTGGCGGTGGTGACGGGCGCGGCCACGAAGGAGCCGTGGGTGGCCGCGTTCGCCCAGGCGTCAAAGGAGGGGTGGACGCACTACCTGCGAGACCCCACGACCGCGAACGTCGAGATCAGCAAGCTGAACCCCGACATGCCGCTCTCGCGGATGGGGTGCATCGCCGAGCGCCAGGCGCCCTACGTTGTCGGGACCGACGGCCTCGGCGCGATGACGAGCGTCCGGTGGAAAGAGGCGGCGGACGCCCTGACCCGCGTTGGCCTCCCGGCGACGCCGGACGGGGCCTGGCTCAAGCCCTGAGGTTACGCGCGCGGCCATGCGCACTCCCCTGGTCGTCCTCCCCCTCGGAGCCCTGTTCTTCCTCGCCGGTTGCACGGGCAAGTCGGGGGACTCGAACGAGCCGGCCGGCAGCTCCGACGACACGGCGGCCAACGAGGGCCCGCAGCCGGCCGCGCTCGCGCCGCTGTCCGACGGCGAGTGCCCCGACTTCTCCGAGACCGGCAGCTCGAAGTTCAACTCGAACGGCCAAGAGCGCCAGGTGATCACCTACTGGCCCGAGTCGCGCGCGCAGGGCCTCCCCGTCGTGTTCGTCTGGCACCCGCTCGGCGGCACCGCGCGGAACATGGTCACCTGGCTGGACCTCGAGAACTACGCCGAGGACGTCGGTGCCATCGTGGTCGTCCCGAACTCGCTGGACTCCAACCCGTTCGAGTGGGACTTCTGGAACGGCGGCACGGACGACCTCACGATGTACGACGACCTGCGCACCTGCGTCTCGCAGGAGTTCGGCGCGAACCTGCGGAAGGTGTCGTCCACGGGCATGAGTGCCGGCGCCCTCTGGACGACGTGGCTGTCCATCGAGCGCGGGGACACGCTGTCGACCATCCTGCCGTTCTCCGGCGGCACCGAGCCGGTGATCGAGTACGCTACCCCGGCCAGCCAGTTCCCCGCGTTGATCAACTACGGCGGTGACAGCGACACCTTCGAGGGCGGCGGGGCCACCGTCAACTTCGAACAGACGACGATCAACTTCTCGAACGAGCTGTACGCAGACGACCACGACGTCGTGCTCTGCAACCACAACCTGGGGCACACCATCCCGCCCGAGGGCCGCGAGATGATGGACGCCTGGCTCACCACGCAGACCTATGGCGAGCCCAACACCGTCGACCTCGCGGCGCTGCCCGACTACTGCATGACCTACGACGGCAGCCTGACGGCCAGCCAAGAGTAGCGAGCGCCCGTGGCCGACCCCGCCGTGTCGACGGACCGCTACCCAGCGGTGGACGCCGTCCGGGGGCTCGCCGTGGTGAACATGGTCGCGTACCACGCCTGCTGGTTCGCCTCCGACGCCGGCCTCGTGACCATCGACTTCTCGGCGCCCGCCTGGCGCGCCTGGCAGCGGGGGATCGCCGGGACGTTCTTCTTGCTCGTCGGGGTGGGGCTCCACCTCGCCAGCGTGCACGGGGCCGGGCTCAGCCCGTTCGCCGCTCGCTGCGCGCGACTGCTCACGTGCGCGGCGGTAGTCACCACTACCAGCGTCGTGCTCGACCCCGGTCGTATCGTCACCTTCGGCGTGCTGCACTGCATCCTCGCGACGTCGCTGCTCACCTGGCCCTTGCGCGCGCTCGGCCCCCGTGCGCTCGTGCTCGCCGCAGTCGCGCTCGCGTTGGCGGCGTTGCCCGGCATACAGGAATTTGACTCCCCCCGCCTCGCTTGGCTCGGGCTCGGGCTGTCACACGCGCCCACGTTCGACTTCCAACCTTTGTTCCCATGGCTCGGGGTCGTGCTCCTGGGGATCGGCGTGGCCGGGCTGCTGCCAAGGGCCTTCTTGTCCTTTCGCCCCCCTGGCTCCCGGCTCTTGGCGGTTCTTGGCAAACACTCCCTTTTTGTTTACATGGCCCATGTACCCGTACTCATGGCGGTGTCGGAAACCATGACCTGGTGTACCAAACAGTCGGGTTGATACCCATACCGCCATGTTATCGTAAGGTTCTACCCTTCTCGTCTGGAGTCTATACATGCGCACCGTCTCCCCGGGTCGCTCCCCCCGCAGCCTCTTCCTGTTGCTCGGCCTCGTCGCCTGCCAGGGGTCGGTACCTGGCCTTGTCCCCGTCGCACCCTCCAGCGACACCGCCCTCGCGCTCGACACCGGCGCCCCCTCGGCGACGCTCCGCGCTGAGCTCGGCACGGCGTCTGTCAGCCTTTGGATCGAGGACATCGGCGTTCGCACCGACGCCGCCCTGCGAACGTTCCAGGTCGGCAACGCGGGCTTCGCCGCCCGCCACGAGAAGCTCGACTACGACATCCAGGTTGACGACGCAGGGTTCCGCGTCCAGCACCTGGACGACGACATCGGCGTATCCTTCACCTCCTGGGGCCGCGGGGACGACCTGCGCGGCGTGAACCCCGCCCAGCCCACGTTGGACCTGTGCAGCCACGACGGCGCCGTCCTCCCCGAGGGCGACTGCATGCGTGAGATCTCGTTCGCGCACGGCGACGGCGTGGTGCAGTGGCTCGAGAACTCGTCGGGTGGTCCGGAGCAGGGCTGGAC
>CALQBK020000158.1 GCA_943328795.2 Bifidobacterium breve
ACCACGCCGACTGGGACAAGAAGAACGGCTGGAAGATCGGCGCTGCCGCGGCCGCCGACTGATTCCTGCATCCGATCGATCGCGCCCGTCGTACCGCAGCTATGGTGCAGCCATGAACGCCTCCTTCGCCCTGTTCGCCCTCCTCGAAGCGTGCGCTGGTTCGCCCGACACCGGCGATAGCGGCCCGGCGGACACGGGCCCGCACGAGGTCACGGGGTACGACGTGCTCTGGAGCAGCGACCCGGACCCGATGCTGGCTACCCAGCAGGCGCAGTTCACGCTCCAGGTCGTGGACCAGGACGGGATCCCGATCGCCGACCTGCAGCAGAACCACGAGCGGATGGTCCACACGATCTTCGTCAGCCAGGACCTCACGTCGTTCACGCACACGCACCAGGAGGACTTCACGGAGATAACCGCGGACAACCTTCGGAACGCGCAGTTCTCGTTCCCGGTCACGCTGCCGTTGGCCGGGCGGTACTTCACGATGTTCGACTACGCCAGCCACGACCAGTGGCTCCAGACCGACGACGAGGTGTTCGTGAGCGGCAGCCCCGCGATGGCCGAGTCCCCGGACCTGGTCCTGAACGACACCGCGACGATGGACGGCGTGACCGCGACGCTGGCCTGGTCCTCCGCGCCGTTGGCCACCTACGAGGCGGACTGGACCATCACGTTGTCCGACGCGAACGGCGACCCCGTGACCGACGTGACGCAGTACCTGGGCGCCGATGCGCACTGCGTGGTGGTGGACGCCGCTGCGACGTGGGGCAGCCACACCCACGCGTGGTTCCCCGACATGTCCGCCATGACGCCTACGATGGCTATGCCCCACCTGTACGACGGCCCCGAGATCCCGTTCGCGTTCACGTTCCCGACCGGCGGCACCTACAAGATGTGGATCCAGTTCGCGCGGTCGAGCACTCCGGGCGTCGTCTACGTCGTGCCGTTCGTGTTCGACGTCGCGGGCTGACCGCCGGTGAGCTCGGGGCCGGATGTAACGATTCTGAGAGACTGAGATTCGTGCTACGGGGCGGTCCTTCGCCGCTCCAGGTCTACTCAGTCGCGAAGAACTCCATGCGGTTGCCCCACGGGTCGTCCGCGAAAAAGCGCCGGACGCCCGCTTGCTGCGTGTCCCAACGCCCGCCGTCCAGCCTGCCGTACAGCACCAGCAGCGCCTCGACGCTGCCGACATCGAACCCGAGGTGGGCCTTTCGCGCCGGCCGAAAGTCGGGCTCGACCCCGACGTGGACCTGCGCGTCTCCGACCGCGAACCAGGCCCCGCCGTTGCCCGCTAGCCCCTCCGGCTTCAGCAGCTCGACGAAGCCGAGCCGGCCGACGAAGAACTCGCGCGCGGCCTCCTCGCACCCCGGTGGCGCTGCGACCTGGACGTGGTCGAGCCTCATGGGAGCTTGTCCTCCTCCACGCCGTCGAAGCGGTCGAGGTGGACGTGCAGCTTGCCGTCCGCCCGCGGCTCCAGCATGTCCGCGAGCCGGTGCCCGAACAGGATCTGCCCATCCGACCAGACCTTTCGCCCGTGGATCGGCTGCAGGGACGTGTCGTCGATCCCCACGACGGCGCAGGCGATCTCCACCTCCTGCGCGAGCAAGTCCTCGGGCTTCTTTCCGTACAAGGGCGAGTCTGGGGTGATGGGGTGCATCACTTGCCAGATGCCGGTGAAGGAGATCGACCGGTCTCGGATCAGCTTCAGGTCGTACATCCGGAAGAAGTGGCGCCCCTCGGCCGTGCGCTCGGTGCGGGTGAGGACGACGCGCGCGGCGGCGTCCACGATCAAGTTCGCGCGCTCGTTCCCGATGCGGAGCACCAGGGTCGGCACCCCGTCGTGCATGCAGATCACCGCGCGGCTCGCGAACGTGAGCGTCGCCCGCGTCTGGCTGAACTTCGTGAACAGGAGGCCGGTAGACAGGGCCGTGATCATGAGCCCGGAGATGGCCTCGATGTCGGAGAGGATCTTGGCCGCGGGACTGTCGGGGTACATCGCGCCATACCCGATGGTCGCCATCGTCTGGACGCTGAACGAGAACGCGTCGATGAACGATCCCGGCGCTGCGTGGGCGATGCCCCCCGATGCCATGTAGGCCACGGCGAACAAGAGGTTGAGCCCGACGATAGCCGCGATGATCAGCGCCAGCGCCGAGACGAAGCTCAGGCGCAAGAAGCGGTGGTACACGTCCCGGAACGCCGAGCGACGCGCGCCGATGATGACGATGTCGGGTTCGTTGATCGGGCCCGAGGCGCGCACGGGGCTGGCTAACCGCCGCAGGGCACGGAAGGCAGGAACGAAGCGTAGTGGTTCGTGTACGCGTCCGCGTCGGAGATCGGGTTGACGCCGTAGTCCCCGGCGGTGTCCGAGAGCGAGCCGACCAAGAAGATGTGGTCGTTCGCGATGGTCCCGCCGTCCTGGTAGCTCTCCATGTCGGTCGTTGCGTTCCCGTACGCCCACTCCACGGTGCGCCCCTGCGCCACGAGGTCCGCGATAACGCCCGCCTTGTACCCGCCGGCGTCGGTGGAGAAGAAGCCGTCCGCGAGGAACACGTCCTCGGGCTCGAACGGGAAGGCGTGGTCCGAGAGCCAATTGGTCGTGGCGTCCGTCGCGGTGGTGCCGTCCAGCAAGAACAGGTCGTCGCCACGCGCGGTCAAGTAGATGATGCGGTAGCCCAGGTCGTGGTAGGCCTGCATCAGCGTGTTCGCGTCCGGGCGCATCTCGGGGTCGTGGGAGGGGTCGGCGATCTGTTGCAGGAACTCGCTGTCCAGCGTCGTCAATGTCTCATCGATGTCCGTCACCACGAGCGTCGTCGTGGCGTCCGTCACGGCCGGGCACCCTGGATCTGTATCGGTGTCTGTATCGGTATCAGTATCAGTATCTGTATCAGTGTCGGTGTCTGTATCCGTGTCGCTGTCCGCGTCGCTGTCTGCGTCGGAGTCGCTGTCCGCAGAGTCGTGCCCCAAGGATGTGTCAGATGTATCCGTTGACTTCATCCCGCTGGAGCAGGCAGACACGGTGAGCAAGATCAGGGGGAGGGCGCGCATCGGGAGCTCGGCGAGCTGCGCGGCTATCCCGCTCTGGCGGTTGGAGCGGCACTCCCGGCCTACACAGCGCGCTAAATCGCGACGCGGAGCCCGACGTGCCCACCTACGCTGTGGTCCAGTGTCACGTTCAGCTGCCCGTACACCTTCACCATGAAGATGTCGGCCTGGGCGCCGACGAACACCCGGGGGGTGAACGTGTTGGCAGCCCCCTCCTGGCTGACAGTGGCATCCGCGGCGCCGACGTTCTCCTGGTTCCCGTCGTACGAGAGGCTGATCGGGCCGCCGATGCCGATGCTCGCCTTCGACTGCCCAGACAGGTTGTAGTCGCCGGCCGCGCCGAGGAACGCCGTGACGACGAACACGTGCAGGTTCGTGGACAGCTCGACGGGGATGCTCTGTGCGTCGGCGCGGAGGATCATGTTGCCCGTGGCGTCCCACTCGAGATCGTCCGTCACCACGGGGATCCCCTCGTGCAGCTCCAGGACGTAGCTCGAGAACTCGTAGCCGCTGGTCAAGTCGAGCCCACCCCAGCGCAGCCCGCTCGTCTTGTCCCCGCCCTTCACGACCTGGATCTGGAGGTGCCCGCCGTAGTTGAGGAACGTGGCGGTGAATGGGTCACGCTGGGTCGCCGCGCTCATGCCGTTCACGTACAGCCGAAAGCGCCGCAGCGCGCTCTCCTTCGGCGACGCGATGCCAAGGTTCAGCCCGGCCATCACGCCGACCTGCAGCGCAAAACCGGTCTCCGGCAGCCCGCCGCCCGACGTGAGCGCAAAGCCCGCGCCGTTCACCGCGGTGCCAAAGCCCCCGCCGACCTCGAACCGCTGCATGTCCGACGCGTAGTCCACGCCGAGGCCCTTCGCCGACAGGACGTTGGCGTTGGCCATCTGGTCCATGTAGGCCTCCAGGTCCACCGTGTGGAGCTGGTCCCCGATGGCAGTCGCCAACGCCTGCTCGAGCTCCGTCTCGTCGAAGCCAGCCTGCTGCGCCTGCGCAGGGAGCGTGATGTTGACGTTGACTTGGGGGGCCGCGGCGAGCGCAGCGTGCGCGAGCAGGAGGAGCATCCCCAGATCGTAGCGCGAAGTTCAGCGCTCCGCTGGGGATCGCCAACGGGATGTGGAGGTCGGGCCTGTCAGCGCGCGAGCGCGAACGCGTGGCCCCAGCCGTGGCCGGCGAACCCGACCGCGCACCAGAGCTGGCACAGGGGCTCGACGGCCCGCGCGAGCTCGGCCCCGCCGACGTCTTCGGCGTCCCAGCCGACCTCGGCCAAGAGCCCGGTGACGGTGGCCTTCGCGTCCTTGTCGTTCCCGCAGATGAACATCGTCGGGCGGGACGACACGGCGGGGTCGATCATGCGCGCGTTGCCGACGCTGTTGAACGCCTTGACGAAGCGCACCGACGGCCGCTGGGTTTGCAAGCGCTCCATCAGCGACTCGGACGGGGACGTGAAGTACGGGATGAAGCCGTTCACCGGGGGCCCGGAGATCGGGTTGCACGCGTCGATGACGACCTTGCCGTCCAACGCCGGGCCGGCGAGCCGGATCGCGTCGGAGGCCGCCGCGCCCGCCACGGCGAGGATCACGACGTCCGCAGCAGCGGCGGTCTCGAGGTCGACAGCCCGGACGCCCGGGTTCGCCTTGGCCCACTCGGCCAATTTCGCCGGATCCCGCGAGCCGATGGTGACCGCGTGGCCCTTCGCTGCATACCCTGCGGCCAGGACCTGCCCGACCGTACCTGAACCGATGACGCCGATGGACAAAGACATGAGAGCTCCGCTTGGGGCGGGAAGCTAAGCACGATCACCGCCGCGCAAACACCGCGAAGTCCTTGAGCGCGAGGCCGCGGCCGATCGCGGCGTCCATGGCCGCTGCGACGCCGGGCAACACGTCCATGCGCTGGTCGCCCGTCGACTCCAACATCAGCCGGACGTCCTTGCGGGCCATCTCGAGCGTGAAGCTCGCGTCCCCGGAGTCGCTGCGCGCGATGCGCTGGCCGACCACCGGCAGCATCGCCCCGGGGTTGAAGTTCGCGAACAGCTCGTTCAGCGCCGACGCCGGGAGGCCGCCGCCCTCGGCGATCGCCGTGGCGTCGCCGATGACCCCGGTGATCGCGATGATCATGGCGTTGCCGATCAGCTTGTACACCGCCGCGCAGCCTGGGGCCTCGCCGCAGAACCACACCTTCCCGGTCATGGTCCCGAGGGTGCCGGTCCACCGTTCGACGTCGGCGGAGGGCCCCGCCGCGAGCATGATGCCCGTCGCGGCGCGCGCGTTCGACGGCGCCATGAACACGGGGCAGTGGAGGTAGGTCACGCCCGCGGCGTGGAGCCGCGCGGCGCGCTCGGTGACCTTGTCCGCGCGGTTCGTCGAGTGGTCGAACACGGGCACGCCGGCGCCGAGGCCGGGGAGCGCGGCGGCCAGCACGCTGTCCACGGCGGCGTCTTCAGAGAGGACCAGGTGCACGCGCTCGGCGCCCGCGACCGCGGCCGCTGCGTCAGCCGCGACGTTCGCGCCGCGCGCCGCCACGGCGTTGAGCTTCGACGCCGTGCGGTTCCACACCTGGACCACGTGGCCCTTGTCGAGCAGGTTCTCGACGAACCCGGCGCCGAGGAGCCCGGCGCCCAAGACTGCGACGGTCGCCATGCTACTTCTTCCCCTTGGCCGGCTTGGCACCGGACTTCTTCGCGATGATCGCCTCCATCTGGTCCATGATGCCGTCCATGAGCGTCGCCACGGCGTCGTACGGCTGGGGGGTCGCGAGGTCCACGCCCGCGGTTTTCAGCAAGTCGTACGGGTCGGCGCTGCCGCCCGCGGAGAGGAGCGTGGTGTACTTTTCGAGCACGCCCGGCTTCTTCGCGAGGATGTCCGCGGAGAACTGCGACGACGCGGCCATCGATGTCGCGTACTGATACACGTAGAAGTTGTAGTAGAAGTGAGGGATGTACGCCCACTCCATCGCGTCCCGCTCGCTGATATGTGTCACGGCCTTCGCGTCGCCTGTGTCACCGTAGTATCGCTTGAGGATCTCGAGGTAGGTCGCGGACAAGCCTTCGCCCGTCAACGGCTGGCCGGCCTCGACCTGCTTGTGGATCTCGCGCTCGAACTCGGCGAACTGGGCTTGGCGGAAGTACGTCGTTCGCAAGCCCTCGAGCTGCGTGCCCAGGAAGTAGAGCTTCTCGTCGTCCGTCTTCGCGTTCTTCAGCATCGTCTGGATGAGCAGCGCCTCGTTGCAGGTGGACGCGATCTCCGCGATGAACGTGGAGTAGTCGGCCTTCGCGTACGGCTGCTTCTTGGACGAGAGCACGCTGTGCATCGCGTGGCCCCACTCGTGCGCGAGCGTCGTCACGCCCTCGTAGTCCCCGTTGAAGTTCAGCAGCAGGAACGGGTGGACGGCGTAGGCCGCGCCGTCCATGTAGGCGCCGCCGCGCTTGCCGGGCCCCGGGTACACGTCCATCCAACGGCCGTTGAAGCCGGCGGTCAGCTGCGAGGTGTAGGTCGCGCCCAGGATCTTGGTCGCGTCCACGGTCAGCGCCTCGGCCTCGTCCACGGTGTACGTCTTGTCCATCTTCACGAGCGACGGGTACATGTCGCTGTACTGCAGCTCCTCGATGCCCAGCATCTTTGCCCGCAACCGCAAGTAGCGGTGCAGCGTCGGCAGGTGGGCGTTCGTGGTCTTCACCAGCGTGTCGTAGACGGCTACGGGGACGTGATCGGCGTCGACCGAGGCGGCGACCGACGTGTCGTAGTGGTGGGCGCGGGCGTTGAACCAGTGCCCCTCCACCGCGGCGCCGAGCGTCGCGCCGAGCGTGCCCTGGTACGCCTTCATCGCGCCGTAGAACGCGTCGAACACCGTCTTGCGGTCCGCGGGGTCCGCCGCTTGGCGGTACAGCGTCCAGCCCGACGGGTCCAAGTGGGCCTTCGTGCCGTCCTTCAACGTCACGTCCGGCCAGGGCAGCTCAGCGTCGACGAGGATGCCGTGGATGTGGTCGGGCTCGCCGAGCACGGTGCCGGCGCTCGCGAGCAAGCCCTCGGTCGCCGAGTCCAGCGTGTGCGGGGCGTCCTGGACCGTCGACCGCAGGAAGTAGTCGTACGGAGCGAGCGCGGGATCGGCCTTGATCGCGGCCTCGACCGCGGGCCCGCCCAACGCGAGGATCTCCGGGCCGAAGAACGCGCTGGCCTCGTTGAACTTGGTGTACGCGAGGCCGGCCTGCTGCTCCCGGCCTTGCCACACGGCGTCACGGGTGTCCTGGTTCGAGTGGTTGGAGGCGTAGGTATACACGCGGTTCACCAGCTGCTGCGTGGCGAATCGCTTCTCCAGGCACGGCTTGAGCTGCTCCTTCAAGTGGCCCTCGCAGGACTTCAGCGCGTCGGACTGCACGCCGACCTCAGCTACAGCTGCCGACCACGCGTCGACGTTCGGGTACACCACCTCGAGGTCCCAGGTGTCCTGCTTGCGGATCTCTGGCTTCGCCGCTTCGGCGGCGTTCGCAGCCTCGGCGGCGACGGCCGTCCCAACGGCGGTGAGGGCGACGAGGACGAGGAGCGGACGGGGCTGCAGGCGCATTCGGGACATCCTTTGGGGCCCGGGCGGCTAACACGGTTTGGCGTTGGGGCGGGCTCGCGCCCCCAAGCCCCAGGGGGCGCCCGGTCGGCTACCCGCGCCGCTTCTTGAGCTGCCGCGCGACCAGGAACGCGAGCTCGAGCGACTGCGCGTAGTTCAGCCGCGGGTCGACGTCCGACTCGTACGCGGTCGCCAGGTCGGCCTCGGTGAGCCCACACGACCCGCCCACCACCTCGGTCACGTTCTGGCCGGTCATCTCGAAGTGCACGCCGCCGAGCACGCTGTTCGCCGCGGCGTGGATCTCGAACGACTGGGTGACCTCGGCGAGGATGTCGTCGAAGTGGCGCGTTTTTGTGCCATCCGCGGTCTTGTACGTGTTGCCGTGCATCGGGTCACAGCACCAGGTGACCACCTGGCCGGAGCGCTTCAGCGCGTCGACCAGCGCGGGGAGCTTCTCCGCCACCTTCTTCGCGCCCATCCGCACGATCAGCGTGAGGCGGCCGGCCTCGTTCTCCGGGTTCAGCACCCGCACCAGGTCGACCAGCTCGTCCGGCAACATCCCCGGCCCGACCTTGACCCCGATGGGGTTCGCGATCCCGCGGAAGAACTCGATGTGCGCGCCGCCGAGCTCACGCGTCCGCTCGCCGATCCAAGGCAAGTGCGTCGACAGGTCGTACCAGCCGGTGCGGAGGGGAGGGCGCTCGGTCGCGGCTTGCTCGTAGTCGAGGTGGAGGCCCTCGTGGCTCGTGTAGAACTCGGTCTGCGTCAGCTCCTCGAGCGGCCGGCCGAGCGTCGCGTCCAGGAAGCGGACGGACTCGCGCATGTGCTGCACGAGCGCGTGGTACTCGTCCGTCTGGGCGTTCGAGCCGAGGCCAGAGAGGTCCCAGACCTCGGGGTGGTGCACGTCCGCCCACCCGCCGGCGAGCAAGCTGCGGATGAAGTTGATGGTCATCGCAGAGCGGGAGTACGCCTCGATGAGGTTGTTCGGGTTCGGGCGGCGGCCGGCGGCGGAGAACTCGACGCGGTTCACCAGGTCGCCGCGGTACGAGGGCAAGGTCACGCCGTTGATGGTCTCCATCGAGTCGGACCGGGGTTTTGCGTACTGCCCGGCGATGCGCCCGACGCGGACGACGGGTCGGCCGCTGCCGTAGACGAGCACGGCGCTCATCATCAACAGGACCTTGAGCTTTGCGTCGATCAGGTCCGCGCGGCAATCGGAGAAGCGCTCAGAGCAGTCCCCTCCCTGGAGCAGGAACCGCTCGCCCCGGCCGGCCTCCGCGAGCTGCTTCCGCAGCTTCTCGACCTCCCAGCTGGTGACGATCGGCGGCAGGCGGGAGAGTCGCGACAGGGCGTCGGCGAGCTCGGCAGGGTCGTCGTAGTCAACCTGCTGCTTCGCGGGCTTGGATTTCCAGGAAGACGGGGTCCAGTCGGACATCGGGGGGCTCGGGGAAACGGGGGTCCGTGTTGTAGCCGTTCTTGGGCCCCTGCGGCCACCTCAGTCGCTGCTTCGTCCTGCGGCCGAACCGGGCTGAGGAGCGACGACCCCTCCGTTTCTGCTCCATGGACCGTGATATCCGCGGGGGCTCGGAGGAGAGATGTCGAAGGTCGTCGGCGAGCAGGTGGTGCTGATCACCGGTGCCACGAGCGGCATCGGCTACGAAGCCGCGATCGCGATCGCGGCCGAGAGACACGACGGGCTCGGCCGCCGGGTCGTGATCGTCGGCCGCTCGCCCGAGAAGACCGCGCGCTGCTTAGCGGAGATCCGCGCAGCGTCGGGCTCGGACCGGGTGGACTCGCTGCTGTGCGATTTCGAGTCGCTGGCGTCGGTGCGGGCGCTCGCCGCCTCGTTCCGCGAGCGCTACGACCGGCTCGACGTGCTGATCAACAACGCGGGCACCGTCTATGACAGGCGAAAGCTCACGCCTGAGGGGTACGAGGCCACGTTTGCGGTGAACCACCTCGGCTACTTCCTGCTCACCCACCTGCTCCTCGACCTGGTCCGGCGCAGCGCCCCCGCGCGCATCGTGAACGTCTCGAGCATCGGGCACGCGAGCGGGACGATGAACTTCGACGACCTGCACTTTGAGCGCGGGTACCAGGTGATGCGCGCCTACCACCGGAGCAAGCTCGGGAACGTGCTGTTCACCCGCGAGCTCGCCCGCCGGCTGCAGGGGACCGGCGTCACGGTCACCTGCTTGCACCCCGGCGTCGTCGCGACCGGGATCTGGGACCACGCCCCGAAGTGGGCGCTCCCCCTCCTCTGGCTTCCCCGCCGGCTGTTCTTCATCTCGGCGAAGGACGGCGGCGCCCGGCTGGTGCACGCAGGCACGGACCCGGCGCTCGACGGCGTGACCGGCGTGTACCTCACCGACTTCCAGGTCAAGCCGCCCGGTGGCCTTGGCCAGGACGACGCGATCGGCGCGCGGCTCTGGGCGCTCTCTGAGCAGATGACCGGACTGGGTCCCGCCACGTGAGCCCCACGGCGAGCTGGCGGCCGTCCGCCCCGCTCGCAGCTGCGACGGCGGCGGCGCTCGCCGTGTTCGCGCTGCTGGTCGGCTACCCCGCGGGCCCGTGGGTCTCGCCGCTCGACGACGCGTACATCCACATGGCCGTGGCGCGCACCTTGGTCGAGCACGGGACGTGGGGCGTCAACCCGGGTGAGTTCGCGTCCGCCACGTCGTCTCCGGGGTGGACCCTGCTGTTGGTGGCGTCGTTCGCCGCGCTCGGCGTCCACCCAGAGATCGCGCTCGCGTGGAACGCCGTGGCCGTAGCCGCGGTGCTGTGGGTCGCCGACGGGTGGCTCCGCACCGCCGGGAAACGCAACGGGGCGCGGGCCGGGTGGCTCCTCGCGCTCGGGTTCGTGGTCCCGCTGCCGTTCCTCGGAGCGCTGGGGATGGAGCACGTGCTGCAGCTCGCTGCGGTGCTGGCCTTGGTCCGCGCCTCGGAGGAGGAGCGCGGCCCCGGGCTCCTGGGAGCGCTGGCTGCGGCGGCGTGCGCGGTGCGGTACGAGTCGCTGTTCGTCGTCGCTTGGCTGGGCGTGCTCCTGGTGGCGCGGGCCAGCCCGGGTGCGGCGCACACAAATGAGCCCCAACATCCTGAAATCGCTGGAAGCGAGACGCTCGCTGGCCCCCTCCCGCGCCGTTCCCCGCAGGGTCTGGCGGAGCCGACGACTTCGGCGGCTTCGCCAGACCGTGCCTTGGAACGGCGCAAAAGAACCGCCGGTGCCGACGCGAGGTGTGCCGAGC
>CALQBK020000159.1 GCA_943328795.2 Bifidobacterium breve
CCACCGAGGCGTCATCGGCCAGCATCAGCGCCGGCTCGCAGCTCCCGGCCGCCGCTGGGCACTGCTCCGCCGGGAGCGGCAGGTCCCCCCGCGACAGGTCCGCCCAGCCGCCGACGGTGTCCAGACAGTCACCATGCAGCGGCAAGAGCGGCAGCAACACGCGCTCGGCGGACACACGGCCAAGCCACGCTCCCGATGCGACCGAGGCGATGCCGAGGGCTACCGACAACCGGCGACGTCCGTGCACGGCAGCCCCTATCCCAGGACGCGCCGCGAGCGGTCGGTGCCGCCCCCCAAGGTGGGGGGAACCAGGCGCGGCCCCCGGATCGTACGGTCAGTTCAGGTCGAACAGGACACATAGAAACAGGCATGGCACCGCGCGAACTCAGGGTCCGCGCCTGGCGAGAACGGAAGGAAGTAAGGCAGGAAGGGGCGCAACGGGGAGTTGCGGGCGGGTCCAGCTTGCGCTGACTCCACAACCTTACCGAACTGGTCGCGCGAGCGCAAGGGTTGTCCACAACAAAAACACACGATGAACGGCGTGAATTACCACAATAGCATTGACTGGTCAATAGCTATGGATGACTCGCGGTAATGCGCACTTTGTTAACGTAGAACCATTGTTTTTCGCCAATGCTCCCGTCTGGACAAGTCAGCCCCTCGGGCCCGCCTGGGCCCGCACGAAAAAGTAGATGAGGAGAACCCAGGACGGATACGAGCCGCGCATGCAGGTCATCGTGAACGGCTTGGAGACGGAATCCGCAGCGCGGACGATCGCGGACCTCGTCCGCGAGGTGCTCGGCGACCGGCCGTTCGAGGGCGTAGCCGTCGCCGTGTCGTCCACCGTCGTGCGGCGCGCCGAGTGGCCGACACGCACGCTGGAGCCCGGCGATCGCGTGGAGATCATCCGGGCTGTCGGAGGCGGCTGACCCGGATTACCGAACCGGGGTCCGCGCCGGGCCCGAGGATGCCGGCGCGCCGGCATCCTCGAACAGCTTCGGGTTGTTGGTCAGCGTGATGGCCTGCTCTTTTGAGATCTTGCGGGTGAGCGCCAAGTTCTTGGCGGCCATCTCCATCAACTGCTGGCCTTCGCCCTTGCCCGTCTGCATCATCGACGGGATCTGGAACAGCTTGTTCTCCCGGATCAGGTTCCGGATGGCCGAGTTGCAGAGCATGATCTCCTGGCACGCGATCCGCCCCGGCTCGAACGCCTTCTTGAGCAAGACCTGGGAGACCACGGCCTGCAACGACGTCGACAACATCGTGCGGATCTGCGACTGCTGCTCGTGCGGGAACGCGTCGATCAGCCGGTCTACGGTCTCCGGCGCCGAGTTCGTGTGGAGCGTGCCGAACACGAGGTGCCCCGTCTCCGCCGCGGAGATGGCCAGCGAGATGGTCTCCAGGTCGCGCAGCTCACCAACGAGGATCACGTCCGGGTCCTCGCGCAGCGCAGACCTCAGCGCGGCCGCGAAGCTCTTTGTGTCCGCACCGACCTCGCGCTGGTTGATGATGCACTTGTCTGGCACGTGGACGAACTCGACCGGGTCCTCGATCGTCAGGATGTGCTCGCGCCGGTTGCGGTTGATCCAGTCGATGATCGCCGCGAGCGTCGTCGACTTCCCAGACCCCGTCGGACCGGTCACCAGCACGAGACCGCGCTTGAGCCCGGCGATGCGCACGAACACCGGCCCCAGGCCAAGCTGCTCCATGTTGAGCACCTTGGTCGGGATCTGCCGCATCACGAACCCGATCCCCCGGCTCTGGGTGTACACGTTGACCCGGAACCGCGCCAAGCCGCGGAACGAGATCGCAAAGTCGGTCTCCCACGTGTTCTCAAAGGTAGTACGCTGCCGCTCCTGCATCATCGAGTACGCCAAGCGCTTCGCATCGTCGTTGGTGAGCGCCTCGGCGCCCGTCATCCGGAGGATCTCGCCATCCACGCGGAAAGCGGGGATCTCCCCTGACGAGACGTGGATGTCCGACGCCTTGAGCTGCATCGAGGCGGTGATCAGGTCGTTGATGCGGATGGCCATCCCGGGACTCTACCTCATCCCGCGCGTGCCGGACTCGCGCACACTCGCAGGGCCCCGACGCGCACCCCAGCGGATAAGCCCCGGTCGTACGGAGCTACGCGCGTGAACCTCATCGAGACGATCCAAGCGTCCATCATCGGCGACGACCAGGTCATCCACGGCCCGTACGGCCCGCGGCGCGTCACGTACGCGGACTACACGGCCTCCGGCCGCTCCCTCTCGTTCATCGAGGACTTCCTGCGCCAGGAGGTCATGCCGTTCTACGCGAACACGCACACCGAGATGAGCGGCACGGGCCGCCAGACCAACCGGTTCCGCGAGGACGCCCGCGGGATCATCCACGACGCCGTGCGCGGCGGGCCGGACGACCTCGTGATCTTCTGCGGCTCGGGCGCGACCGGCGCCGTGAACAAGCTGGTCGACGTGCTCAACCTGCGCTTGCCGCACGACCTGTCCGAGCGCTGGAAGCTCGACAGCCAGATCCCTGCGGACGCCCGCCCGGTCGTGTTCATCGGCCCCTACGAGCACCACTCGAACGAGATCCCGTGGCGCGAGAGCATCGCCGACCTCGTGACGATCGACGAGGACGCCGATGGCCACGTCGACCTGGCCGAGCTCGAGTCCGAGCTCAAGCGCTACGCCGACCGCCCGCTGAAGATCGGCAGCTTCTCCGCCGCGAGCAACGTGACCGGCATCGGCAGCCAGACCTGGGCGATCTCAAAGCTGCTCCACAAGTACGGCGCGCTGTCCTTCTTCGACTTCGCCGCGGCCGGGCCATACGTCGAGATCCAGATGAACCACCCGGACGTCGGGACACCGGGCATGGAGGGCGCGTACAAGGACGCGATCTTCATCTCCCCCCACAAGTTCATCGGCGGCCCCGGCACGCCCGGCGTGCTGGTCGCAAAACGCCACCTGTTCAAGAACACGGTGCCGGCCGTGCCCGGTGGCGGCACCGTGGTCTACGTGAGCTCGGCGGATCACCGCTACGTCGAAGACCCGGTCCACCGCGAGGAGGGCGGCACCCCCGCCATCATCGAGAGCATCCGCGCGGGGCTGGTGTTCCAGCTCAAGGAGGCCGTCGGCCACGCGGCGATCTACGAGCGCGAGTCTGCGTTCATCCGGCGCGCGATCGCCCGCTGGTCCGAGAACCCCAACATCGCGATCTTGGGCAACCGAGACGCGTGGCGCCTCTCGATCGTGAGCTTCGTGATCAAGCACGTCGCCCCGACGCCCCCGGGCGAGCCCGCCCAGGAGGGGCGGCTCCACCACAACTTCGTCGTCGCGCTGCTCAACGACCTGTTCGGGATCCAGGCGCGCGGCGGCTGCTCGTGCGCCGGGCCGTACGGCCACCGCCTGCTCGGCTACGACCTCTTGATGTCCAAGGCGTTCGAGCGAGAGATCGTACGCGGGGGCCACGGCGTGAAGCCGGGCTGGGCGCGGCTGAACTTCAACTACTTCATCACCGAGGCCCAGTTCGAGTTCATCCTGTCTGCCGTGGACTTCGTCGCGACCCACGGGTGGAAGTTCTTGACGCACTACACGTTCGAGCCCGGCCCGGGCAACTGGGTCCACCGCTCGCCGCCGAGCGCGCCGCAGCGCAGCCTGCAGGACATCGACTACGCGTCCGGGCACCTGGAGTACAGGCGGCGCCACGAGACCGAGCCCGAGTCCGTGCTCAAGACGTACCTCGAGGAGGCCCACCGGCAGGTGGCGGCGATCGAGCAGGAGCAGTCGACCGCCCCGCTGGCGCCCGGCGAAGCGATCTCGGCGGGGTACGAGCGCCTGCGGTGGTTCCCGCTCCCGGCGGAGGCCCAGTGCGAGCTCAAGGGCCAGTGCGGGACCGCCAAGTACCGGGACGTCCGCGAGCGGGGCTGATCAGCCTCCGGTCCAGGTGACCTCGGCCCAGTCGCCCGCGGCCGAGTCCAACCAGGGCTGGTAGCGGGCGTCGCCTCGCAGCGTCACCCCGAACCACGCGATCGCGAGGTCGTCGATGATCGCGAGGGCGCGGTCGAGATCGATGTACCCGCCATCGGCCTCGGCGCAGTCCGGCTGGAGGTCCCCGACGAGGCAGATGTCGGTGAACGCGTAGTGGCCGGCGCCCTCCAACACCGCCAGCGCGTCCGGCCCGTGCAGCGACGCATCGGCCGCGAGCCGATCGTAGAGCGGCTGGATCTCGTCCTCTACGCTCTCCGAGTCGTCCTTAGACCCGCCCATGACCAGCGTCGGCAGCACCGGGTCGAGGCCGCCGGGCTCGCCGACCGCGCCGGCCGCGAAGCTGTACCAGCCGGCGGGGGCCATCGAGAGGTTCGACACGACGCGCCCATCTGGCGGGGCGAAGTCCGCGTCGGTAGCGAGGTCCGGGAGCTCGTCCAGCACCCCGCAGAAGTCGTAGTCGATCGCGATGTTCGCCGGGTCCGCGCAGAACACCCGCAGCCCCGCCAGGTCGATGTCCCCTCCCCCGACCGCGAGCGTCGTCCACCCCCCGAAGCTGTGCCCCGCCATCCCGAACCGCGACGTGTCGGCGAGCCCGCCGAGGACTGCACCCGCCGGATCCACCTCCGACAGCGGGGGCACAGACAGCTCCGCGACCCGGTCCACCGCCGACGTGATGTCGCCCGGCCGGCGCTCGGCGACCGTGCCGAGCTGGTCCTGGTCGAAGTCGAGCAGCGTGTTGTACGGGTGGTCCGGCGCGACGACGACGTACCCGTGTTGGGCGAGCGCCTCGGTCAAGAAGATCGACTGGTAGCGGATCCCCGCGTTGCCATGCGAGAACGCGACGAGCGGGAACCCGCCCTCGGGCGGCGTAGCGGGCTCGGCTTCTCGGCAGGCTGACCCGCTTATCGGGAGCTCGGTGTACGGCTCGACCTCGCAGTCGGAGTCGAGCGGGACGGGGTACCACACCTCCGCGACGAGGTCCTGGCCTCGCGCGTCGGTCCACTCGAGCGTCATCGCGCTGGCGCGGTAGGGCCCCGGCCCGTCCGGCGGGGAGAAAGCAGCGGCGGGGTCCACGCCGGAGTCGTCTGCGCCCTGGTGCGCGCAGCTCGCGCACGCGGCGAGGAGGAGCAGGAGCCGCGGCGCGCTCACGCGTCCGCCGCCGGCCCAACGCCCGGGGACAGCCAATTGTCCGAGAGCCACGTCAACGCCGCCGGAGACGCGCGGAGAGCAACGTCCACGGCAACCGCAGCGTCATCCTCTACGGCCGGACCCGCGTAGGCGCGGGCGTACAGGACCCAGCTCGACAGCGCGAAGTGATGCAGCAGCGCGATGAACCGGTGGCCCGCGAACCCCGCGAGCACGCCCGCGGCAGCGTCGATGTCCGCGCAACGGACCAACGCACACGACGCGTCGAACAGGAGTTGGCGCAAGTCCTCGAACGCCCTGTCCGGCTCGGCCGCGACAGCGCCGAACAGCGCGGCGAGCTCGACCTCGGAGAGCCCCGCGCACCGGGCCGCTGCCGAGATCGCTGGCACCTGGCCGCGAAGGTAGGCGTTCGACCGACCGGTCGCCAGCATGGTCCCGATCACGTACAGGTCGAACGCGCTCGCGATGGACTCGCCGAGGAAGAGCGCCGCCGCCGTCGGAGGCAACGGGCCGTCCAACGCCCGGCGGGCCGCGTGATGCCACGCGGCGTGCGCCAAGACGTCGGCGTCGACCGTGTCGTCGGCGAGCAGATCGCTGCTCTCCGCGGCGTTCCAAAAGGTGAGGTTCAGGAACAACACCCGGTCCGGGTCCGCCGTCCCCGGCAGCCGAAACGCGAACTTGTCGCGGACGAGCATGCCCTTGAGCCGCGCGTAGGGGGCGATCCCCGCGAAGGCCCGCTCGCCCCGGATGGACACCTCGGACACGGCGAGTCGACGGAAAGGCGTCATCGGCCCGGGTGTAACGCCGCATCCCATCGCAGGGGGGGCCAGCCCCCTGCCAACAATCCGTCCCGGAGTTGTGGTTCAATGCACACCTGTGGGTCCACCGTGTCCGTCCGCTCCAAGATCCTCTTCTTGCTCGCCGCCGTCGCGACCGCCACCGCCTTCAGCGGCTGGCTCGTGCAGCGGCAGATCTTGCTGCCGGAGTTCGCGGAGGCCGAGCGGGGCGAGGCCCGCGAGGACCTCGCCCGGGTCACCGAGGCGCTGCGCCGTGACGGGGAGGACATCCTCGGCACCGCACAAGACTACGCATGCTGGGACGACACCTACGCGTACATGGAGGACGGGAACAAAGCCTACGAGGCAGAGAACTTCACGAGCGGGCTGTACAGCAACAGCAGCCTGGACGTCGTGGCCTACATCCAGTCGGACGGAGCGCTGCGCTGGGGCAGTCGGGCCGACCGATCCACCGGAGAGCGGATCGACGACGACCGCCTCGTGGAGGCGATTCGCGCAGCCCCTTCGCTGCGGAGCGTCCCGGCGCCTGGGATCTCGGGCCTGCTGGCGACCGACCTAGGGCCGCTGCTCATCGGCGCCTATCGCGTCCTCCCGAGGGACCGAACAGGAGCCCCTCGAGGGGCCATCGTCATGGGACGCCTGCTCGACGGGCAAGCCGTGGCAGAGGTCGCTGCCCGGACGCGGGTGCGCTTTCGGGCGTTGCTGACGTCGAGCCCGGACCTCCCTGTCCTCCCAGGGACGCCGCTCGCGACCCGGCCGCCGGGCGACGCCGTGTTCGACCCGCGCGACCCCGACACGCTCCACGCCTACGCGACCCTCGCCGACCTGTCCGGTGAGCCGAACGTGCTGCTGGACACCGAGCTCTCCCGGGAGATCACCTCGCGCGGCCGAAGCGCCATGCGGGCGGCGACGCTGAGCAGCTTCGCGCTCGGTCTATCCCTGCTCGGCGCCACGTGGTTCGGGCTCAGGCTGACCGTCGTCCAGCCGATGGCGCTGCTCACGCGGCACGCGCTACGGGTTGGCAAGCAGGGGGACCTCGCCCCGCCGCTCCGCCTCGAGAGCTCCGACGAGATTGGGACGCTCGCCGAGGAGTTCGACACGATGGTGCAACGCCTCGCGGACTCGCGGCGCGAGATGCTCGATGTCGCCCGCCGCGCGGGTCAAGCCGATTACGCGGTCGAAATGCTGCACAACCTCGGAAACGTCCTCACTGGCGTAACGGTGGCGTCGGCCCACCTCGCCGGCCAAACCTCCACCCCGGTCACGCAGCGCCTCGCAGAGCTGGCCGATCTCCTCGACCGCCACCAGGATGACCTCCCGATGTTCTTCGCGGAGAACGGCGACAGGGTCCGGTCCTACCTCCGAGCGCTGATCGACGAGAGCGTCGCCGAGCGGAAAGAGCTGGCAGAGGACACGGAGCGCCTGCTCACCGGCGTCGACCACATCCGGGACTTGCTGACTGCGAGGGAGGCCGATGGCCCCGGCGCCCGACCGTTGGAGGTTGTCACGGTGCAAGCACTCATCACGGACGCCGTTCGCCTTCACGCAGCGAGCTTTGAGCGTTACCAAGTACAGATGGGCACGCTTGTCGAGGCCGAAGGCCGCTACCGCGTCGACCGCAGCGCGGTGCTGCAGATCTTGGGGAACCTCCTTCAAAACGCGCTGGCCGCAACGCGAGGCCGGCCCGACGCGCGGGTCGACGTCAACGCGACCACGTCGGGCGGCGGCAACCTTCGGATCCAGGTCGTAGACAACGGCATGGGTATCGAGCCCGGGCGCATCACCACGATCTTCGCGCCTGGCAACAGCACGCGACCCGGGAGCCTCGGGATCGGCCTCCACAGCGCGGCGAACATGGCTGCCCGGCTGGGGGGCGCGCTCACCGGCTCGAGCCCGGGTCCCGGCCAGGGCGCGACCTTCACGCTGGACATCCCGGTCCAAGGGCTCGCGGCATGACCCCCACGCACAGCCGCCGCCTGCTGATCGTCGACGACAACCAGGCGATCCACGACGTGATGCGGCGCATCCTGCAGGGCCGCCCGGGGTCCACGTTGGCGGACGCCCACGCGGCGTTGTTCGGCGGGCCAGCGGCGGAGCAGCGGCCGCGCTTCCGGATGGACTCGGCGCTGCAGGGGGAAGATGCGCTCGCGCGGGCCCAGGCGGCCTTGGCTGAGCAGGATCCCTACCAGCTCGCGTTCGTAGACATGCGGATGCCGCCGGGCTGGGACGGGCTGGAGACGACTGCGCGATTGATGGCCGCAGATCCCGCGATTTACATCGTCATCTGCACCGCGTACTCGGACGCCTCGCTCGAAGAGATCTCCCAAAAGCTCGGACCGACGGACAGGGTGTTGATCCTCAAGAAGCCGTTCGACCCGGTCGAGGTCGTCCAGCTCTCCAACGCGCTCACCGAGCGGTGGGTCGGGCAGCGCGCCGCGTCCCAGCGCGCGCTCGAGCTCGAGACCATCGTGCGCGATCGCACCGCCGAGATCCAGCGCGCTTCGATGCACGACAAGCTCACGGGCCTGCCGAATCGAGCGCTGTTCTCGCACAGGTTGGACGCCGCGATCGCCCGTCACCGCGCCGATCCCACCCGCCGGTTCGCCGTCGCGTTCCTGGACCTCGACCGGTTCAAGCACATCAACGACACGTTCGGCCACGCTTGCGGCGACCAGCTCCTCGTCGACGTGGCCGCCCGCTTGAAAGGCGCGCTCCGCAGCAGCGACCACTTCACCTCGGAGCCTTCCACCTCCGCACGGCTCGGCGGCGACGAGTTCCTCGTCTTGCTCACGGACTTGCGCTCCGAGCACGATGTCGCGCTCGTCGCGAATCGCTTGCTGGCGACCCTCGGCCGCCCGTACAACATCGCAGGGCAACGTCTCCGGGTCTCGGCGAGCATCGGCGTAGCGACGAGCGACACCCCTTACGCGGCCGCGGCGGACCTGGTCCGGGACGCCGATGCCGCGATGTACCGGGCGAAGGCCGAGGGCCGCGGCCGCTTCGTGCTCTTTGGCCACGACATGAAGACCGAGGCCATGGAGCGGGTAGCCTTCGAGGCCGACGTACGCCAGGCCGTAGACGACGGCCTCTTCGACCTGCACTACCAGCCTATCGTGCGGCTCGCCGACAACGAGATCGTGGGGTTCGAGGCGCTCTTGCGCTGGCGCGACGGCAAGTGGGCCGGCAGGTCGGCCTCCACGCTGGTCGCCGCTGCCGAGGACGCCGGGGTCGCGCACGCGCTGAACCTCTGGGCGCTCGAGCGCGCCGCGCGCGACTTCCGCACGTGGAGCAACACCGGCTGCGACGTCCGCCTGAACCTGTCCGGAAAGCAACTGCTGGAGCCCGACCTCCTCGTGCGGGTCGCAGAGGTGATCGAGGACCTGGGCGGGGCCAGAAACCTCGTCGTCGAGGTCACCGAGGCGACGTTTGTCCGCGAGCCGACGGAGGCCCGCTCGGCCCTGGAGCGGCTCGCCGCCCTCGGGGTCCGCACCTACCTCGATGACTTCGGCACCGGCCACTCCTCGTTGTCTTGCCTGGCCGACCTCCCCTTGCACGGCGTCAAGTTGGACCGCGCGTTCATCGGTGACCTCTCGGGCGACCCGCGCCACGCGCGGATCGTCGGCTCCGTGATCGCCCTGGCGACCGCTTGCGGCCTCGACGTCGTGGCAGAGGGAGTCGAGAACGCGGCGGACCTCGCGCGCCTCCGAGACTTGGGTTGCCACCACGCCCAGGGCTATTGGCTTGGCCGCGAAGGCGACAACGCCCACGTGCTCGCGCTGCTTGGCGGCACCGAGTCCGGCAACGACTGACCGGGTAGCCCCGACGTCAACCCCCACCCCGGTCAGAAAATGGCCCTTTCGTGTCCGATTTTGAAGGGGGCAAATTCGGACACGGCCCGGGGGCCGGCCAGGCGGATAGCAGGGCCGATGGCCAAACCCGACCGCCTCGTCCTCGTCGACGGCACCTGGCTCATCTTCCGAGCCTACTTCGCGCTCCCGTCCAACCTCGTCACGTCGACGGGGCTGCACACCAACGCGCTGCTCGGCTTCCAGAACATGTTCAAGAAGCTGTTCTCGGGCCGACGGCCGACGGCCGGCGCGGTGGTCTTCGACGCCCCGGGCCCAACCCACCGCGAGGTCAAGTTCGCCGCGTACAAGGCCGAGCGTCCGCCCATGGCGGCGGACCTGCGGGAGCAAATGCCCTGGGTCGACACCCTGGTCACCGCGCACGGCTTCCCTATCGTGCGGCTGCCCGGCTGGGAGGCGGACGACGTCATCGGCACGCTCGCGCGCGAGGGCGCCGAGGCCGGCCTGGACGTGGTGATCGTGGCAGGCGACAAGGACTTCGCGCAGCTCGTGGACGACCGCGTGCGGATGTTCGACCCGATGCGCGACGTGACGTTCGACGCCGTGCTGGTCGGCAAGAAGTGGGGCGTCCGCCCAGACCAGGTGGTGGACCTGCTCGCGCTGATGGGCGACGCGATCGACGGGATCCCGGGCGTCGCTGGCATCGGCCAGAAGGGCGCGACGACGTTGCTGGAGAAGTACGGCTCGGTGGACGGCATCTACGCAAAGCTCGACGAGCTGCCCGCCCGGCAGCGCGCGAACCTGGAGGAGCACCGCGCCACGGCCTACCTGTCCCGCGAGCTGGCCACGATTGATCGCCACGCGCCGCTCTCCGTGCACGTCGGGGACTTGACCATCCCGCCGCCGAACCCCCCGGCGCTCGAGGCCCTGTTCCGGGAGCTGGAATTCCACTCGATGCTCGCCGACGGCGGCGCGTCCGCTACCGTCGTGCCGGTCTCCGCCGAGC